>NZ_CP049866.1:3215000-3515000 GCF_011300215.1 Nocardioides piscis
AGCCGTCGGGGAAGCAGCCGAAGCCAAAGCACTGGCCGATGAGGAAGCAGCCGCAGCCCGCAAGGTCACCCTCACCCTGCGCGACAACCACGACGGCACCACCACCGGCCGGTTCACCATCCCCACCGCCGCAGCTGAGGCGATGCGCAAGCAGCTCCTCGCCATCACCAACCCCAGGCACCAGGCCGTCACCGACCCCGACAGCGCGCCGGTCGCGACCCCGGCACCGGAGGACCCGCGGCCGCTGTACGCCCGCCTCGGGTGGGCGCTGGTCGAGTGGATCGAGGGCTACCCCTGCGACCTCCTGCCCGCCGCCGGGGGCACCACCGCCACCGTCGTGGTCACCATGGGCCTCGACACCCTCCTCGGCGGCCTCGCGGCCGCGTCCCTCGACACCGGCACCCGCATCAGCCCCGGACACGCCCGCCGGCTCGCCTGCGAGGCCGGGATCATCCCCGCCGTCCTCGGCGGACCCTGCGAGGTCCTCGACCTCGGCCGCACCCGCCGCTTCCACACCAAGGCCCAACGTCTGGCGATGGCACTGCGCGACAACGGGTGCACCGCCGAGGGCTGCGACCTGCCCCCCGCCGCCTGCCACGCCCACCACGACCACCCCTGGTCAGAAGGCGGCCCCACCAACACCACCACCGGCCGACTGCTCTGCCACCGCCACCACCGACTCATCCACGACCCCCACTACGACACCACCCACCTCCCCGGCGGAAAGGTCGCCTTCCACCGACGGACCTAGGCCAGACCCGAGAAAGACCTTCTTCACAACAGGGCAGGCGTCTGACGGATCCCCCGATGAGCGTGCCCATGAAGAGGACTCCTCTCATCGGAGGCGGGAGCTCACCAGCCGTCCAGCGAGAGCAGCACGCCAACGGCCAGCAGACCGACAACGGTGGCGAGCACCAGCAACACCGCCCCGTTCGCCACCTGCGCATTCGAGCCCTTGGCAATCTGTCCCCTGCCTCCCACCAGCAGCGCAACAAAGACAACAACGACGAGCCAGGCCACGAGTGCGATGTCCACGGGAAGAACCGTAAGGACCCGACGCCCTGCACCTGCGTGGGCACGCCGTCAGTCCAGCGACCAGAAGCAGAAGACGGGTGCACACAGCTGCGAGATTCGAACCGAACTCGGAGTCGTCGACGGGCTGCCGGCACCCACGCCCATACATACCGGCCCCTTTGCTTTGATGGCCACATGACCAACTCGCTCCTGAGCCCCTCGACGCTCCCGTTCGGCCTGCCTGACTACGCCAACCTGAGGGACGACGACTTCCGCGAGGCGATCGACCGGGGCATGGCCGAGCACCTGGCGGAGCTGGCGGTGATCGCGAGCAACACCGATCCCGCCACGGTGGCCAACGTGCTGGAGGCCTGGGAGCGATCCGGCTCACTGCTGACGCGGGCGATGAACGCGTTCTGGGTCGCCAAGTCGGCCGACACCAACGACGAGCGCGACGCCATCGAGGAGGAGTTCGCCCCGCGACTGGCCCAGCACGAGGACGCGATCCTGCTCAACCCCGACCTCTACCGTCGCCTGACCGAGCTCCGCAGGCGCGCCGACGAGGGCCAGGTCTCCCTCGACGACCAGGAGGCCCACCTCCTGACCGAGCAGATCAAGGACTTCGAACGCGGCGGCATCGCGCTGCCCGAGAACGACCAGGAGCGGCTGCGCGAGCTCAACACCGAGCTGGCGACGCTGGCCACGAAGTATGACCAGCTCCTGGTCGCGGGCCGCAACGCCGCCGGTGTCCTGATCACCGACGAGGCCGAGCTCGACGGGCTGAGTGCGGACGACAGGTCAGCAGCCCGGGAGGCCGCCAAGCAGGCCGGCCAGGACGGCTGGCTCATCACCATCACCAACACCACCGACCAGCCTGCCCTCGCCGACCTCACCAACCGTGCAGTGCGCGAACGGGTCTTCCGGGCCAGCACCGAGCGAGGGGCCAAGCCGGGCGAGCACGACACCCGCGGCGTGCTGCTGGCGATGACCCGGCTCCGCGACGAGCGCGCCCGCCTGCTCGGCTTCCCCCACCACGCCGCCTATGCCGCCCAGGACGGCTGCGCGGGCAGCACCGAGGCCGTCAACGAGATCCTCGGCCGGCTCGGCCCGGCCGCCTTCGAGATCGCCCGGGCGCGCGGTCAGCAGCTGCAGGCCCACCTGGAGTCCATCGAGCCGGGCGCGCGGCTCGAGCCCTGGGACTGGGCGTATGTCGAACGCCTGCTGCGCGCCCAGGAGGAGGTGCTCGACCAGGGCGCGCTGCGCCCCTACCTCGAGCTCGAGAACGTCCTGACCCACGGTGTCTTCGCGGCCGCGACAGCGCTCTATGGCATCACCTTCCACCGCCGCGACGACCTCGTGGGCTACACCCCGGACGCGCGGGTCTATGAGGTCCGCGAGGAGAACGGCGACGTGCTCGGCGCCGTGGTGATCGACCCCTACACCCGCCCGACGAAGCAGGGCGGCGCCTGGATGACCAGCATCGTCGACCAGAGCCACCTGCTCGACGACTCCCCCGTCGTCACCAACACCTGCAACTTCCCCCCGCCGGCACCCGGCAGCCCGAGCCTGCTGTCGTGGGACAACGTCATCACCCTCTTCCACGAGTTCGGCCACGACCTGCACGGCCTGCTCTCCGACGTCCGCTTCCCCAGCTGCAGCGGCACGGCCGTCCCCCGCGACTTCGTCGAGTTCCCCAGCCAGGTCAACGAGATCTGGGCGTTCGAGCCGAGCCTGCTCGCCGACTATGCCGTGCACCACGAGACAGGCGAGCCGATGCCCCCCGAGTGGGTCGAGCAGCTGCGCGACATGGCCGGCAAGGACACGTTCGGGTATGCCGAGCTGCTGGCCGCCTGCATCCTCGACCAGGCCTGGCACCAGACCGCCGCAGCCGACCTGCCGGCCGACGTCGAGGGCGTCGAGGCGTTCGAGCGCGCCGCCCTGGAACGTGCGGGCGTCGCCCATGCCCCGATCCCGCCGCGCTACCGCTCGACCTACTTCCACCACATCTTCGGTGGCGGCTATTCGGCGGCCTACTACTCCTACCTCTGGTCGGAGATCATGGACGCCGACACGGTCGCCTGGTTCACCGAGCAGGGCGGCCTGAGCCGCGACGCGGGCGAACACTTCCGTCGCACCCTGCTCGCACCCGGTGGCTCGGTCGAGGCGATGGACAGCTATCGCGCGTTCCGGGGCGGCGACCCCGACCTGAGCCACCTGCTCAAGCGGATCGGCGCAGAGCAGCCCCCACCCGCGGGGCAGGCCCCACCCGCGGAGTAGCCCTCAACCACCAAGGTCGCGCAGGACGCGGAGCCGGTGCCGGAGCAGGCCGACTCCGGTCCGGAGCGTCCGCGGCGCCCGCAGGGCGTCGAGGAGAGGGGCCCGCTGGCGGGTCCACTCAGGATCGCTGGCCAGCGGGCCCTCGAGACCGACCCCGGTCACCGCCCGGGTCATCGCCTCGCGCACCGTCATGAGCGCAGGCCCGGAGGCCGGCACCCAGGTGGCCTCGGGCCGGCAGACCATGTCGTGGCGCAGCGAGTCGACCAGCGCTGTGACGGTCCAGAACGGCGCGCGGACCAGGCCGGCGGTGCCGATCGCGACCAGGAGCGGGGGCGCGACCAGGGCCGGCACCCGGACGCGCAGCAGCCGAGCGGCCCGGTCGTGGCTGGCGAGCAGCTTGGGATAGGGCAGGACGTCCGGGCCACCGATGTCCACGGCCCCCGTCAGGTCGGACGAGTCCCCGAAGGCCTCCACCAGCGCACGCACCGCGTCGGTGACGGCGATCGGCTGGACACGTGAACGCATCCAGCCGGGGATGGGCTGGATGACGAGCAACGACCCGAGCTGTCGGATGACCTCGAAGGACGTCGAGCCGGCGCCGATGATCACCCCGGCCCGGAGCGCCACCGTCGATGCGTCGGCGAGGAGGAGCTCCTCCTCGACCTCGAGCCTGGAGGCGAGGTGGGCCGACAGGTCGTCGCGCGGCACGTCAGGCACGAGGCCGCTGAGATAGACCAGGCGCGTGACGCCGGCCTGGTCGACTGCTCGGCGTACGACCTGGGCACCCAACAGGTCGCGGCCGGCGAACTCCCGCCCGGCCATCGAGTGCACGAGATAACACACGCCGTCGACGCCGACGAGCGCGTCAGCGACCTCGGTGGCGTCCGTGACGTCGCACTGGCGCCACTCGACGCCGGCACCCCAGGCGAACCGCTCGGGATCCGGCGGCGAGGACGAGGCCGCGACGACGTCGTGGCCCTCGTCGAGCAGGGCAGGGACCAGCCGCGAGCCGACGTAGCCGGTGGCGCCGAGGACGAGGATCCGCATGTCACTCCCCCAGGTGGCGCAGCATGTTGTGGGCGAACCGCTTGCCCATCCCGGCCACGACTCCGTGCATCACCGTCTGCACGGCCAGGCGTGAGATCCGCGGCAACGGGAGGTCGCACCAGATCTCGAGGTCGATCGCGACGTGCGTGCCCGACCCCTCCGGCCGCAGGACATAGCTGCCCTCGACGCCTGTGCGCTCGTCGGGCTTCGACGGGTCGTGGGCGAAGCCGATGCGCGTGGGCTCGTCGAAGGTCATCACCTCGGTGAAGGTGGGTGCGATCGTCGCACTCATCACCGGGATGTGGGCCAGCTGCCAGGTCCACCGGTCCCCGTCGACGTCGATGCGTTTGAGGTATGGCGTCAGCTTGGGCAGCAGCGTCGGGTCGGTGAGCACCGCCCACACCTTGTCGGGAGATGAGCGAAGGGTTGCCTCTGACGTGTTGCGGGCTCGGAAGCGGTTCACGCGCCCGAGCCTAGGCAACCCGTGATCACGTGCCGTAGACCGGCTCGGGCGCGAGCCCCTCGGCGACCAGCTCGCGCATCGCGTCCCCCACCTCGCCGGCCTCCCACCGTCGGCCGAGGTCGCGCGAGGCACCGTGGCGCCAACCGTCCTCCAGCGTGAGCCGGCCGCCCTCGATCTCGATCACCCGGCCGGTCAGGTCACAGTCGGCCGAGGCCAGCCACGCGACGACAGGCGAGTTGTCCTCGGGCTCGGGGAGCTTGGCGTCGAACACGCCCTCGGTCATCCGGGTCTTCGCCACCGGAGCGATCGCGTTGACGCACACCCCGACCCGGCCGAGCTCGGCGGCGGCGACGAGGGTGAGGCCCGCGATGCCGGCCTTGGCGGCCGAATAGGCGCTCTGGCCGATCGATCCCTGCAGGCCTGCCCCCGACGAGGTGTTGACGACGCGCCCGACGCGCTGGCGGTCGGCCTTCGACTCCGCACGCCAGTAGGTCGCAGCGTGGCGCAGCGGGGCGAAGTGGCCCTTGAGGTGGACCCGGATGACGGCGTCCCACTCGTCCTCGGAGGCGTTGACCAGCATCCGGTCGCGGACGAAGCCGGCGTTGTTGACGAGGATGTCGAGCCCGCCGAAGGTGTCGATGGCCTGCTGCACCATCGCCTGCGCCTGGTCGAAGTCGGCCACGTCGGCCGTGTTGACCACGGCCTGGCCGCCCATCGCCTCGATCTCCGCGACGACCGACTCGGCCGGGGTCTCACTCGTGCCCTCGCCGGCGAGCGAGACGCCGAAGTCGTTGACGACGACCTTGGCTCCCTGGCGTGCCAGCTCGAGGGCGTGGGCGCGCCCGATGCCGCGGCCGGCTCCGGTGACGATGGCGATGCGATCGGTGAGCAGGGTCATGGGGTTTCCTTTCGTCGGGGTTTCGTGACGGGCGCAGAGCGCCCTCCTCAACCGCCGAGGGACGTGAGGACGTGGGTGAAGATCGGGGGTTCGCCGCCTCCGTGGCACTCGACGCTCGCGCCGGAGACATAGGAGGCGAGGTCGCTGGCGAGGAAGACGGCGACGTTGCCGACCTCCTCGGGGTCGGCCATCCGGCCGAGCGGGATGGTGGCCTCGATCGCGGCGACCGTGTCGTCGCCGCCGTAGTGATCGGCGCTCTGCGGGGTGCGACAGAGCCCCACGTTGATCGAGTTGAGCCGCACCCGGGGCGCCCACTCGACTGCCAGGGAGCGGGTCAGCGAGTCGAGACCGGCCTTGGCGGCGCCGTACGCCGCCGTGCCGGGCGAGGGACGCAGGGCGCTGATCGAGGAGACGTTGACGATCGCCCCGCCGGTCTCCTGCTCCTGCATGACCGCGTTGGCGGCCTGGGCCATCAGCAGCGGCGCGGTGAGGTTGAGCCCGAGGATCTTGTCGTGGAGGCGCGGCGAGGCCTCGGCCGCCAGGGCGTACGGCGCTCCGCCGGCGTTGTTCACCAGCACGTCCAGTCGCCCGTGGCTGCGCACGATCGACTCGACCAGGGCCGCGACCGCGTCGGCGTCGCGCACGTCGCACTGCCGGTGGGTCGTGCCCGGGGCCGGCGCAGCGACGGCGGACCGGGCGCAGGTGACGACGTCGGCACCGGCTGCGACGAAGCGAGCCGCGATCCCGGCGCCGACGCCTTGGGAGCCACCAGTGACGAGGACCACGCGGCCGGGGAGGTCCAGGGAGATCGACATGGCTGATAGCCTACCAAGCAAACGTTTGGTTTGTGCGACGGAGGACTGGGATGACGATCACGAGCGAGCTGCGAGACGACGGGATCCGAGTGATCACGATGGCGGCACCACCGGTCAACGCGTTGACGGTGCAGGGATGGTTCGACCTGGCCGGCGCGCTCGACGAGGCCAGCGCCGACATGGCGACCAAGGTCGTCGTCCTGCGCGCCGAGGGCAAGGGCTACAACGCCGGGGTCGACATCAAGGAGATGCAGAACTCCGCCGGCTTCGACGCTCTGATCGGCGCCAACAAGGGTTGCTTCGCCGCCTTCAAGGCCGTCTACGAGTGCTCGGTGCCGGTGATCGCCGCTGTCCACGGATTCTGTCTCGGCGGCGGCGTGGGCCTGGTCGGCAACGCCGACATCGTGGTGGTCAGCGACGACGCCTACTTCGGCGTGCCCGAGGTCAAGCAGGGCGCGCTCGGCGCGGCCACCCACATGGCCAGGCTCGTGCCGCAGCACCTGATGCGCACCCTCTACTTCACTGCCCGCACGATCAAGGCCACCGAGCTCGTGCAGCACGGCTCGGTCTATGCGGTGGTGCCCCGCGAGCAGCTCGACGAGACGGCCCTCGAGCTGGCGGCCGACATCGCCGACAAGGACACCCGGGTGATCCGAGCCGCCAAGGAGGCGCTCAACGGCATCGACCCGATCGACGTGAACAAGAGCTATCGCTTCGAGCAGGGCTTCACGATGGAGCTCAACCTGATGGGCGTCAGCGACGAGCTGAGGGACACCTTCGCCGGCACGGCGAAGAGTGCACACAGTTCCGGAACCGAAAAGAGCAAGCAGTGAAGCCACGGACCAAGCAGATGACGATCGACGAGGTGGTCGGGCGCCTCGAGAGCGGCATGACCATCGGCATCGGCGGCTGGGGCCCGCGGCGCAAGCCGATGGCGTTGGTGCGCGCGATCCTCCGCTCCGACCTGACCGACCTGACCATCGTGTCCTGGGGCGGCGCGGACGTCGGGCTGCTCGCGGACGCCGGCAAGATCAAGAAGCTCGTCTATGCGTTCGTCTCCCTCGACTCCATCCCGCTCGAGCCGCTCTTCGGCCTGGCCCGGCAGAACCGGACCATCCCGGAGATCTGCGAGTGGGACGAGGGCATGTTCTTCACCGGCCTCAAGGCGGCCTCCGAGCGGCTGCCCTTCCTGCCGATGCGGGCCGGTCTGGGCTCCGACGTCCTGCGCAACAACCCCGACCTCAAGCTGGTGACCAGCCCCTATCCCGCCCCCGACGGCGAGCTCGAGGAGCTGGTCGCCGTACCGGCCCTGAGGCTCGACGTGGCCCTGGTGCACATGAACCGCGCCGACGCCCACGGCAACGCGTCCTACCTCGGCCCGGACCCCTACTTCGACGACCTCTTCGCGATGGCGGCCGACCAGGTGTTCGTCTCCTGCGAGCAGGTCGTCGACACCGCCGGGCTGAGCGTCGACACACCCGTGCAGCGGCTGCTGCTCAACCGGATGATGGTCACGGGTGTGGTCGAGACCCCCAACGGGGCGCACTTCACCACGTGCACCCCTGACTACGAGCGGGACGAGAAATTCCAGAAGCACTACGCCAGGAGCGCTGCGGACCCGGAGGCATGGGCCGCTTTCAAGCAGCGGTTCCTCTCGGGCGACGAGGACGCCTACCAGGCCGCGGTCGCCGACTGGACGAAGGAGCAGGCATGAGCACCGAGACCAAGACCGAGACCGGCACCGAGATCAGCCGCGCAGAGGTCTGCGCCGCTGCGGTCGCCGACGCGTTCTCCGACGACGGCGAGATCTTCGGCTCGCCGATGGGCATCATGCCGATGCTGGGCGTGCGGCTGGCCAAGCTCACGTCCAACCCCGACCTGGTCATCTCCGACGGCGAGTCACTGTTCCTGGGCGGCGTGCCGCCCCTCTTCGCCAAGGGCGACGTGGTCGAGGGGTGGATCCCCTTCCGCCGGGTCTTCGACGTCGTGGCCTACGGCAAGCGGCACGTGATGATGGGCGCCACCCAGATCGACCGCCACGGCAACCAGAACATCTCCGCGATCGGCGACTTCGCCCAGCCCAGGCGTCAGCTCCTCGGCTCCCGAGGCGCTCCCGGCAACACCGTCAACAACCGGACGTCCTACTGGGTGGCCAAGCAGAGCCCCCGCGTCTTCGTCGAGCAGGTCGACGTGGTCAGCGGCGTCGGCCCCAAGCTGGCCCGCGAGGCCGGCCCCGCCGCCAGCCGCTTCAACGACATCCACCGGATCGTCACCAACCTCGGCGTCTTCGACGTCAACGGTCCCGACGACACCGTTCGTCTCCTGTCGGTCCACCCCGGCGTCAGCCTCGACGAGGTCCGGGCCGCGAGCGGGTTCGAGATCGCCGGCCTGGGTTCGGGGTCGGACGCCGACGTCAGCACCACGCGCGTGCCGACCGCCGCCGAGCTGATGCTCATCCGCGAGGTCCTCGACCCCAGGAAGCTGCGCGAGCGGGAGGTCCCCAGTGCTTGAGCAACAGCTGCGCACCCCGCTCACCGAGCTGACCGGTGTCCGCCACCCGGTCGTCCAGACCGGCATGGGCTGGGTCGCGGGCCCGCGCCTCGTCAGCGGCACCGCCAACGCCGGCGGCCTGGGCATCCTCGCCAGCGCCACCATGACCCACGCCGAGCTCGAGCAGGCGATCATCGAGGTGAAGGGCCGCACCGACGCCCCGTTCGGGGTCAACCTGCGCGCCGACGCCGCCGACGCGCCCTCGAGGTGCGACCTGCTGATCGAGCACGGCGTCAAGGTCGCCAGCTTCGCCCTCGCCCCCAAGCCCGAGCTGATCGCCAGGCTCAAGGAGCACGACATCGTCGTGATCCCCAGCGTCGGCCTGCCCAAGCACGCGGTGAAGGTCGCCGGGTGGGGTGCCGACGCGGTGATGATCCAGGGCGGTGAGGGCGGCGGCCACACCGGCAGCGTCCCGACGTCGCTCCTGCTGCCCACCGTCCTCGACGCGCTGGCCGGCTCGGGCAGCGACATCCCGGTCATCGCAGCCGGCGGCTACTTCGACGGCCGCGGCCTCGCGGCAGCGTTGTCGTACGGCGCTGCGGGGATCGGCATGGGCACGCGGTTCCTGCTGACGGCCGACAGCTCGGTCCCCGAGGCCGTCAAGCGGCTCTACCTCGGCTACGACCTCAACGGCACGGTCGTGACCGACAAGGTCGACGGGATGCCGCACCGGATGCTGCGCACCCCGCTGGTCGAGGAGATCGAGGAGTCCTCACGGTTCCGACGACTACCCCCACGATCAGGCGCACGCTGGAGTTCAAGCGCGACTCGCAGATGTCGTGGCGCGAGCTGGCCGTCGACGGCCGCGCCATGCGCAAGGCCCAGGGGCGATCGATGGCGCAGATGGCGCTGGCCGCCAACACGCCGACGATGCTCAAGGCCGGACTGGTCGAGGGTGACACCTCGGCCGGGGTCCTGGCCGCCGGACAGGTGGTCGGCGTGCTCGACGACCTGCCGACCTGCGAGGAGCTGATCGACCGCGTGGTGACCCAGGCCGTCTCCGAGCTGCGCCGCGCACACGGTGCCGTGCTCTGAGGACCGCGGCGGCCATCCTCTAGCCTGAGCCGGTGTTGATCTCCGACGAACGCCGGATGCTGTTCGTCCACATCCCCAAGACCGGTGGCGCATCGATCGAGCAGCTGCTGCGCGAGGCGTGCCCGGACGCACGCACCGTGGGCAAGCAGCGCCACGCCCGCCTCCGGCGGATCCTGACGCAGCACCCCGAGCTCGGCGACCACTGGTCCTTCGGCTTCGTCCGCAACCCGTGGGCGCGGATGGTGTCGTGGTATTCCATGATCGAGACGTGGGACCGCCGCTGGGGACCCGCCTCCGGGCGGCCGCAGGACCGACAGTGGGGCTCGACCCGCGACGGCAACCCGCTGTGGCGAGCAGTCGCCGAATATGCCGACTTCGAGGAGTTCGTCCTGCGCGGGACGTCCGAGCTCGAGCGGCTGGCGATGCCCCAGCTCGACTACCTCGTCGCCGGCGACCGGCGGGCCGACTTCATCGGCCGCACCGAGTCGCTGGGCGACGACATGGCACACGTCCAGCGCACGCTGGGCCTGCCGGTGACCCCGATCCCCCGGCGCAACACCACGTCGCACGGGTCCTATCGCGACTACTACTCCCCCGAGGCCCGGGACCGGATCGGTGAGGTCTATGCACGCGACATCGCCGAGTTCGGCTACGACTTCTGAGCGTCCCCGACCGCTGCGGTGCCGCGGCGTCGCGTCGGCACGTCGAGCGGCGTCCCCCGAGCGCCTGCCCACTCACCGGTCGCGGCCAGTCGCTGGTGGACGGCCAGCTCGGGCGCGAAGTAGTCGACCAGGTCTGCACGCACCGCCGCGCTGAGGTCCGGCGTCGGACGCCGTCGTGAGACGTTGCGTCGCTCCACGTGCACGTCGGCGCCCAGGCGGTCGGAGAACCACGGGAGCCACGCGTCGGGGCGGTCGACCGCGAAGATCCGGTCCACCTCCACGACGCCGTCCATGGTGAGGAACTGGGCAGGGCGACCGCGCGGCGTCGGCGCCGTGGGGTCGCCATCGACGTACAGCCGGGCGAACTCGTCGAAGGACAGGTCCGAGGTGGAGTTGTCGACATCCTCAGGCAGCCTGGCGCGGTAGCGCCACCACGACGCGAGCCACTCGACCGGGTCCCGGAACATCGTCACCAGCTCGTAGGAGTCCCGCGGGTGCCCGTCGGCCGCGAGGTCGGGAGCGATCCTCCTCGTGAAGCCCGAGCACCCCAGGTGCTTGCGGCTCGGCGGCCGGTCGACGACCAGCGACGCGTATGGCGCCAGCGCCGACTCGATCGCGGTCGACGCACACTTCGGCATGGCCAGCAGCACGAAGTCGTGCTCGGTGAAGGCCATCATGGCGCCCGATCATGTCAGACGCCGCTGGGGCGGAACGTAGGGTTGCTCCGTGTCCTCCTCTCGTCGCGTCGGCATCCTGGCGCCCATCGTGCTGGTGGTCGGCCTCCTCGTCAGCTGCAGCACCGGCGCCGACAAGGGCGCCGCCTCGTCCCCGCCAGCGTCGACCGCGGGAGTCAGCGTCGGCGACCGGCCCAACATCGTGCTGATCACCGCCGACGACCAGACCGCGCGCGAGATGCAGTGGCTGCCCAGGACCCGGCGCCTGCTCGGCAAGGCGGGCCTGCGCTTCGACAACATGATCGCCCCGCACCCCAACTGCTGCCCGGCACGGGCCCAGATCCTCACCGGGCAGTACGCCCAGAACAACGGGGTGCGCACCAACTCGCCGCCCTGGGGTGGGCACGAGAACTTCGAACCGCGCACGGCGCTGCCGGTGTGGCTCCAGGAGGCCGGCTATCGCACCGGCTTCACCGGCAAGTATCTCCACGGCTACGACGAGACCGACAGCATCGAGCCGGGCTGGGACCAGTGGAAGCCGATCGTCGGTGTGCTGTCGGACTACCACTCGTTCGTGCAGTACGACAACGGCGAGCTCGTGCAGCACGGACCGGAGGACTACAGCACCGACGTCGTGGCCCAGCAGTCCGCCGACATGGTCACGACGTTCAGCTCGACGAGCGAGCCGTTCTTCGTCTGGTCCAGTTTCGTGGCCCCCCACGGCACCTGCGAGGGCAACGACACGATCGACTGCTCCGGTCCGCCGCCAGCCGCCGACCGTCACGCCGACGTGCTCGGGGACGCCAAGCTCCCGTCGCTGAAGTCCCCCGCCTTCAACGAGGCGGACGTCTCCGAGAAGCACAAGGACGTCAGGCGTTCCCCGTTGGTCGACCCGGTGGCCCAGCAGACGCTCTTCACCCAGCGCGTCCGCGCCCTGGCCGCCCTCGACGAGGGAGTCGCGGGGATCGTGGCTGCCCTCGAGGCCGCCGGCACCCTCGACGAGACGGTCATCCTGTTCACCAGCGACAACGGCTACCTGTTCGGCGAGCACCGTCTCGTCGGCAAGAACGTCCCCTACGAGGAGGCGATCCGGGTGCCGCTGCTGATGCGCGGACCCGACCTCCCGGCCGGTGAACGCCGCCGCCAGACCGTCGCGATCGTCGACCTGGCCCCGACGATCGCCGAGCTGGCCGACGCCGACCCGATGATCGACATCGACGGCCGGAGCGTGCTGGGCCACGCCGTCGAGGACAAGCGGCAGCGTGATCGTGGGTTGCTCCTGCAGGCGGGGTCCAGGGGCAAGGACAAGGCGACTGCCTGGCGCTGGCGCGGGGTGCGCACCAATCGCTACACCCTGGTGCGTTGGCAGGGTCCGCGGCTGGTCGAGCTGACCGACCGCGTCACCGACCCCCACCAGCTCGACAACGTCGCCACCGACCCGCGCTACCAGCGCATCCGCCGGATCCTGGCGCGCCATCTCGACAAGCTCGAGAAGTGCGCCGGCCCGGGCTGCCGCGCACACGTGCCCGTGCTCCCCAAGCCCCGCTAGCAGCTGCGGGTGACGACAGCCACTGCACGACACGACGGGGTCCGCACCGGCCGACTCGCGCGCTGGGGGGCGTTCGCACTCCTCGTCCGGCCCGCCTACATGGCGACCGAGCTCGTGGTCGCGGCAGCGACGACCGGCGGCTACAGCTTCGTCTCCGACTCTGTCAGCCGGCTCGGAGAGGTCGGCTGCTCCGCGGCATACTGCTCACCGCGTCATGAGCTGATGAACGGCTCCTTCATGGCCTTCGGGGTGTTGCTGACCAGCGGTGCGGTGCTGCTCGCGCGCCCGCTGGGACCGTGGGTCACGGGGCTGCTCGTGGTCTCCGGTCTGAGCTCGGTGGCCACCGGTCTGGCGCCGCTCGACCAGGACACCACCCTGCATGCGATCGCCGCGACGCCGCTCTTCGTCGCCCAGCCGGTCGCGCTGGTCGTCCTCGGAGCACGGTTGCGCGCCGAGCAGCCACGCCTTGCCAGGGCACTGCTGTTGACGGGAGCCGTGACCGGGGCCGCGGCCACGGCGTTCGTGGTCGCCGGCGACAGCCCCGCATCGGGGGCTCTCGAACGCCTCGCCCTGTGGCCGGTGCTGATCGCACTGGCGGGGTTCGCCTGGACGCGACTGCGGCGTCCGAGTCAGGCCGGTCGGGCCAGAGCCGGTCCGGTCAGGGCCGGCCGGGTCAGGGCCGGTCGGGTCAGAGCCGCTCGATGATGGTCACGTTGGCCTGACCACCGCCCTCGCACATCGTCTGCAGGCCGAAGCGGCCGCCGGTGCGCTCGAGCTCGTTGAGCATCGTGGTCATCAGTCGGGTGCCGGTGGCGCCGATCGGGTGTCCCAGCGCGATGCCCCCGCCGTTGACGTTGACCTTGTCGTGCGGGACGTCGAGCTCCTTCATCCACGCCAGCACGACGCTGGCGAAGGCCTCGTTGCACTCGAACAGGTCGATGTCGGAGACGGCGAGCCCGGACTTGGCCAGGGCGTGCCGGGTCGCCGCGATCGGGCCGGTCAGCATCCAGATCGGGTCGTCACCGCGCACCGAGAGGTGGTGGATCCTGGCTCGTGGGGTCAGCCCGTGCTCGGCGACGGCTGCCTCGGAGGCGATCAGCATCGCCGAGGACGCGTCACAGATCTGGCTGGCCACCGCTGCGGTGATGCGCCCCTCGGGGGCGAGCGGCTGCAGTCCGGCCATCTTCTCCAGCGACGTCTCGCGCGGGCACTCGTCGGTGCTGAAGACGGTCCCGTCCGGCAGGGTCACCGGCGCGATCTCGTTGTCGAAGCGACCCTCCGCGATGGCTCGGCGGGCCCGCTCGTGGGAGGCCAGCGCAAAGGCCTCCATGTTCTGGCGACTGATGTCCCACTTCTCGGCGATCATCTGGGCTGAGCTGAACTGCGAGACCTCGACGTCGCCGTAGCGAGCCACCCACCCCGGGGACTCGGCGAACGGCGTGGTGAACCCGTACTGGTCGGCCACGAGCATCGCGGCGCTGATCGGGATGGCCGACATGTTCTGCAGCCCGCCGGCGATCACGAGGTCCTGGGTTCCCGACATCACGCCCTGTGCCGCGAAGTGCACGGCCTGCTGCGACGAGCCGCACTGTCGGTCGATGGTCACGCCGGGCACGTGGTCAGGCAGACCGGCGACCAGCCAGGCCGTGCGGGCGACGTCGCCGGCCTGCGAGCCGATGGTGTCGCAGCAGCCCATGATGACGTCGTCGACGAGCCCGGCATCGACGCCGGTGCGCTCGACCAGGGCGGAGAGCACGTGCGCGCCCAGGTCGGCGGAGTGCATCGCGGCGAGCGAGCCGCCGCGCTTGCCGACCGGGGTGCGGACCGCGTCGACGATGAAGGCTTCAGGCATGAGCTATCCCTTCGAGGAGGATCGTGAGGTATTGGTCGGCCACGTCGCTGTGGGTGAGCTCACCGCCGGGGCGATACCACCGCACGGCGACCCAGACCGTGTCCCGGATGAAGCGGTGGACGAGGTCGATGTCGATGTCCGGACGAAGCACACCGGTCGCGACACCCTCGCGAAGCAGTCCGAGCCAGATCCCCCTGGACTGATCCGCCCGCTCGGCGAGATAGGCGAAGCGGTCGAAGGCACCGAGGTAGGCGGCGTCGTTCTGGAAGATCGCCACCTCGGCCGGGTGCTGGTCGATCGCCTGGAAGGAGAGTCGCACGACGCGCTCGAGCTTGGTCCGGGCGTCGTCGTCGGAGGCCAGCACATCGGCGTACGCCGCGAAGAGCTCGTCCTGGAAGGAGCGCAGGATCTCGTCGAGCATCGACTCCTTGGAGTCGAAGTGGTGATAGAGACTGCCGCTGAGGATACCGGCCGCGTCGGCGATGTCGCGGACCGTGGTCGAGCGATAGCCCTTCTCGGCGAAGAGCGCTGCCGCGATGGCGAGCAGCTCCTCGCGCCGGGTCGAGGCGACGGGGTCAAGCATGCTGGCTGCTCACCGACAGGACCTCACCGGTGAGGTAGGAGGAATAGTCACTGGCCAGGAAGACCATCACGTTGGCGACCTCCCACGGCTCGGCAGCCCGGCCGAAGGCCTCTCGCTGCTTGAGCTCGTGCAGCAGCTCGTCGCTGGTGACCTTGGCCAGGAACGGGTGCATCGCCAGGGAAGGCGAGACCGCGTTGACCCGGATGCCGTGCGGCGCGACGTCGAGCGCGGCGCAGCGGGTCAGCGCCATCACCCCGGCCTTGGCGGCCGCGTAGTGGGCCTGGCCCTCCTGGGCCCGCCAGCCGATCACCGAGGCGTTGTTGACGATCACGCCCCTGGTGCCGGCGGCGATCATCCGGTTGCTGGCGGCGCGCACGCAGCGCATGGTTCCCGTCAGCGTGATGTCGAGGACCCTGCTCCACTGCTCGTCGGTCATCTCGGTGATCGGCACCGTGCCGCCGAGTCCGGCGTTGTTGATCATCACGTCGACCCCGCCGAGCTCGTCGGCCGCATCGAGCAGGGCGGTGACGTCGTCCTCGTTGGTCACGTCGCAGACGAGCGACCGCACCCGGTCGGCGCCGAACTCCGCCGCCAACGCCTCCTGGGCCTCGGCGATCCGGCGCTCGTGGGTGTCGGAGAACACGACTCCCGCGGCGCCCTCCTCGAGGGCGCGGCGAACGACCGCAGCCCCGATGCCCGCGCCTGCGGCGGCGGTCACGACGACCACCTTGCCGAGCAGGAGGTCGTGCGGGGCGACGTAGTCGGGAACGGGCTGCTCTGGCCTGGTGGTTGTCATCCGCGGGGCTCCTTGGGTAGGCCGAGCACACGCTCGGCGAGGATGTTGCGCTGGATCTCGTCGCTGCCGCCATAGATGGTGTCGGCGCGGGTGAAGAGGAAGAGACGCTGCCAGATGTCGAGGTCCGGCGCGCCGGGCCTGCCGGCGGTGAGGGCGTCGGGGCCGGCGATCGCCATGGCCAGCTCGCCGAGGTCGCGGTGCCAGTTGGCCCACGTCAGCTTGGCGATCGACTCGGCACCGGGTGCTGGGTCGTCGAGCGTGCGCAGCACGTTGGCCTTCATCACGACGAGGCCGACCTTGGCCTGCGCGAGCCGGTCACGCAGCACCGGGTCGTCGAAGGTCCCGTTGGCCCGGGCGAGCTCGACCAGGGCGTCGAGCTCGCGCTCGAACCCGACCTGCTGGGCCAGGGTGGAGACGCCGCGCTCGAAGCCCAGCAGTGCCATCGCGACCGCCCAGCCCTGGCCTGGCGCTCCGACCACGAGGTCGGCGGCGGTGCGGGCACCGGTGAAGAACACCTCGTTGAACTCCGAGCCGCCGGTGAGCTGCTCGATCGGGCGGACCTCGACGCCGTCCTGGTCGAGGGGCACGAGCAGGAAGGAGAGACCGCGGTGGCGCTGGGACCCCGGCTCGGTGCGGGCGAGCACGAAGATCCAGTCGGCCTGGTGGGCGTCGGAGGTCCAGACCTTCTGGCCGTCGATGACCCAGTGCTGCTCGGTGCCGTCCCCGTCGAGGCGGGCCTTGGTCTGCACGTTCGCCAGGTCGGAGCCGGCGTTGGGCTCCGAGTAGCCCTGGCACCACAGCTCGGTGACGTCCTTGATCCTGGGCAGGAACTGCGCCTTCTGCTCGTCGGTGCCGTAGGCCAGCAGCGTCGGACCGAGGAGCTCCTCACCGAGGTGGTTGACCCGGGCGGGGGCGCGGGACAACGCGTATTCCTCGTGGAAGACGACCTGCTGCGACAGGCTCAGGCCCCGGCCGCCGTGCTCGACCGGCCAACCCACGCACGTCCAGCCGTGCTCTGCGAGGTGACGGTTCCAGGCGAGGCGCTGCTCGTGGGCCTCGTGCTCGCGGCCCGGTCCGCCGAGACCCCGGTAGTCGGCCCACTCGCCGCTGAGGTGTTCTGCGAGCCAGTCGCGGACCTCGGTCCGAAACTCCTCGTCGATGGTGCTGCTCATGCCTGATACCCTACCAAGCAAACGTTTGGTTTGCTCGCACACGGCTCCGGAAGGACAGCAGATGACCGACACCATCCCGGCCGCCACCATTCCCGGCGTGCTGCGGGCGGCGGCAGAGACGTTCGCAGACCGGGTGGCCTACGTCGAGGACGACCAGACCCTGACGTTCAGCGACCTGCTCTCCCGCGTACGCCGAACGGCGGCCGGCTATCGCGACCTGGGCGTGTCCCCGGGCGACCGGGTCGTGGTCTGGGCTCCGAACAGCATCGACTGGGTCGTCGCCGCACTCGCCGTCTCCTACGCCGGCGGCGCGCTGGTCCCGGCCAACTCCCGCTACACCGGGCACGAGGTGGCTGACCTCGTCGACCGCACCAGCGCCCGGCTGCTCGTCCTGGCCGACGGGTTCCTCGGGCGCAGCCAGCGCGAGGAGGTGAGCGCCGCGAGCAGCCTCCCCTCCCTGATCGACACCGTCGACGTCCACGAGCTGCCCGACGCAGAGCCCGGCGACATCGACGAGGTGGCGAGCGCCGTACGTCCGGACGACGTGGCGGACATCCTCTTCACCTCGGGCACCACGGGCCAGCCCAAGGGCGCCATGAGTGCCCACCGGCAGACCGTCGGCGTCGCCCGTGCCTGGGGCGAGCTCGGCGGGGTGCACGCCGGCGACCGCTACCTGGTCGTCAACCCGTTCTTCCACGCCTTCGGCTACAAGGTCGGGATCATCACCGGGCTGGTGACCGGAGCCACCCTCTATCCGCTCGCGACCTTCGACGTCGAGCAGGTCGCCGCCCTGGTCGAGTCGGAGCAGATCACCGTGCTGCCCGGCGCGCCGGCGATCTTCTCCTCGATCCTGGCTGCCGGGGTGCACACGCGCCACGACCTGTCGTCGATCCGGCTGGCTGTCACCGGCGCAGCCGTGATCCCGGTCGTCCTGATCGAGCGAATGCGGGCTGCAGCCCCCGACGGCCTCGCGATCGAGCAGGTCGTCACGGCCTTCGGGATGACCGAGGCAGTGGTCGTCACGATGTGCCGCGGCGACGAGTCCGCGGAGACGGTGGCCACGTCGTGCGGGCGCGCGGTGCCCGGCATGGAGACCCGCATCGACGTGCCGGACGGCGCCCCCGAGGGCACGGCCGGCGAGCTGCTGGTCAGGGGCGAGAACGTCATGCTCGGATATCTCGACGACCCTGCCGCCACCGCCGAGGCCATCGACGCCGACGGCTGGCTGCACACCGGCGACGTGGGGACGATCGACGCCGATGGCAACCTGCGGATCACCGACCGGCTCAAGGACATGTACATCTCGGGTGGCTTCAACGTCTATCCGGCAGAGGTCGAGCAGGTCCTGGCCCGGCTCGAGGGGGTCTACGACGTCGCCGTGGTCGGGGTCCCGGACGACCGTCTGGGTGAGGTGGGCCGCGCCTATGTCGTCGGCTCGGTCACCGAGGACGCGGTGCTCGAGTGCGCGCGCGAGCGGCTCGCGAACTACAAGGTGCCTCGGCAGGTGGAGATCATCGAGGCGCTCCCCCGCAACCTCGCCGGCAAGGTGCTGAAGAACGAGCTTCGACCGACCTCCGAGGAGAGCTGAATGGATCTGGACCTGACCGAGTCGGAGCTCGCCTTCCAGGCCGAGGCGCGCGAGTGGCTCGCGGCCAACGTGCCGGCGAGCCCGCTGGCGTCGATGGACACCGCGGAGGGCTTCGTGGCCCACCAGGCGTGGGAGAAGAAGCTCTTCGACGCCCGCTGGGCCGTCGTCTCGTGGCCCGAGGAGTTCGGTGGGCGGGGGGCGAACCTCGTGGAGTGGGTGATCTTCGAGGAGGAGTACTACCGCGCCGGCGCACCCGGGCGGGTCTCCCAGAACGGGATCTTCCTGCTCGCGCCGATCATCTTCGACCACGGCACCCCGGACCAGCAGCAGCGCTACCTGCCGACCATGGCGAGCGGCGAGCAGATCTGGGCCCAGGCCTGGTCGGAACCCGAGGCAGGCTCCGACCTCGCGTCGCTGAAGTCCACGGCGACCCGGGTCGAGGGCGGCTGGCGGCTGAACGGCCAGAAGACCTGGTCCTCACGTGCGGCCCTCGCCCACTGGGGGTTCGGGCTGTTCCGCTCCGACCCCGAGGCGTCACGGCACGCGGGGCTGACCTACTTCTGCTTCCCCCTCGACAGCGACGGCATCACCGTGCGACCGATCCCCCAGCTCGACGGCGAGTCAGGGTTCGCCGAGATCTTCTTCGACGACGTCTTCGTCGCCGACGCCGACGTGCTCGGCGCCCCCGGCGACGGCTGGCGGGTCGCGATGTCGACCGCGGGCAACGAACGCGGGCTCTCGCTGCGCTCCCCCGGCCGCTTCTGCGCCGCAGCCGACCGGCTCGTCGACCTCTTCGCGAGCGCGGGCAGCGAACCGGAACGCGCCTCGGCCGCCGACGCGGTGGCCGACGCCTGGATCAAGGCCCAGGCCTACCGCCTCTACACGTGGGGCACCGTCACCCGCCTCGCGGCCGGTGGCGACATGGGGACGGCCGGCTCGGTCAACAAGGTGTTCTGGTCCGAGCTCGACGTCGCCCTCCACGAGACCGCCCTCGACCTCCTGGGCCCCGAGGCGGAGGTCGAGTCGCCCTGGACCGACGGCTACGTCTTCTCGCTGTCCGGTCCGATCTATGCAGGCACCAACGAGATCCAGCGCAACATCGTGGCCGAGCGCATCCTCGGCCTGCCGAAGGAGCCGCGACGATGAGGTTCACCCACACCGGGGAGCAGGCCGACTTCGCCCGCACCCTCGAGAAGCTGCTGGCCGGTGCCGACACGGTCGCCGCTGCCCGCGCCTGGGCCGAGGGTGACAGCGCTCCAGGCCTCGGCCTGTGGCACACCCTGGCTGAGCAAGGGGTGCACGCGCTGCTGGTGCCCGAGGAGTTCGACGGCATGGGCGCCACCCCGGTCGAGCTGGTCATCGCGATGGAGGCGATCGGCCGGCACGCCGTCCCCGGGCCGTATGTCGAGTCGGCCGCCTTCCTGTCCCAGGTCCTCACCGGCGAGCAGCTCAGCGGGCTCGCGGCCGGCACGGTCGCGACCGTGGCGGTGCCGCCCCACACGCCGTACGCCCTCGACGGGGACGTGGCCGAGGAGGCCTATCTCGTCGACGGTGAGTCGCTCTCGACCGCCGGCGTCGGCGAGGTGAGGACCTCGATCGACCCGTCTCGCAGGCTCGTCTCGGTGACCGCCGCGGAGGCGGTCGGCGAGCTCGAACGCGCGAAGCTCCGCAACGCGTTCGACCTGGCCGCGCTGGCGACCGCAGCCCAGCTGCTCGGCGCCGGCGAGCGGATCCTCGCCGACTCGGTGACCTATGTGAAGCAGCGCAAGCAGTTCGGCCGCGAGATCGGGTCCTATCAGGCGATCAAGCACCAGCTCGCCGACGTGCGGATCGCGCTCGACTTCGTCCGTCCGCTGGTCGACGGCGCCGCCGTGGCGCCGACCTCGCGTGACTGCTCGGCGGCCAAGGTCGCGGCCGCCGATGCGGCCTACCGCGCGTCCCGCGTGGGGCTGCAGGTGCACGGCGCCATCGGATACACCGCCGAGTTCGACCTCTCGCTGTGGCTGCTCAAGGTGCGCGCGCTCGTCAGCGCCTGGGGGACGCCGGCCTTCCACCGCGCCCGGGTGCTCGAGTCGCTGGTGAGCCGATGAGGCGCACCGAGGAGCAGGCCGAGCTGGCCGGCATCGTCCGCTCACTGCTCGACAAGCGCGCCGACTCCGGAGCAGTCCGGGCGTCGATGGCGTCAGCCGCCGGCTTCGACGAGTCGCTGTGGCAGACCCTGTGCGAGCAGATCGGGGTCGCGGCGCTCGCCGTCCCGGAGGAGCAGGGCGGCGCCGGGTTCACCCTGGCCGAGACGGCTGTCGTGCTGGAGGAGCTCGGGCGGTCGCTGGCGCCCACTCCCCTCCTGCCCACCGCGCTGGCGGCAGCAGCACTCGTGGCCGACGGCGACCCCGCAGGCCTCCTGGCCCGCATCGCCGCCGGTGAGATCGCCACGATCGCCACCCCCGAGCACGTGCTCTTCGGCGCGCAGGCCGCGATCGTCCTGGCGTATGTCGATGGCCGGCTCGTCCAGCTCGACGAGTCGCCCATCGGCATACCCGCCATGGATCCGACCACCCAGCTGGCCACGATTGGTGCCGACGTCGACCCGCTGCCCGACCACGTCCGCGACGTCGCCCTGGTGCTGACCGCGGCGATGCAGGTGGGCGGGATGCAGCGGGCGCTCGACGACACGGTCGCCTACAGCCGCGAGCGGGTGCAGTTCGGTCGCCCGATCGGGTCGTTCCAGGCACTCAAGCACCGGATGGCCGACATGCTCACCCGGCTCGAGCTGTCCCGGTCGGCGATGTTGCACGCCCTCGAGGGGCTCGTCGAGGGGGCAGCCGACGCCCCCGACCGGGCGGCCGTCGCGGCAGCCTGTTGCTCGGATGCCTTCGCGGACCTCGCCGGCGAGATGATCCAGCTGCACGGCGGTATCGCGATCACCTGGGAGCACGACGCCCACCTGGTGTTCAAGCGGGCCCATGCCCTCGGCGCGCTCTGGGGCCGACCGCACGAGCACCGCGCCAGGCTCGCGCTCTGACCCGGAGCCACCGCGCACTGTGCAGCCGGTCGTGGGCGGTTGCCGTCAACAGATGACTGCAACCGCCCACGACCAGGGTTGGGACGCGGCAGGCGTGCGTCAGCCGTTGCCACCGGCGCGGTATTCGACCCACCCGTCGCTCATGCGTGCGGACTGTCCCGGCGTGAACATGTTCATGCACGAGTCCTGGGTGTAGTCCATGAAGTTGTGGATCGGGTCGAGACCGGGCAGCCGCTCGCACGAGTCCGCACCGATCGGGCAGTCGAACTGCGGATAGGCCTCGGCCGGGGTGTCGGCCACGCCGTCACCCTGGGTGGAACAGCCCCCGTCGAAGGTGTGCTCGAGCATCAGCCAGTGACCGACCTCGTGCGTCAGCGTGTCACCGAGGGCGTACTTGCCGGCGGTGCCGCCGGGCATCGACTCGTCGAGGATGACCACGCCGTCCTTCACCGCGCCCGACCCGCCGTTGTACGTCTGCCCGAAGTAGGCCCAGCCGAGAAGTCCACCACCGATGTCGGCGGCATAGATGTTGAGGGTCTCCGAGTCGCCCTCGTGCAGCGCCGACTTCATGTCCATCTCCACCCGACCGGGCGTGACCGTGGCCCACTCGGAGTCGACCGTCCACGTGGTCTTGGCCAGGTCGAAGCGGAAGGGGGTGTCCGCAGCGCCCGCGCCGGTCACACCGGCGAAGGAGTCGTTGAGCACCGTCATCTGGTCCTCGACCATCCCGCTCAGGCGACGCTGCTCGCGCCGGGTGAGGGTGTCGGCCGAGATCACGTGGAAGATCGTCTCGACCGTGACCGAGCCGGCGGGCAGCTGGGCTGCATCGGCGAGCTGCGCGAACTCGGCTTCCTTCCCGGCGGGATAGAGCGCCGGCTCGTCGGCACCAGTGCCCTTCTTGACCCTCGCCCCGGACGAGTCGTCGGCACACGCCTCGACCCCGTCGGAGACGACGGTCGCGGCCACCGGGGTGACGGCCAGCATGAGCGGCGAGAGGGCCAGGAGGCCGGCAACGGCTGCGGTTCGCGCAAGGACCGTGCGGTTGGAACGGGAACGCATGGTGGGGATCCCTTCGGTTGCTGAGTGGTGCAGACAACCTAGGCCGGGAACCGATATTTGGGAACGACCTCAGGCGGTCGTTCGATATGCGCCGCGGTAGTAGAGCAGCGGCTCCTCCGCCTCGTCCACGGCGAGGTCGACGACCTTGCCGATGACGAGGTAGTGGTCGCCGGCCTCGTGCACCGCGAAGACGGTGCAGTCGACGTGGCCGACGGTCCCGGCCAGCCTCGGCGAGCCGGTGCCGGCCGACGGCTCCCACTCGATCCCGTCGAACTTGTCGTCCGCGCGAGAGGCGAACTGGTTGGAGATCGCCTCCTGGCCCCGGCCCAGGAAGTTGACGCAGAAGGTGCCGGCCCGCTGGATGGAACCGAACGCGCGGGACTGCTTGGTCGGCAGGAACGCCACCAGGGGCGGGTCGAGGGAGACGCTCGTGAACGACTGGCAGGTCATGCCCGTCGGGATCCCGCCGCTGACCGTGGTCACGACGGTGACGCCGGAGGCATAGCGACCCAGCACGTCACGGAAGAGCCGCGCCTGGGCCTGAGCCTCCTCGCTGTCGACCTCGATCGTCTCGCCGGGGCGCCACTCGAAGTCGTGGGGGAAGCTGCCGAGGAACGAGTCGATCAGCTCCCGAGGCGGCCAGGACGCGCGGGCATCCTCGACCATGCCGGCGGGAATGCCCTCAGGCGTCTCGGATGTCACCGTGTCAGTCTCCCCCACTCGACTCAGCCACCGAAGACGTGGCCCCAGTAGGACACCGCGGTGCTCTCGCGGGCGACCCAACGGGAGTCGTCGACCTGCAGTCCTTCTGTGCCGAACTCGATGTCGAAGCCGGCCGGGCTCTTGACGTAGAAGGAGACCATCTCGTCGTTCATGTGGCGGCCCAGCGTGGCCGACAGCGGCGCCTTGTGCTTGCGCACCCGCTCCAGGGCACGACCCACGTCGTCGAGCTTGTCGACCTCGAGCATGATGTGGACGCACTTGGAGGGGTTGGGCATCGGCAGGAACGCCAGCGAGTGGTGCCGGGGATTGACTCCGAGGAACCGCAACCACACCTTGGAGCCCGGCTCCTTGCCGACGAACTCACCGGGCATCGACATCGAGTCGCGCAGCCGGAAGCCGAGCACGTCGCGATAGAACCGCAGCGCCTCGACGTCGTCGCTGACCGGGACCACGATGTGGCCCATTCCCTGGTCGCCCGTGACGAACTTGGCCGCATAGGGCGTCACGACCGGACGGGACTCGTAGGTGATCCCGTGGAAGAGCTCGAAGACGTTGTCGAACGGGTCGCTGAAGCGCACCAGCTCCTGCACCCTGCGCTCGGCCAGCTCCTCGGAGGTTCCCTCCTCGAACGCCACGCCGGCCTTCTGCAGGTGCTCGCGCGCGTCCTGCAGCGCCGCGTGGTCGGCCAACTCCCAGCCCGTGGCCGAGAGCTGGTCGACGTCGCTGGGGACGACGACCAGCCGGGCCGAGACCTCGTCGATGCGGTAGTAGAGGTTGTCCGGGTCGGGACCACGGCCGACGGCGAGCCCGAGGACCTTCTCGGCGAAGGTCCGCCAGGCGTCCAGGTCGGTGCTGGCCACGCGGACGTAGCCCATGGACTTGATGTCGATCATGCCTTCGGCCTTTCGGAGTCTGATTGACCGCTCGGTCGCTCGCTCGTGCCTCGTTCGGCTCGGTCGCGCTCGACGTGCCTGTTCAAGAAGCTGATCGCGACCTCGCGGAACTCGTCAGCGGCTTCGATCTGCGCCCAGTGCCCACAGTTGGGGAACACATGCAGCTGCGCCGTCGGAATCAGCTTCAGGGCGAGGATCGCGCCGTCGAGAGGGTTGACCCGGTCCTCGCGACCCCAGGTGAGGAGCGTGTGCTGGCGCAGCCGGTGCGCCTCGCGCCACAACATCCCGTCCTCGGCCGTCTCGGGGTTCCAGAACGACATCCCCATCGAGCGCATCGCGTCCTCGGCGCCGGGAGCCGTGGCATCGGCGAACCGTTCCTCCACGAGCTCGTCGGTGACCAGGTCCTGGTTGACCACCATCGTGGAGATGAAGGCCTTGAGGGACTCGCGGGTCGGGTCGGCCCCGAATTCCATCAGACGCTGCACACCCTCGGTGGGGTCGGCGTGGAAGAGGTTGAGTGACAGCCCGCCCGGCCCCATCAGCACCAGCCGCGTGACCCGCTTGGGGTGCAGGAGGGCCAGCCGCATCGCCGTACCGCCGCCGAGGCTGTTGCCCAGGACGTGGAACCGGTCGATCCCGAGGTGGTCGAGCACGCCGATGACGTGGTCGGCCGCGTGGCGGTAGTAGTTGCCGACGACCGCGGGCTTGCCGGAGGCGCCGAAGCCGGGCTGGTCGATGAGGATGGTGCGGTAGTGCTCGGCGAATCCCGGCAGGGCCGAGCCGAAGTTGGACCACGACGAGGCGCCGGGGCCGCCGCCGTGGAGCATCACCAGGGGCACCCTGCCCTCGACGCCCGACGCCGAGGCGCCCGGACCGAGCTCGTAGAAGGCGATGTCGGTGCCGTTGACCGCGACGGTCTGCTGGAGGTCTTCCCTGACGAGCTGCGCAGAGGTGCTCAACTCAGTACATCCCCGGGTCGACCTTGTGGCCGAACTCGAGCTCGCCGAACATCTTGAGCGCGCGCTCGGGATCGTTGGCCGCGTGCACGCGGCCGGCGTGGGCGTCGCGCCAGGCGCGCTGGAGGTAGGTGCCCTCGGCCAGCGCCCGGCCGCCGGACGCCTCGAAGAGCGTGTCGATGGCGTCGATGGCGCGCTGGGTGCCGAGGACCTGGTCGCGACGGACCTTGAGCCGCAGGTGGAGCGGGATCCTCTCGCCCTTGGCGACGTGGGCCTGCTCCTCGCGGATGTTGGCCATCAACAATGCCCAGGCGGCGTCGATCTCGCTGCCGGCCCGCGCGATCCGGACGGCCGCGAACGGGTCGGAGGACGCCCTCTCGCCGAGATAGGCCGCCCGGACCCGCTGCTGCTGCATGTCGACGTGCTCGGCGTACGCCCCACTGGCCATCCCGACGATCGGCGAGGTGATCGTGCTGGTGAACAGCGAGTGGAAGGGCAGCTTGTAGAGGTCGGAGTGGTTCTGCTCCTGACCGGGGCCGAAGCACCGGCCGGTGTCGCTCATCGAGAGGGTGAACGCCTCGGGAATGAAGACGTCGTCGACCACGATGTCGTTGGAGCCCGTTCCGCGCAGGCCCACGACGTTCCAGACATCGACGATCTCGTACTGCTCGCGCGGGACCATGAAGGTCTTGAAGTCGACGACGTTTCCGTCGTCGTTGAACACCAGCCCGCCGAGCAGCACCCAGGTGGCGTGCGCGGAGCCGGACGAGAAGGACCACTTGCCGCTGAGGGTGTAGCCGCCGTCGGTGACCTGGGCCTTGCCGGTCGGGGCGTAGGAGGAGCTGATCCGGGTGCTGGTGTCGGATCCCCAGACAGCCTGCTGGGCCTCGTCGGTGAACAGTGCGACCTGCCACGGGTGGACGCCCAGCACGCTCGAGATCCAGCCGGTCGAGCCGTCGGCCGAGGCGATCAGCCGCACCGCGGTGAAGAAGTCGATCGGGTCCGACTCCAGGCCGTCGAAGCGGGCCGGCTGGAGCATCCGGAAGAACCCGGCCTGCTCGAGCTCCTTGACCGAGGCCTCCGGCACCTGACGCAGGCGCTCGGTCTCGTCAGCGCGCTCACGGAAGCCGGGCAGCAGGTCTCGAACGGCGTCGAGGACTGGAGGGGTCGTCATGCAGGCAATACTAGAACACGTTCTATTATTGCGTCCACTGCTCGATGCGGGCCCGACGGTCGACCGCACGTCCGCCCGAGTCAGCCAGCCGACTGCTCCGGCTCGTAGCGCTTCAGCACGCAGAACTCGTTGCCCTCGGGGTCGGCGAGGACTGCCCAGCCCTGGTCCCCGTCGCGGCGGTCGTCGAACATCGTCGCGCCGAGACCGAGGATCCGCTCCACCTCCTCGTCGCGCGAGCGGTCGGTGGGCCGCAGGCACATGTGCATGCGGTTCTTGACCGTCTTGGAGTCAGGGACCTTGAGGAACAGCAGGTAGCGGCCGTCGGGGCCCTCGAGACCGCACTCCTCGTCGCCCGGGTTGTTGACGCCCTCCTCGGGCGGTCCCAGGGTGAAGTCCTCGAGGACCTGTGCCCACCACTGGGTCTGGGCGTAGGGGTCGTGGGCGTCGATGCAGAAGTTGGATGCGCGAGAAGCCATGCCGACACCCTGACAGGTGTCGGCCCGACCGTCATGGCCTTATCGTCCGGCGCCGGCCTTGAGCATCAGTGCGATGTCGATCAGCTGGTCCTCCTGGCCGCCGATCAGCTTGCGCCGACCAGCCTCGGCCAGGATCGCGGCACCCGAGACGCCGTAGCGCTCGGCGGCGTTGCCGGCGTGCTTGAGGAAGCTGGAGTAGACCCCGGCGTAGCCCATCATCATGGTCATCCGGTCCAGCCGGCACTCGTCGGGCATGGCGGGACGCACGACGTCCTCGGAGGCGTCGATGATCTTCATGAAGTCGACGCCGGTGCGCCAGCCGAGCTTGTCGCAGATGCCCACGAACGCGTCGAGCGGCGTGTTGCCGGCGCCGGCGCCGAAGCGCCGCACCGAGCCGTCGATCTGCGTCGCTCCCGCCCGGACGGCCATGACGGTGTTGCCGGCGCCGAGGTCGAGGTTCTCGTGGCCGTGGAAGCCCACGGTGGCGTCCGACCCGATCTCGGCGACGACGGCCGAGACCCGGTCGGAGACACCCTCCAGGATCAGCGCCCCGGCGGAGTCGACGACATAGACGCACTGACAGCCGGCGTCGACCATGATCCGGGCCTGCCGGGCCAGCACCTCGGGCGGTTGGGTGTGGCTCATCATCAAGAAGCCGACGGTCTCCAGGCCCAGCTCGCGGGCCAGCCCGAAGTGCTGCTCGGAGGTGTCGGCCTCGGTGCAGTGGGTGGCGATGCGGCAGATCGACCCGCCGTTGCCCTGCGCCTCGCGGATGTCGTCCTTGGTGCCGACCCCCGGCAGCATCAGGAAGGCGATCTTGGCGCGCGTGGCCGTCTCGGCCGCCACCTTGATCAGCTCCTGCTCGGGCGTGTGGCTGAAGCCGTAGTTGAAGCTGGAGCCGCCGAGCCCGTCGCCGTGCGTCACCTCGAGGACAGGGACGCCGGCCTCGTCGAGGGCACCGATGATCGAGCGCACCTCCTCGACGTTGAACTGGTGGCGCTTGTGGTGCGAGCCGTCGCGCAGGCAGGTGTCGGTGAGCCGGATGTCGAGCCCGGAGTCGGGCTCGGTGTCGGTCCAGGTGCGCTCGAGCTGGTTGAGCGCTGCGGGTCCACTGATGCTCATCGTGCGGTCTCCTCGGTCTGCCCCTGCGTGGCGTGCCCCTGCTTGGTGTGCACAGCCATTCCCTCGCCTGCACGCGTCGCGGCGGCGGTCATGATGTCGAGGTTTCCGGAGTACGGCGGCAGGAAGTCGCCCGCGCCCTCCACCTCGATGAAGATGCTGACCTTGGTCGCACCGCGGGTCGCCGGCGAGGGGTCGTCGAACTGTGGCTCCTGCAGCAACCGGTAGCCGGGGACGTAGTCCTGGACCGCTGCCACCATCTGGTGCACGGAGGCGGTGATGGCCTCGCGGTCGGCGTCGGCAGCCACGGCGCAGAAGATCGTGTCTCGCATGATCATCGGCGGCTCGGCGGGGTTGAGGATGATGATGGCCTTGCCCTGCTCGGCCCCACCGATGCTCTCCACGCCGGCGGCGGTGGTGCGGGTGAACTCGTCGATGTTCTGGCGGGTGCCGGGGCCGGCGCTCAGCGACGCGACGGAGGCCACGATCTCGGCGTACGACACCGGGGTGGCGCGGGAGACGGCGGCGACCATCGGGATGGTCGCCTGCCCGCCGCAGGTGATCATGTTGACGTTGTCGGCGGCTGCGTGCTCGTTGCCGTTGACTGCCGGGATGACGGCCGGGCCAACGGCGGCCGGGGTCAGGTCGACCGCCCGGATGCCGGCCTCGCGATAGCGCGGGGCGTATTCGCGGTGGATGTAGGCGCTGGTGGCCTCGAAGATCAGGTCGGGCAGCTCGTCCTGCTTGAGCAGCCAGTCGACACCCTCGTGGCTGGCGACCAGTCCCTGTTTCTCGGCACGTGCCAGGCCCGGTGACTCGGGGTCGACGCCGATCATCCACCGCGGCTCGATGAGGTCGCTGCGCAGCAGCTTGTACATCAGGTCGGTGCCGATGTTGCCGGGCCCGACGATCGCGGCGGTCAGCTTGCCTGCCATGTCTACTCCTCGAACTGCACGTTGAGCGGGGGGAAACCACTGATGCGGGCCTCGACCGAGTCGCCGGCGGCGAACGGGACGAAGGCGCCGAGCGCACCGGACAGGACCAGGTGACCTGCCCGGAGCGGGTCACCGAAGCGGTGGGCCTGGACTGCGAGCCAGCGCAAGGCTTCCAGAGGATCGCCGAGACAGGCGGCGCCTGTGCCACTGGACAGGACCTCGCCGTTGATGAGCAGCTCCATGGTGACCTCGCGCGGCACCAGCTCCTCGAGGCTGCGGCCCTGGTCGCCGACCACGAACAGCCCGCTCGAGGCGTTGTCGGCCACCGTGTCGGTGAACCCGATGTCCCAGCCGGCGATCCGCGAGTCGACGATCTCCAGCGACGGCAGCGCGACGTCGACCGCCTCGCGCACGAGGTCGAGCGTGATGTCGGCACCGTCGGCAGGGTCGATGTCGCGAGCCAGCACGAAGGCGACCTCGGCCTCGACCCGCGGCTGGACGAGAGTGCGCATCGAGATCGCTCCGCCGCCCGCACGCGCGCCGTGACTGACGTCCATGTCGTCGAGGAGATAGCCGAAGTCGGGCTGGTCGACGCCCAGCTGCCGCTGCACCGCCTCTGAGGTGGCACCGATCTTGCGGCCCACCACGCGTGCTCCGTCGGCGAGCCGGCGCTGGACCAGGCCCTGCTGGACGGCATAGGCGGCGGTCAGGTCGTCGGTGCCGATGAGGTCACGCACGGGCGCGCACGGCTTCCGGGACTCCTGGGCTGCTGCCAGACGGTCGACGGCGGCCCGCACGGCCCGGTCGGCGCCACTGATCTGGTCGGTCACGGGGTCGTCTGAGGTCACCGCGACATACTAGAACCTGTTACAGTTTTGCGCCATGAGCACCCCTGGTTCGAGGCCTTCCACCCTGCTGCCGGAGCAGGTCGACGTCGTCGTGGTCGGTGCCGGTGGCGCCGGAATGGCGGCGGCGCTGGCGGCAGCCGCCAGACACGGCCTGCAGACGATCGTGGTCGAGAGCAGCGAGACTTTCGGCGGGTCCACCGCTCGCTCCGGCGGCGGGGTCTGGATCCCGGGCAACTACGCGCTGCGCGACGCCGGCCAGGTCGATCCCGGCGACCTCGACGCGGCGAAGCTCTATCTCGACTCGATCGTCGGCGACCGGGTGCCGAAGGTCCGCCGCGACACCTATCTCGAGCGCGGTCCCGAGCTGCTGGACTTCCTCAAGGAGCAGACGCCGACCCGCTTCGCGTGGGTCCCGGAATACGCCGACTATTTGCCCGAGCGACCGGGTGGGCGCGCTCGCGGTCGCAGCGTCGAGCCGGTTCCGATGGACGGCTCGTTCCTCGGCGACGAGCTGGACCGGCTCACCAAGCCCTACACCAAGGCCCCGGCCAACATGATCGTGACGCAGGCCGACTTCCGGAAGATCAGCCTGGGCATGCGGACGGTCCGCGGACCGATCACGATGGCCAAGGTGCTCGTCAAGCGCATCATCAGCGGCCTGCGGGGCCGACGCATGTATGCCATGGGCAACGCGATCGTCATCGGCCTGCGCAAGGGCCTGATCGACCACGGGGTCGACGTCTTCTACTCCACCCCCCTGGTCGGCCTGGTCACCCAGGACGGCCGGGTCGTGGGGGTCGAGGTGGAGCGTGACGGGGTGCGGTCCACCATCCGTGCCGGTCGTGGGGTGATCCTCGGCTCCGGAGGCTTCGAGCAGAACCAGGAGCTGCGCGAGAAGTTCCTCCCCCAGCCCACGTCGAGCGAATGGACGACAGGGGCCGAGAGCAACACCGGGGCCGGCCACGAGGCAGGCATCGCCATCGGTGCGGCGACCGACCTGATGGACGACGCCTGGTGGGGCCCGACGATCCCCCTTCCCCGCGGCCCGTGGTTCTGCCTCGCCGAGCGCAACCTGCCTGGCTCGATCATCGTCAACTCGGCCGGCCAGCGCTTCATGAACGAGGCGCTGCCCTATGTCGAGGCCACCCACGCCATCTATGAGGCCCACGAGACGGGCCCCAGCGCCGTACCAGCCTGGATGATCATCGACCAGCGCTACCGCAACCGCTACCTCTTCGCCGGGCTCTCGCCGCGCCAGCCCTTCCCGGGTCGGTGGTACAAGCACGGCACGATCAAGAGGGGCGCCTCGCTGGCCGAGCTCGCCGTCCAGATCGAGGTCCCGGCCGGCGCCCTCGAGGAGACGATCCTGCGGTTCAACGGCTTCGCCGAGACCGGCGTCGACGCCGACTTCCACCGCGGCGAGAGCGCCTACGACAAGTACTACTCCGACCCCACGGTCAAGCCCAACCCCTCCCTGCACTCCATCGACCAGGGTCCCTTCTATGCCGTGAAGATCGTGCCCGGCGACCTCGGCACCAAGGGTGGCCTCGTCACCGACGAGCGCGCCCGGGTGCTGCGGCCCGACGGCGCTGTCATCGAGGGCCTGTATGCCGCGGGCAACGTGTCGTCGGCGGTCATGGGGAACACCTATGCCGGTCCCGGCGCCACCATCGGCCCGGCCATGGTCTTCGGCTACCTCGCCGCCGAGGACATCGCCAACGCCGGAGGTTGACGACGGCCCCAGTCCCCGTCACGACACCCCTCGAAAGGACAACAATGCCCATCGACCCCGCGGTCGCCATCGGCGCCCAGCTGCCCGACCGGACCTTCTCCTGGGCCGAGCCGGACGTCCAGCTCTACCAGCTCGCGCTCGGGGCCACCGACCTGCGGCACACGCTGGAGACCCACGGGCTCCAGGTGCTGCCGAGCTTCGGCGTCGTCGCCCCCTCGTTCCACGAGACCGACCCGCCGCCGCTGGACCTGCCGGGCTGCGACATCAACCTGTCGCAGGTGGTGCACGGTTCGCAGTCGGTGTCGGTGACCGGTCCGCTGCCGACCTCGGGCACCGCGACGCTGTCGACGCGGATCAGCGATGTCTGGGACAAGGGCAAGGCAGCCGTGATCTGGCAGGAGGGGGTCGCTCGTTCCGAGGCCGGTGAGGAGCTGTGGACTGTGCGCTCCTCGATCTTCGTCCGCGGCGAGGGCGGCTTCGGCGGCTCCCGGGGGTCGTCGGAGGCCGTCGAGATCCCCGACCGCGCACCCGACGCATCGACCACGTTCGACGTCTCCCCGCAGCAGGCGCTCCTCTACCGCCTCTGCGGCGACCGCAACCCGCTCCATGCAGACCCGGAGTTCGCCGAGGCGGCCGGCTTCCCCGCGCCGATCCTGCACGGCCTGTGCACCTATGGGATCGTCCTGCGCGAGGTCACCGACGCCCTGCTCGGGGGCGACACCTCCAGGGTCAGCGGGTTCACCGCCCGCTTCGCCGGCGTCGTCTTCCCCGGCGAGACGATCCGTGTCGACGCATGGGACACCGGCGAGCAGGTCGTGGTCGACGCCACCGTCGCCTCGCCGGGCCGGGCCGGCGAACGGCGTCCAGCACTCGCCGACTGCGTGGTCACCAAGGCCTGAGGCGGTCGCCCGCCGCCATACTGCTCCGGTGACCTTCCCGAACGACTGGACGCAGAGCACCCACACCCACGCCGGGGTCAGCCACCCGACATACCGGCGTGGCGCGGGCCCTGGCGTGATCGTGATCCACGAGATCCCCGGCATCACCCCGAGGTGGCCGGCTTCGCCGAGGAGGTCGTGGACGCGGGCTACACCGTGGTCATGCCGAGCCTCTTCGGCAAGGACGGCGCAGGAATGACGCCGCTCTCGACCGCGCGCGCGTTGCGCCAGGTGTGCGTGAGCCGGGAGTTCACCAAGCTGCGCACCGGCGAGACGACCCCCGTCGCAGGCTGGCTCCGCTCCCTCGCCCGAGACCTCCATGCCGAGCTGGGCGGCCCCGGCGTGGGCGCGCTCGGCATGTGCTTCACGGGCGGGTTCGCGCTCGCGATGATGGTGGACGCACCCGTCACTGCCCCGGTGCTGTGCCAGCCCAGCACGCCCTTCGTCCCTGGCCGCAAGCGCGCTGCCGACCTCAACCTCTCCCCCGCCGACCTCGACATCGTCAAGGGCAGGTGCGCCGCCGGTCAGCAGGTCCTCGGGCTCCAGTTCCGCAAGGATCCGCTGACGGGCACCCGGTTCGAGACCCTCACGCGTGAGCTGGGAGACGCCTTCATCCGGGTCGAGTTCGACGGCATCGGACACTCGACGGTCACCACCCACCGCCAGCAGGCGGGCGTGGACGCCGTGCTCGCGTTCTTCGCCGACAACCTGCGCTGAGGTCGCCGGCCGTTCACCGGGGCGGCGTGGGTGCGGGACTGTTCGGTGATGGCCGACGGCGGCGCGCGCGAGCCTTCCGGCGGCATCTCGGGACCTCCGACCCGGGCGGGTCCGAGGTGTGCAGGGCTAGCCTCGTCATGTGAACCTGATCGTGATGTCCGGACTCCCGGGCACCGGAAAGACCACCATCGCCCACCAGCTGGCGGTCGGGTTCGAGTGCGCGGTCATCTCCGTCGACACCATCGAGCGCGGCCTGCAGGAGGCCGGCATCGATCCCGCCCAGCCGACCGGCCCGGCGGCATACGCCGTCGCGAGCCGGCTCGTCGACGTCCAGCTCAGCCTCGGGCTCTCGGTGATCGTGGACGCCGTCAACAACGACCCGCATCACCGCCAGGCGTGGCTCGGCCTGGCGCACGCCCACGGTGCGGACGTCAGCGTGGTCATGGTCGTGTGCTCGGACGAAGAGCTCCACCGGCAACGGCTGACGGCCCGCCGGCGGGAGCGCTGGGCATCCTCGTGGGAGCAGGTGCTCGAGCTCCGCGAGACCTGGACTCCATGGCCGATCGAGACGGAGACCATCGACACGGCGACGGCCCAGGTCAACGATCCACGCCGAGGATGAGCCCGCTGGTCGGCACGCCGGTCCCGGCCGTCACGAGCGTGTGAACGGCGCCGTCCACCTGGTTGACGGACGTGCCTCGCATCTGGCGCACGCCCTCGGCGATGCCGTTCATGCCGTGGATGTAGGCCTCGCCCAGCTGGCCGCCGTGGGTGTTGACCGGGAGCCGTCCGCCGAGCTCGATCGCACCGTCGGCGACGAATCCGGGCGCCTCGCCCCTGCCGCAGAAGCCGAGCTCCTCGAGCTGCATCAAGACGTAGGGCGTGAAGTGGTCATAGAGCACCGCGGTGTCGATGTCGGCCGGGGACAGCCCGGACTGCGCCCACAGTGCGCGCCCGACCACCCCGATCTCCGGGATGCCGATGTCGTCTCGGTAGTAGGAGGTCATCACGAACTGGTCGCTGCCGCTGCCCTGGGCAGCAGCCAGGACGGGTACGGCGCCGGCCGCCAGGTCGCGCGCGCGCTCGGTCGTGGTCACGACGACCGCGACGGCACCGTCGGACTCCTGGCAGCAGTCGAGCAGGCGTAGCGGATCGGCGATCAACCGCGAGGCCTGGTGGTCCTCGATGGTGATCGGCTTCTCGTGGAAGAACGCTGCCGGGTTGGTCGCCGCGTGCCGGCGGTCGGCCACGGCCACCGCCCCGAAGTCACGGGAGGTGGCGCCGTACTCGTGCATGTAGCGCCTGGCCTGCATCGCCACCGTGGCAGCCGGCGTGGAGAGCCCGTGGGGATAGGTCCAGGCGTTGTCGAGGCCGTTGGTGTTGACCTGGGCCGCCGCCCACTGGGAGACCTGGCCGAACCGCATCCCGGAGCGCTCGTTGAAGCCGCGGTAGGCCACGACGGTGGTCGCCATGCCGGTGGCCACCGCCATCGCTGCTTGTTGAACCGTGGCGCAGGCTGCCCCGCCGCCGTAGTTGATCCGGGAGAAGAACGACAGCTCCCCCATCCCCAGCTCGCGGGCCAGGGCGATCTCGGACGAGTTGTCCATCGTGAAGGTGACCAGGCCGTCGATGTCGGACGGCGACAGGCCGGCGTCGGCCAGTGCGGCCAGCGTCGCCTCCGCCGAGAGCTGGAGCTCGCTGCGGCCCGACTCCTTGGAGAACTCGGTCGCGCCGATGCCCGCGATCGCGGCTGCGCCGCTGAACGGGAGAGCCGCTGCGCCGCTGAAGGGGAGAGCGGCCGCACCGCTGGTCGGGACGCTCATCGGGACTCCTCCGGTGCTGACAGGTCGGGGACGAACGAGACCCGCGCGCAGACGTGCTGGCCGAGCGCGCAGGCGCCGACCACGTCGACGAGGGTCACCCCACCTTCGGCAGCGGGCTCCTCGGAGACGATCGACCCGGTGAAGGTCAGGGTGTCACCGGCATAGGCGGGCGCGCCGAGACGCAGCGCGCAGGAGGTGATGCGGACGCGCCCTCGGTCCGAGGCCACGGCCCAGTCGCCGACGAACTTCTGCACGAGCCCGGTCGTGGTGAGGATGTTGGGGAAGATGTCCTTGGACCCGCGCTCGACGGCGAGGTCGCGGTCGTGGTGGACGTCCTGGAAGTCCCGGGTCGCGATGGCCCCGGAGACGATCAGGGTCGGCGTGACGGCGACCTGCCAGGCGGGCAGGTCGGGTTCTGGAGCAGCCGCGTCATCCGGAGCTTCACCTGTCGCTGCGGGTTCGGATGACGCATCCGCGACCCGCCAGGAGGCGAGCGTCAGGTCGTCGTCGATCTTGTCGAAGACCACCTCGACCTCGTCACCGATGGCCAGCTCGTGTCCCGGTGGAGCCTGGACCGCCCCACCATCCGCACTCCCTCGGGCAGCTCGACGAGAGCCAGCGGGAGGGGCAGCTGCTTGCCGGGGACCTGCGGGGCGTGATGGACCAGGAACGAGAAGATCGTCCCGCGGCCGCTGGCCAGGACGTGACCACGGTCCATCGCGTGGCAGTCAGGACACACCGGTCCGGGCGGGTGGCGAAGCGCCCCGCAGGCGTTGCACTTCTGGATCCGCAGCTCGCCGGCCCTGGTGCCGGCGAAGAAGAACTCGTTGTCGCGGTTGACCACCGGTCGCACGGTCCGGGTCTTGTCGACACTCGGGCGGCCCGTCCCGGGCTTGAACTTCAGCACCCGGAAGGTCATGGTCGCGACGGCCTCGCTCTCCCCGTCAGCGGTGGTCACCCACCAGGTGTTGAGGGTGGTCACGAAGTAGCCCTCGCCCACACCGGTCTGCTTCGGTCCGACGACGGACTCGAGCCGGGTCGTGATCGCCGGTCGCTCGCCCGGCTTCAGGCAACGGGCGTAGGTCTGGTCGCAGTTGGTGCCCAGCACCGACGTGAACCCGGCCTCGTCCAGCAACTGCATCGTCCCGTGCAGGGGGTCGTCAGCCGGGCGGTGCGGGTCGAGGCCGTACATCGTCCACACCTGCGCCATCGCCGGCGGTGCCACGGCGTCCGGCCCCTGCCAGCGCGGATCGGTGTCGCCCATCGCCTCGGCCCAGTGACGGATCATCGCCACGTTGACCTCGTCGAGCGCGGGGCGCGGCTCGGTGTCACCACGAGCGATGAACTCGTCGGCCCGCGCCATGATCCAGTCGTGGCTGCCGACCTCCGCGGTCGTCGTCACCTCGCTCGGGCCCCTCACCGGGGGACCCTCGGCAGACCCAGGCCGAACATCGCGATCAGCTCGCGCTGCACCTCGTTGACGCCGCCACCGAAGGTGATGACGAGGTTGCGCTTGGCCTGGCCGTCGAGATAGCCCACGAGGTCGGCCGTGTCGGGATCGGAGGGGTCACCGTGGCGGGCCACGACGTCGGCCAGGACCCGGCCGACGTGCTGGACGCGCTCGGACGCGAAGACCTTGGACGAGGACGCGTCCGCCACCGAGATCTCGCCCTTCGCCGCGGCCCGGGCCACCTCCCAGTTGAGCAGCTCGTTGACCCGGAAGATGGCCGTGACCTCGCCCAGGGCTGCCTCCACGTCGGGCAGGTGGCGGCAGCCGACGGCCTCGGCCCAGGCAGCCACCCGGTCGCGCAGGCCCTCCAGACGGCCCGCCGGGCCGAGCATGACGCGCTCGTGGTTGAGCTGGGTGGTGATCAGCTTCCAGCCGGCGTTCTCCTCGCCGACCAGCATGTCGACCGGCACGCGCACGTCGTTGAAGTAGGTCGCGTTGGTGTGGTGGGCGCCGTCGACGGTGATGATCGGCGTCCAGGAATAGCCGGGGTCGGTGGTGTCGACGATCAGGATCGAGATGCCCTTGTGCTTGGGGGCGTCGGGATCGGTGCGGACGGCGAGCCACAGGTAGTCGGCCTGGTGCCCGCCGGTCGTCCACAGCTTCTGGCCGTTGACGACGTAGTGGTCGCCATCGCGTCTGGCCGTGGTGCGCAACGACGCCAGGTCGGTGCCCGCGTCGGGTTCGGAATAGCCGATCGCGAAGTGGACGTCACCCTCCAGGATCCGCTTGAGGAACATCTCCTTCTGCTTCGAGGTGCCCCGCTTCTGCAACGTCGGACCGACTGTCTGCAGGGTCACCGCAGGCAGGTGCACGTCGGCGCGCTGGGCCTCGTTGGTGAAGATCGTCTGCTCGACCTCGCCGAGCCCGCGACCGCCGTATTCCTCGGGCCAGCCCACGCCCATCCACCCGTCGGCCCCCAGCTGCCGGATCGTCCGCTCATAGGCCGCGCCGTGCCGCTCGCGCGCCATCTCCTTGTGGTCCTCGGGCGAGACCAGGCCGGAGAAGTAGTCACGCACCTCGGCCTTGAGGGCGCGCTGCGCCTCGGTGAGCTCGAGGTTCTTGGTCTCGGCCGCCTCGATGCCCACCATCGGCAGGGTGCCGGCAGGCCCCCCGAGCGCGTGGGTGATGTCGGTCAGCCACGAGTAGTAGTGGTGGAGCGGGTAGGTCTCGTCGACGCCCATGCCTCCGTGCAGGTGGTGGCACGTGTGGATGGCGGCAGGCCCCTCCAGGCAGGTCCAGTAGGCGGCCACCGCGAGGTCGTCGCTCACGTCGACCCCCTGCACGATGCGCCACACCACCTGGTCGGCCGTGAGGTCGATCGTGCGCGAGGCGATGTAGACGTCAGCGATCTGCATCGCGACCGCCTGGAACTCCGCGAGCGCCCGGCCGAACTGCGAGCGCCCCTTGATGTGGTCGGCCGTGAGGTCACGGGCACCGGCCAGCAGTCCCGCCGCGAGCAGCACGAGCCCGGCGACGGCGTTCTCGCGAGCGATCCGGGCCGCACCGTCCCCGGGGAGCAGGTCGATGGGCGCGTTGTCGAGGACCACGGTGTGCTCGACGACCCCGTCGAGGAGCGCCCGGCTCGAGGCCGACTCGACCAGCGTGACCCCGGGCGCGGCGGGGTCCACGAGCCCGACCACGGGTCGGCCGTCGTGGCTGGCGCTGACCAGGATCGCGGTGGCGTCGGCGGCATACTGGACACCGATCTTGCGACCGGTGACCCGATCACCCGACACGACGGTCGCGGGCTCCGGGGCGAAGCCTCGTCCGACCTCGCACAGCGCCGCCGCCAGGAGGACGTCGCCCGACGCGATCCCGGGCAGCAGCGTCTTCTGCTGCTCGTCGCTGCCGGCCGCGACCAGGGTCAGCGCCCCGACGCACAGCGTCTCCCACACCGGCAGCTGCACGGCGTGCTGTCCGACGGACCGGAGCACGACTGCCAGCTCCTCCAGGCCCAGTCCCTCGCCACCGTGGTCGGTCGGGACCACCAGCGAGAGCAGCCCGGACCCGGCGAGCGCCTGCCAGTCGCTCGATCGGTCGATGACCTCCGTGACGACGGCGCGGACCGCCTCCACCTCTTCTGACGGACCCATCTGACAACCTCCGGAGCGACGCCGACACGACGAAAACTGGAACGTGTTCTAGTCTAGCGGACATGTTGTCCCCGTTCGAAGCCCTCCGGCGCGGGGTCTACATGCCCTACGCGCGCATCCCCCCGGTGCCATGGTCGAGCTCCCCGGCCGGGGTGAGACGTTCGTGACCGACACCCCGGGACCGACGCCCGACTCCCCCGCCATCCTGCTGCTCCACGCCGTGGGCACCACGGGCCTGTTGAGCTGGTATCCCGCGATCAAGCCGCTGTCGCAGCGGTTCCGGGTGCTGACGATGGACCAGCGCTGGCACGGACGCGGCATCCAGTCCCCTGAGTTCTCCCTGAGCGACTGCGCCGACGACGCGGCCGCGCTGATCGAGGTGCTGGGCCTGCGCGACCCGATCGTGGGTGGCTACTCGATGGGTTCCATGATCGCCCAGCTCGTATGGCGCCAGCACCCCGACCTGGTCGAGGGCCTCGTCCTCGGCGCGACCACCGACCACTTCCGCAACACGCCGTGGGAGAGGGGCTTCCACGCCTCGATGGAGCTGGCGATGGGGGGCTGAGAGAGGTCTCGCGCTCTCGCACGCTGGTCCATGCAGGCCGTCGAGCCGTGCGGGCCGTGGACCCGAAGACCAGCGACATCCACGAGTGGGCCCTGACCGAGCTGCGGCGCACCAGCCCGTGGGCGGTCGGTCAGGCGGTGGCGGCCCTGGGCCGGCACCACACCCGGCCGTGGCTGTCTCGTATCGACGTCCCGACCGCGGTCATCGTCACCCAGCACGACCGGGTGATCCCGCCGGCTCGTCAGTATGCGGTGGCGCGCAGCATCCCCGGCGCCACCGTCCACGACATCCCGGCCGGCCACGCCGCCTGCGTGCTGCAGGCCGAGATCTTCGTGCCTGCCCTCTTCGAGGCAGCCGTCACTGTCGCTGCGCGGAAGGGCGAGCTGCGTCGCTGAGGACGGCAAGCTCCTCGGGGAAGCGGGCGACGAGGTCGTCCACGTCCGCGACCGACTCGCGGCAGGCGAGGATGCCGATGTGCATCTGGCCGGCGTTGCTCATCAGGGTGATGTTGAGGCCGGCTCCGTGGAAGACCGGCCCGAAGGCGTAGAGGCCCTCGATCCTGGCGCCGACGAAGTAGAGCGGCACAGGCGGACCGGGCACGTTGGACACCACGAGGTTGTGCACGACCGGGTGCTTCTCGGCCAGCCGCAGGCTGGCGTAGGCACGCACCGCCAGGCCGAAGGTGCGCGGGGCGGCGAACTCGGCCCAGTCCTGCAGGGCGTCCGCGCTGACCGCCTTGTTGTGCTCCTTGGCGTGGCGGTTTGCCTCGGCCAGCTCCTCCAGGCGCTCCAGCGGGTCCTCCACGTCGGTGCCGAGCCTGGCGAAGAGCGCCGAGACCTTGTTGTCACCCACGTCGCGCTTCGTCTCGTCGTGCACCGAGACCGGGACCGTCGCCAGCAGGGAGGTCTCGGGGAGCTCGCCGCGGCTCTCGAGATAGGAACGCAAGGCCCCGCCGGTCACCGCCATCACCACGTCGTTGACCGTGGCGCCGGTCGCCTCCTTGACGACCTTGATGTCGTCCAGCGACATCGTCGCGAGCCCGATGGTGCGGTGGCCGGTGATGGTGCCGTTGAAGGAGGTGCGCGGCGCGGAGAAGGGTGCTGCCATCGCCGTACCGGCGCGGGCGCGGCTCAGGGAGCCGGCCACGAGCTGGACCGAGGGCTTGAGGAGCCGCGGGACCGACAGTGGACGCGTCACCTGGGTCAGCATCCCGCGGCCGAACAGCTCGAGGTCGCCGGGCCGGTGGCCGAACGCGCCCTTGCCGCCGATGCGCAGCGGCTCGGAGTCGGGCTCGAGGCTGGTCAGGTGTGAGAGCAGGCTCGCTCCCGACACGCCGTCGACGGTGGAGTGGTGCATCTTGGTGAACACGCCGACCTTGTCACCGTCGTAGCCCTCGATCACCCACATCTCCCACAACGGGCGCGAGCGGTCGAGCTTCAGGCCGGCCAGGTGACCGAGCAGCTCGGTCAGCTCCTTGTAGCCACCCGGCTGGGGCAGGGCCAACCGGTGGACGTGACGATCGATGTCGAAGTGCGTGTCCTGGACCCACACGGGGTGGTCGAGGCGCAGCGGCACCTTCTTGAGCCGACGGGTGAAGTGGGTGACGTCGCGGACGCGCTGCTCGATCCCCGCACGCATCGCCGTGAAGGAGTAGCCCCCCGGCATGGTCTCGGGGTCGACGACGGCCAGGCCGCAGACGTGCATCAGCTGCTCCGGAGACTCCAGGTAGAGGAAGCTGGCGTCGAGGCCAGAGAGGCGATCCATGGTCCGCATGCTAGGGCAACGATTGGAACACGTTCTAGTTCTGCCCTGTGACCGATAGCATGCGCCCGTGAGCTACCTGCGACGCCAGACCATCATCGCCGCCCTGACCGCCAACGCGATCCGGCCGATACCCGGACTGCGAGCGGGTGTGCCCTCCTTCTTCGCGGGCTGGGTCTTCGGCGAGCTCGCCCCCCAGATGCTGGCGCTGACGGCCGCGGACACCGCGGCGCAGGCCGTTCGCGGCAAGCGGTCGAGGATCGGATTCGCGGCCGCGGCCCTGAGCGCGGTCGGGCTGGTCCACCTGATCCGGCAGTCACAGCAGGTCAAGGACTGCGTCGAGGACGCACTGGTCGAGGGGCTGGGCGTCGACTACGTCGAGCAGCTCGACGCTGCGCCCACGCCGGCCGACCTGGCCACACCGTGGCGCAAGCTCGTCAACCCGTTCCGGTTCTCCGACGACCGGGTGCAGGTCGAGAAGAACATCGCGTATGCCGAGTTCGGTCGCCGCTCCCTGCTCGACATCTATCGCCCCGCCGAGGTGGACCAGATCAAGGACGCCCCCGTCCTCCTGCAGGTGCACGGCGGTGGCTGGACGATCGGCAACAAGGACCAGCAGGGCATCCCCCTGATGCAGCACATGGCGCAGCGCGGCTGGGTGTGCGTGGCCATCAACTACCGCCTCGCCCCGCGCGACCCCTTCCCCGCTCACGTCATCGACGTGAAGCAGGCGATCGCCTGGGTCAAGGAGCACATCGCCGAGTACGGCGGCAACCCCGACTACGTCGTCATCACCGGTGGCTCGGCCGGTGGCCACCTCGCCACCCTGGCGGCCGTCACCCCCAACGCCAGGGAGTGGCAGCCCGGCTTCGAGGACGCCGATACCTCGGTGCAGGCCGCGGTCCCCCACTACGGGGTCTATGACTTCGCCGGCTCCACCGGCCTGCGCAGCGCGATCGGCATGCGCGACGCCTTCCTGGCCCCGCGCATCCTCAAGAAGAGCTGGGCCGACGAGCCCGAGGCCTTCGAAGCAGCCTCACCGATCCTGCGGGTCGACGGCGACGAGCCCGACTTCTTCATCCTCCACGGCGAGGCAGACACCCTGGTCGACGTCGGCCAGGCCCGCGCCTTCGTGGAGAAGCTGCGCAAGGTCTCCAAGAAGACGGTCGTCTATGCCGAGCTGCCGGGCGCCCAGCATGCCTTCGACATCTTCCCCTCCATCCGGTCGGCACACGTCGTGCGGGCCATCGAGCGCTACCTCGGCTGGCACTGGAACACCTGGCGAGCCGGCCTGTCCGTGACTGCCGACGTCAGCGACGTCGCCGACGCGCCCGAGGTCCCCGACGACGTCGACCAGGTGCCGGCGCAGGGCTGAGCTAGCGGGGCAGCCCCAGGATGCGCTCGGCTGCGACGTTGCGCAGGATCTGGGTGGTCCCGCCCGCGATCGACAGGCAGCGGGTCAGCAGCATCTCGTGGACGGCGGCGCGCGCCCCGGCGTCGTCGAGCAGCACCCCGGCGCCCAGCAGGTCGACCAGCAGCTCTGAGGCGTCCTGCCGGTTGCGCACGCCCAGGATCTTGGCGACGCTCGACTCCGCGCCCGGGCCCTGCCCTGCGAGCGCCTTGAGCGTGGAACGCGTCCCCAGCAGCGTGCAGACGGTGGCCAACGCGACCTGGCGCCCGACCCGAGCACGGTCGAGGTCCCCGTCCCCGACGGCCGCGACGCAGGCCTCGGTGCTCACCCCCAACCGGTGACCGGCCATCGCGACCCGCTCGTTGGCGAGCGTGGTGCGGGTGAGCTTCCAGCCGTCCCCGGGGCTGCCCACGACGAGCTCGTCGGGCACGAAGACGTTGTCGAGGAAGACCTCGTTGAACAGCGCGTCGCCCGTCATCTCGCGCAGGGGACGGATGTCGATGCCTTCGCTGGCCATGTCGAGCATGAAGTAGGTGATCCCCTTGTGCTGGGGCACGTCCGCGTCGGTGCGGGCCAGGCAGATCGCCCACTCGGCCTCCCGGGCCAGCGAGGTCCAGACCTTCTGGCCCGTGAGCCGCCAGCCGTCCCCGTCCCGCACCGCACGCGTGCGCAGGGACGCCAGGTCCGAGCCCGCACCGGGCTCGGAGAAGAGCTGGCACCACGTGATGTCGCCCAGCAGCGAGGCCCGGACGAACCTCTCCCGCTGCGCGTCGGTGCCGTGCTCGAGGATCGTCGGCACCGCCCAGCCTGCGATCTTGAGGTCGGGACGAGAGATCCCGGCGGCGGCGAGCTCCTGGTCGACGACGAGCTGGGTGACCGCGTCCGCGCCGAGTCCGTATGGCGCTGGCCAGTGCGGCATCAACAGGCCGGTCTCCACCAGGCCCGGCCGGGGGTCGGCGGCGTCCACGGCGGCGACGAGCGACGTGATCCCGGGTCGGACGGCCTCGTCCCGGCCGCCGAGGTCGACGTCGACCCGCCGGCGCTCCCCCGCGACGGCGGCGGCGGCGAGACGGGCCGCCGACGCGTCGGGCGATCCGGCCAGAGAGCCCACCAGGGTCCGCAGGGCGACGGCGCGTCGCAGATAGAGGTGGACGTCGTGCTCGAAGGTGAAGCCGATGCCGCCGAGCACCTGGATGCAGTCCTGCGCCACCTGGACGGCTCCGTCGAAGGCGACAGTGGCAGCGACGTCGACGGCGAAAGCCCACTGGCCGTGGTCCTGGGCATGGTCCTGGGCATGGTCCTGGGCCCGGGGTGAGGGCGAGGCGACCGAGGCCGCGTCCCAGGCGACCGCCTCGATCGCCTGCGTGGTCTCCAGCATCTGCGCGCAGAGGTGCTTGATGGCCTGGAAGGAGCCGATCTTGGCCCCGAACTGCTCGCGCACCCCTGCGTAGGCGACGGCCGTGTCGAGGCACCAGCGAGCGACGCCCGCCGCCTCTGCCGCTGCCAGGGTGACGGTGATGCGCGCGAGCGCGGCGCGGTCGACACCCTCGACGGCCCTGCCGCCGATGGTCGTCGCCCGACCGAACCGGCGGGTCAGGTCGAGGACGGGAGCCCCGGTCGTGACCGAGACCTCGTCACGACCCGCGACCATGACGGAGCCGTCAGCAGGCAGCAGGAAGAGATCCGCGGCGGTGGCGTCGAGCACCACGTCACCGATCGCGACGCCGACCCGGGTCCCCGCGCCGAGGGCTCCTGCGAGCTCCGACTCCCCGAGCAGGGTCGCGGCGATCGCCGTACCAAGCAGGCTGCCGGGGACCAGCGCGTAGGCGCAGGCCTCCAGCGCCACCGCGAGGTCGAGCACCGTCCCGCCCCCACCCCCGGCCGCCTCGGGCAGCGCGATCGTCGGCACGGACATCTCGCACACCGCCGACCAGACCTCCGCGAAGTCGGCCGAGGCGTCGTCCTCGGCGGCACGCACCGCGTCCAGGGGGTCGAGCGACAACGCCCACGACTGGATGCTGGCGCCGAGCTCGACGTGGTCCGTTGAGATGCCGAGCGACATGCGGACTCCTCACAGGGGCTGTCACGAAACTAGAACGTGTTCCACATACTAGTGTCACGCCGCGTGACTACTGAAGAGATGCCCAGCGAGCTGCTCGAGCACGCCCTGGCAGCCAAGGGGTTCATGCCCGAGGACGAGGGCCTGCTCCTGCACCGCCACGGCCACCGCCAGGCGGCGATGGGTCCGTTGCTGGAGGTCGGCAGCTATTGCGGCAAGTCGGCCATCTATCTCGGGGCCGCGGCCGCGAGCGCCGGCGGCACCCTCTTCACCGTCGACCACCACCGCGGCTCCGAGGAGAACCAGGCCGGCTGGGAGCACCACGACGCCAGCCTCGTCGACCCAGAGTTCGCCTTGATGGACACCCTGCCGGTGTTCCGCAGGACCATCGCTCGGGCAGGCCTGGAGGACCAGGTCGTCGCCGTCATCGGCAGGTCGACCACCGTGGCCCGCCACTGGCGCACCCCGCTGGCGCTGCTGTTCATCGACGGCGGGCACGCCGAGGAGCACGCGCAGAACGACTACACCGGCTGGGCGCACTGGCTGATGCCCGGCGGGCTGCTGGTGATCCACGACGTCTTCGCGGACCCGGCTGACGGCGGCCAGGCGCCCTACCACGTGTTCCAGCGGGCGCTGGCGAGCGGATCCTTCGTCGAGGTCGAGGCGCTGGGCTCGATGCGGGTGCTGGAACGCTCCTCAGGAGAGGCTGGCGACCCGGTCGGCTGAGCTGCAGCCGCACTCGAGGGCGATCTCCGCGAAGTCGGCGGCCAGCGTGGTGCCGCGCATGATGTCCGCGCCGGGGCTCGCGTGCGACAGGGCGTCGACAGCCAAGATCACGGCCGCGGCGGTGTAGGTCGTGTGCTCGTGCGGCCAGTTGACGTCGTCGGGAAGACGTAGCCGGTCCAGTACTTCCCCTGCTCGCCACGCAGGTGCTGCATGTCGGCCAGCAGCCTGATCGCGCGCGTGCGGTCACCGACGGCGTCCAGCGCCATCACCAGCTCGCAGGTCTCGGCGCCCGTCACCCAGGGGTTGTGCGAGACGCACCTGATGCCCAGCCCGTCCTCGACGAACGTGTCCCACCTGGAGTCGAGCAGCTCTCGGGCGGCTGGGCCGCGCACCGCCCCACCCAGGACGGGGTAGTACCAGTCCATCGAGAACTCGGACTTGTCGAGGAACAGGTCGCGGTGCTCGCGCAGCGCGTGACCGAGCCGGCCGCCGGCCAGCTCCCACTCGGGCTGGGGCTCGTCGGTCAGCTCGGCGAGGGCCGCGCCTGCGCGCAGGCTCTGGTAGATGCTCGACGAGCCGGCGACCAGGGCGTCGGCGTTGACCTTGGCGGGGCGCCCGTCGGCCCACTCCTGCGACCAGGCGATGCCACCGAAGGGCAGCTGCATGCCGACGACCCAGTCGAGCCCTCGGCGTACGGCCGGCCACATCCGGCGCACGAACTCCTCGTCGCGGCGCACCAGCCAGTGGTGCCAGACACCGACAGCGAGGTAGGCGGACATGTTGGTCTCGCCCGAGTGGTCCTCGACCTGCCCGCCGACGACCTTCATCGGCCACGAGCCGTCGTCGCGCTGCATCGAGAGGACCCAGTCATAGGCGCGCTCGGCGGCCTCGACCTCACCACCGACCAGCAGCGCCATCGCCGCCTCGACGTGGTTCCACACGTCGGTGTGCTCCCCCGTGGTCCACGGGATCGCCCCGTCCGGCTCCTGCATCGCCGCGATCGACGCAGCCGTCTCCTCGACCTGCGCCCAGGTCAGGACGTCCTCGACCGTCTTCGCGGTCAAGACGCCGGGGCCGAATCGGGCTTGCGGAAGTAGAGCACCATGCTCTTGCCGATCATCGGGTCGAGCACCTTGCCCGCGAGCTGCAGGGCCTTGGGGTTCTTCATGATCTCCCAGACCAGGAGCTTGTGATAGGCCTTGGCGAGCGGGTGGTCGTCGTTGGTCACACCGACGGCGCACTTGATCCACCAGTACGGCGCGTGCAACCCGTGCGCGTAGTCCTTGCCCGTGAACTCCACTCCGGCCTTGCTGACCTTGTCGATCAGCTCCTTGTCGGTGTAGATCCGGATGTGCCCGCCCTCGACGTTGTGGTAGTCGTCGGAGAGCTTCCAGTTGATGACCTCGGGCAGCCAGCGCGGGACGCTCACGGCGAGCGTGCCGCCGGGCCGCAGCACCCGAACCAGCTCGTGGATGGCAGCGATGTCGGCCGGGATGTGCTCGAGGACCTCGGCGGCCACGATGCGGTCGAACTCGTCGTCGGCGAACGGCAGGGCGAGCGCGTCGCCCTCCTTCACGTCGGCCTCGGCGCCGTCCGGCACCTCGCCGGCGTCCTTCATCGCGCCGAACCACTCGCGGACCACGGCCAGCTCGTCGGCGTCCTGGTCGAAGGCGATGACGTCCGCCCCGCGCTTGTACATCTCGAAGGCGTGGCGGCCCGCCCCACAGCCCATGTCGAGCACCCGGTCACCCGGGCGCAGGCCGAGGCGGTCGAAATCAACGGTCAGCACTGGTGTTCTCCTTCAACTCGCGCCGCTCGGCGCGATAGCTGTCGATCGTTCGCTGGTATGCCGATGCGGTGGCAGCGGCCACGGCCCGCCAGCTGAACAGGCGTTGGACGCGTTGCCGGCCGGCCCGGCCCATGCGCTCACGGCGCTCGGGGTCGTCGAGCAGCTCCTCGAGCGCTCGGGTCAGCTCGCCGACGTCGCCGGGTGTGACCAGGAGGGCGCACTCACCGTCGGGACCGACGACCTCGGGGATGGCGCCTGCGCGGGACACCACGAGCGGGGTCTCGCACGCCATCAGCTCTGCTGTCGGCAGCGAGAAGCCCTCATAGAGCGACGGGACGCAGGCCAGCTCGGCCGAGCCCATGATGTCGATGAGCTCGGCCTGCGAGACCCCGCTGACGAAGGTGACGTGCTCGGCGATGCCGAGGTCGTCGATCAGCCGCTCGGTGCGGCCGCCGGCCTCCGGCTTGGTCACCAGCAGCAGCTCGACCTCCCGCTCGGTGCGCAGCTTGGCGAAGGCCTCGAGCAGGGTGGCGATGCCCTTCATCGGCGCGTCGGCGCTGGCCATGGCCAGGATGCGGCCGGGCACCCGCGGGACGGTCGGCGGCACGAACGTGTCCTCCACACCGAGCAGGACCGTCTCCATGCGGCCGGGGTCGACGCCGAAGTCGAGGGCGATGTCGCGCGCCGAGGTGTCCGAGGGGGTCAGGATGGTGCGCGCCTGGCGGGCGACCTTGGCCTGCATGCCCACGAAGCCGTACCAGCGGCGCAACGAGAGCTTCTTGCGCAGCGTGGGCGCAGCCTCGATGTCGATGCGTCGGTCGAAGGTGATCGGGTGGTGGATGGTGGTCAGCAGCGGCAGGCCCATCTTCTCGATCTCGAGCATGCCGTAGCCGAGGACCTGGTTGTCGTGCACCACGTCGAAGTCACCCGAGCGCTGCCGGAGCAGGCGCGCGACCCGGCGACTGAAGGTCTTGGGCTCGGGGAAGCCCGCCGTGCACATCGTGAGGAACTCCTCGACGTCGATCAGGTCGCGGAACTCACGCAGCCTGGGGACGCGGAACGGGTCGGGCTCGCGGTAGAGGTCGAGACTGGGGACCTTGGTGAGGCGAACACCCTCGTCGAGCTCGGGGTAGGGCTGACCGGAGAACACCTCCACGTCGTGCCCGAGGTTGACCAGCTCCCGGCTCAGGTGCCGGATGTAGATCCCTTGGCCGCCGCAATGTGGCTTGCTCCGGTAGGACAGCAATGCAATACGCACGCGCCGCGACCTTTCTCAAATGAAGTGGAACGTGTTCCTATTATGTCCCACCCGTTGGTAGCGTTCTTCGCGGTGTTCAACGGGACCGCCCTGGGGACTGTTCCGTCGTCGAACTGTGCTCCCCGTCACACGACGCACGACTCTGGAGAAATACGTGAGCGACACCCCCGCCCTGACCGCCGACGACCTGGGCTCGAGCGCCCAGCGCGAACGGCGCGAGCGCATCCTCGACGCGACGATCGAGCTCGCCTCCCAAGGCGGCTTCGACGCGGTCCAGATGCGTGCGGTGGCCGAGCGGGGCGACGTGGCCCTCGGCACCTTGTACCGATACTTCCCGTCCAAGATCCACCTCCTCGTCACCGCGCTCGCCCGACAGTTCGAGCGCACCGAGAGCGTCCTCAGCAGCAAGCCGATCCCCGGCGACACCCAGGCCGACCGGGTGATCGCGGTGCTGCGACTGGCCACCCGGGGCCTCCAGGGCGACCCACACCTCACGGAGGCGCTGACCCGGGCCTTCATGTTCGCCGACAGCTCGGCGTCCCAGGAGATCCACGCTGTGGGGATGCTGCTGACCCGGATGCTGACGCGCGCGATGCACCCCGGCATCGACGAGGTCAGCGATGACGACATCGCCATCGCCCGCGTCGTCGGCGACGTGTGGCTCTCGGCCCTGGTCGCCTGGGTGACCGGGCGCAGCACCGCGGAGGAGACGGCCGCGCACATGGAGTACGCGGTCCGCCTGATCTTCCGCTGAGCCGCCGCTGAGCCGCCGTCGGGGCTTGCTCAGCCGCCGAAGGCGTGGGTGGCGGTGGCGCCGCCGTCGACGGCGATCTCCGCACCAGTGATGTAGGCGCTCTCGTCGCTGGCGAGGAAGACGTACGTCGGCGCGATGTCGCTCGGCGTCCCGACCCGGCGCAACGGAACCTTGCTGGCGCCGAACTCCATCGCGACGTCGCCGCCGTGGACACGTGTCATCGGGGTGTCGATCATGCCGGGGTGGACCGAGTTGACCCGGATCTTTCGTCGACCCAGCTCGTGGGCAGCAGCCTTGGTCATCCCCCGGATGGCCCACTTGCTCCCGCAGTAGGCGATCACCGAGCCCATGCCGCCGAGTCCCTCGATCGAGGACGCGTTGACGATCGAGCCGCCGCCGTTGCGCTTCATCGTCGGCACGACTGCCTGCATGCCGAGGTAGCAGCCCTGCAGGTTGACGTTCCAGATCAGCTGCGCCTCCTCCAGCGGCATCTTGTCGATGTCGCCGAAGCGGAGGATGCCGGCGTTGTTGACCAGCACGTTGACGGGGCCGAAGCGGTCGTTGGTGTCGGCGACCAGCTCCTGCCAGGACGCGGCGTCCGAAACGTCGTGCCGGGTGAAGTGGGCCGAGTCCCCCAGCTCGTCCGCGAGCGCCTGCCCGTCGGCCTCGTTGATGTCGGCGAGCGCGACCTTCGCGCCCTCGGCGACGAAGGAGCGCGCGATCTCCGCCCCCTGTCCTTGTGCGGCACCGGTGACGATGGCGATCTTGCCGGCCAGACGACCCATGATCGTTCCTCTCAGATCTTCAGTTTCATGACCGAGTCCGCGGCAAAGCCGACGGACGGGTCGCGGTCGGCGAAGAAGGCGCCGATCTGCTTGTCCAGGTCGTCGTGCGTCCACGCGGTGTCGGTGGCGTCGAAACGCTGCTCGACCACCGGCGCCGCGAGGAGTGCCACCATCCCGCCGTACACCACGAAGACCTGGCCCGCGACGCGCTGGGCGGCGGGCGACGCGAGGTAGGCGACGAACGGGGCGACGTGGTCCGGCGAGTAGGGGTCCATCTCGGCCCCGGAGGTGTCCTCGCCGAAGACCGCCTCGGTCATGGCGGTCCGGGCGCGCGGGCAGATGGCGTTGGCGCTCACGCCCATGCGGCCCAGGCCGCGGGCGGCCGAGAGCGTCAGGGCGGCGATGCCCGCCTTGGCGGCGGCATAGTTGGCCTGACCGGGCGATCCGCCCAGGAAGGCCTCGGACGCGGTGTTGATGATCCGGCCGAAGACCTGCTCGCCGGTCTCCTTGTGCTGCGCACGCCAGTGAGCGGCCGCGTTGCGGGTCAGCAGGAAGTGTCCGCGCAGGTGGACCCGGATGACGTCGTCCCAGTCCTCGTCGGAGAGGTTGAAGAGCATCTTGTCGCGCGTCATGCCGGCGTTGTTGACCACGATGTCCAGCGAACCCAGGGCCAACGCAGCGGCGACCATGGCATCGGCCGTGCTCCGCTCCCCCACGTCACCGGCGACCGCGCTCGCTTCGACACCGAGCTGCACGATCTCCTCGACCGCCTCCTTGGCTGCGGACTCGTCGAAGTCGTTGACCACGACGCGCGCGCCCTGGCGGGCCAGGGCGAGCGCCTCGGCGCGCCCGAGGCCGGCGCCGGCGCCGGTGACGACGGCGACCTTGCCCTCGAGCGTCATCAGCTCTCTGGTCCGTCGACGAGCGAGATGGCGGCGCGCGGGCAGGAGGCCACCGCCCGGCGTACGGCCTCGAGGTCGGCCTCGCCCACCTCCTCCTTCTTGACGACCAGGAAGTCGTCGTCGTCGAGCTCGAAGACCTCGGGGGCCAGGGCCTCGCACATGGCATTCGACTCGCACAGGTCGAAGTCGACCTTGACCTTCATGATGCGCTCCTCATCCTTCGCTTGAGTGACCGGGGAAGACGTGGGCACTGGGATCGATCGCGACGGCAGCGTTGTTGACGGCCGTGGCCGCCTCGCCGAAGCCGACGGCGATCAACCGCACCTTGCCGGGATATTCGGTGATGTCGCCAGCGGCGAAGACGCGCTCGAGGTTGGTCCGCATGGAGGTGTCGACGCAGACGTGACGCTTGTCGGTGTCGATGCCCCAGGTCTGCAGGGCACCGAGGTCGGCGATGAAGCCGAGCGCGGCGACCACCGCCTGGGCGGGGCGCGTGTGCGGCTCCTGGCCGTCGACGGTGATCTCCACCTCCTGCAGCGTGTCCTCACCCCGCAGCGCCGTGACCTGGGCCTTGGTGATGATCTCGACCGACGAGTCGCGGACTGTCGCGACGGTGCGCTGGTGGGCCCGGAAGGCGTCGCGCCGGTGCACCAGCGTGACCGAGGCTGCGATCGGCTCGAGGTGCTGGGCCCAGTCGAAGGCGCTGTCGCCACCGCCGACGATCACCACGTCCTTGCCCTGGTAGGGCTCGAAGCTGGGCACGAAGAACTCAAGACCGCGGCCGAGCCATCCCTCCGCGGCGGGGAGAGCCCGAGGGCTGAACTTGCCGATGCCGGCGGTGATCAGCACCGCACCGGCCTCGATCCGGGTGCCGTCGTCCAGGCCGACCACGACTCGGTCGCCCTCGTGGACGAGCGTCTCCGCCGTCCGGTCGAGGTGGAGGGCGGGGTCGGCGGTCATGGCCTGGGTGACGAGCCCTGAGACGAGGTCGCGCCCCTTCACACTGGGGAACCCGGCGACGTCCAGGATCGCCTTCTCCGGATACATCGCCGTGATCTGGCCGCCCAGCTCGGGCAGCGAGTCGACCAGGGCGACGCGGAGGCCGCGGAAGCCTGCGTAGTAGGTGGCGAACAGGCCCGTGGGTCCTGCGCCGATGACGACCAGATCTGCCGTGGACACGCCTCAGACACCTCCTCGCACACCGGAACACTAGAACACGTTCTATCAAGGCCAGACACTAGCCGAGTGCGTTGACTCCCGCTATGGCCCAGTCGCCATCGACACGTTCGAGGTCGATCACCAGGCGGTTGCGCACGAGCTGGTTGGCCTGGGTGCGTGCCGACGACGTCTCCTGGTTGACGAAGACCAGGACCTTCGCCTTCTCCCCCGTCGAGGAGATGATGGACGAGGCGACTGCTGTCGCCTCCTGGCTGATCTTGTTGCGATCGGTGTTGGCACGGACCGCGTCCATCGCGGAGTCGTACTCCTCGCGGAACTCCGGCGTCATCCGGGCCGTGGCGACCTCGATGTCCTGGTCGAAGGTGTCGTGGTGATAGCTCAGCACCCGTTGGCTCAGGTCGGAAGCGGCCACGAGCAGCGCCGTGCGGGAGTCCTCGTCGGTGACCTGCCCGGTGTCGGCGGCCACTCCCTGCGGCGGGTCGAGCGCGTCCTGGACCTGGAAGCCGGTGAAGACGGCCAGGCCGACGACCAGGGCCGTCAGCACCGCGGCCAGCGCAGGGCTTGCGAGCAGCCCGCCGCGGCGTTCGCCGTCGGTGACCACCGGCGTCGTGGACGTCTCGTCCTGCGCGGGGGTCGTCGCGACGGACTCGACCCCGACCGGGGGCACCTCGGACTGACAGAAGCGGCACTTGACCGCGGCCGTCTTGATGGTCTCGGCACAGAACGGACAGGGACGCTCGTCGCTCTTCAGCTTGGCCATCGCGATCACCCCACGAACTGGAGGCCGGAGGTGAGCCAGCGCTCACCCTCCTTGGCCATCGTGAGCTGGATCCGCCAGGGCACGGTGCGGGGCTTCCCGCCGGTCGACTTGCTGGTCACCTCGGTGTTGGCCGCGACATAGACCGTGGCGGCGGTCGGACTGATGTCACCGATCCCGACCTCGAGGACCGTGGCCTCGGCCGAGGACTCCTGGTCGCGGGCCGACTTCGCCAGCGCGTCGAGCTCCTCGGCGTACTGCTCCTTGAACTCACCCGTCGCGCCCTCGAGGACGGTCTCGGCCTGCTCGTCGACCGTCTCGTGATCGATGCCGAGGAAGGCCTGCACCTGAGCGGTCGCCGCGCGAGTGACGTCCACCTGGTCCTGGCCACGCTTCTCGGCCTCGGTGTCGCCGGGGATGGCTTCGGCCCCCGGGTGAGCAGCACCGTGAGCGCCACCCCGAGCAGGACGCCGAGGACCAGCAGGACGACGTTGAGCAGGCGCAGGTTCATCGGTCGACCCCGGTGATGACGTCGGTGTAGGACGGGCCGGCACGGTTGGCCGTGACCCCGGTGGGCGGCGGTGCGTACTTCATGCCTCGCATGTTGACAGGCGCGCCACTGCGGCATTCAGCCGGGTAGTAGTCGAGGAACGACGTCTCGCTGGGCGAGCGCCACTGGTTGCGCGGCAGATAGCCGTCGGTGCACGGCGGGGGTCCTGGTTGAAGTTGACGTGGACGCGACCGAACTTCTCACCGCTGACCTTGTCGTCCATCAGGGCCGTCGGGCCGGCGGCCAGCAGGCGAGGGAACGTGACCAACAGCTGTTCGATGCCGTGGCGTCGCTCGGCGATGATGCGGGTGACCTCGTTGGTGTTGGCCAGGAACGGCGGCAGGACCGGCTGGAGGCCGTTGACGAGCTTCTCGACCTCGGTGGCCGCCGGGGCCCCGTCCTCGAGGACCGTGCGGATGTCGGGGTCGCTGACACGCAGGGTGTCGGTCAGGACGGCGAGGTCGCGCGCGAATGACCGGATGTTCTCGCTGTTGGCGGCCTGGGTCTCGAGCACGGGCTGCGCGTTGTCGAGCAGCTGGATCGTCTGCTCCTGGTTGGCGCGCGCCTCGGCGACGAGCAGCTGGCCGTCGGTGATCATCGAGCGCAGCGGGCCGGCGTTGCCCCCGAACATCAGTCCGAGCTCGTCGACCACGACCCGCAGGTCGTCCTTGTCGATGGACCGCACCAGGGACCCGAGGTCCTCGAGCAGCACGTCCTCGCCGATCGGCAGCGCGGCCGCGTCCCCGGTGATGACGTCGCCCTGGGAGAGGTAGGGGCCCTCCTCGGCAGCCGGCTCGAAGTCGAGGTACTGCTCCCCCACCGCCGACAGGTTGTGGACGAAGACCTCCGAGTTCTCGGGCACCTTGGCCTCGTCCTCGAGCGCGAGATCGAGGCGGAGCCCACCCTCGTGGACGGTCATGTCGTCCACCTTGCCGATCTTCACCCCGCGGTAGGTCACCTCGGAGCCGATGAAGACGCCGCCCGAGTTGGGCAGCTCCACGTGGGCGACGAACCCGCGGCCCAGCACCTTGTCCACCAGGCCGAGATAGGCCCCGGCCACATAGACGATGCCGATCGCGCTCGCCACCACGAAGGCGATGAGCCGGGTCCGCACTCCCCGCGTCATCGGGCACCACCAGGGGCCGCGACCCGGGCGAGGGCCTCAGGACTCAGGGCCGCCGGGACCCGGGCAAGCGTCCGGGGTCGGCACAGCGGCACGTTGAGCCCCGAACCTGCCTCGCACAGCTGCTCGACCGCGGGGCCCGCCTGGGAGCACACCGGCGCCAACGGGGTGCTCACGCACAGCGTCTGGAGCTCCTGCAACGTGGTGGGGACCAGACCGCCCTGGGAGACGGGCGTCAGGTTGACCTGCATCAGGAAGGCCACGTTGGCATAGTCGCCCTTGATCGCGTTGACGGCCTCCGGCGGGAACGGGTAGGCGGCGGTGGCGACCAGCCCGGGGACGAGCGACTCGTCGGCGTCGGCGAGCTCGCGCAGTACGGGCTCGAGGTGGCGGAGCTGGGCGATCAGGTCGTCCTTGGTCGCGTTGATCACCCGGGTGCCCACGGCGCCGAGCTTGTCGAGCTCGACCAGCAGGTCGACCAGCTCGTCGTGCTGCTTGTCCAGGACGGCGATCGCCGGCCCCATCGCATCGAGGGCGTCGCCGATCGTCTCCTTCTCAGCGACCAGGGTCTTGCTGAGGTTGTTGAGCGCGTCGAAGGCCGCGATCAGGTCGTCGCGCTGCCCGTTCAGGGTGGTCATCAGCGTCTCGACCTCGGACAGGACGCTGCGCATCGCGCCTGTGCGACCCGTCATCATCTTGTTCAGCTCCTGGCTGATCGTCTTGATCTGCGCCACCCCGCCTCCACTCAGCAGGAAGGACAGCGCCCCCAGGACCTCCTCGACCTCCGGGTTGCGACCGGTCTGGTCGAGCCCGATCACGTCTCCCTCGCCGAGAGAGTCACCGTTGGCCGAGACGGCCTGGGTGCCCGCACCGTCGGTGCCGGCGCCCACCGGCTCCTCGCTCGCCTCCGACGGCTCGAGGAGAGCGACGTACTTCTCGCCCAGGAGGCTCGCCTGACGGATCTCCGCCACGGCATCGCCGGGCAGCTCGACGTCCTTGCGGATCCGCAGCTTCACCTCCGCGTGCCAGCCGACCCGCTTGACGTCGAGGACCTGGCCGACCGGCACGTCGTCGACCATCACCGCGGTCTGCGGCACGACGTTGAGGACGTCGGTGAACACGGCTGTGATCTCGAAGCCGTCCTCCTCGGCCACCGAGTGCTTGCCTCCTGGCAGGGGCAGGTCGTAGGCGTCGTCCACGACGCACCCGGAGGTGAGTACGGCGGCCAACGCCAGGGCGCCCACCCTCACGAACCCGCGTGAGCTGCTTCGTCTCATGATGCACCTCCGAGGATCGCGACCAGGTCGTCGCCGACGGGGGCCCTGCCTGCGGAGTCCGACGCAGTGGTCCGCTGTCTCGGACCCCCACCGCCCTCGGCGCCGAGGATCGGACCCAGCAGGTCGTCGAGGAGCGAGCAGACCTGGCCCACGTTGGGGGTTCCGTTCGCCTTGAGGGTCTCGCAGAGGAACTCCTCCGGCCGCTCGAACGCCGCGCCGACGTTGACCCGTGAGCCGAAGGTGCCGGTCTGGGGCTCGAAGGAGAGTGCCAGGTTGCTCATCGCCAGCGGACCCTTCTGGAGCACCAGCGCCAACGAGTCCTTCTCGGACTCCAGTGTGCCCATGAGGCGGCCCAGCCGCTGCACGTCGCGCGTCAGCACGGTGCGGTTCTCGGCGATGAAGCCGCGCACGGTGCCGAGCGCCCTGGCCAGGGCTGCCAGCACGCGGCGCAGCGCGACCCGCTCGCCCGCGAGCTGGCTCGAGACACCGGTCAGGTTGCCGATGAAGTCGTTCACGAGCTCGTCGTGGACGGCCAGGGTCTCGGTGAACGAGGCCAGCGAGCGGACGTTCTCGAAGAGGGGTCCGCGGTTGTCGCTCAACGTGCCGACCGCTGCGGACAGGTTGCGGATCGCCTCACCCCCCTGCTCGCCGTTGCCGTCGAGGGCCTTGGCACCCGCCTGGAGGACGTTGTTCAGGGGTCCGGAGGCCTGTCCCGGCTTGGGGCCGAGCGCGATGGCGACGTCGTCGAGCGCGGCATACATCCGGTCCAGCTCGATGGGAGTGTTGGTGCGCTCGAGCGGGATGTCGCCCCCGTCCGGCAGCTCGGGACCCTCGGTGTGCACCGGGAAGACCTGGATGTAGCGGTCGGCCACCAGCGTCGGCGTCACCAGCGCCGCCTTCACGTCGGCCGGCAGGCGATACTTGCCCTCGTAGGTCATCTCGACGCGCACCGCGTCACCGTCGGGGATCACCGCCTCCACGACGCCGATCTTGACGCCCATCACCCGCAGCTCGGTGCCGGGATAGATCGCCACGGCGCGGGAGAAGCGCGCCGAGACGCTGCGCTGGTCGTCACCCGGCAGTACGACGAGGGCGAGCGCAGCCAGGAAGACGACGGCCAGCACCGACGCGACCGCCTTGACCGGGAGCTGCGGCATCACGACCCCTCTCGCGGACCAGGCACGAACTCGCCGGAGAAGACGCCGGTGATGTTGGGGACGTAGGCGTCGAACCACGGGCCGGTGCCGACGATGTTGCCGAGGATGTTGACGTAGGGACCGTAGTTGTTCAACAGCTCCTTGAGCTTGGCCTCGCGCTGCTCGAGGTGGCCCAGGACGTCGTCGATCAGGTCGAGGGTGGGCTTGAGCTGCTCCCGGTTGTCCGCGACGGTCCCCTCGAGGTCCTCGGCCAGCTGCCGCACGTTGAGGAGGAGGTCGTGGATCGCCTGCTTGCGGCGACGGATCTCGGCGAACACCAGGTTTGAGCTCCGCATGATGGAGACCAGGTCGCCCTTGCGCTCGTCGAGCAGCGAGGTGACCCTGGCCGAGCTGGTCAGCAGCTCACCGATCTCCTGGTCGCGCGAGGCGATGGTGCGGGAGAGCCGCGAGATGCCACGGAAGCTCCCCTCGACCTCGGGGGCCGCAGCGTCGATGGTCGTGGCCAGCGTGTTGAGGGCCTTCGACAGGGTCTGCTTCTGGGTGCGCTCGGTGGTCGTGGTGAGCTGACCGAGGGTGCCGACGATGTCAAAGGTCACCTCGGTTCGCTCCAGGGGGATGGTGCTGCCCTCCGGCATCCTCCCGGTCCCCTTGGAGGCGACGTTGAGGAACTTCTCGCCCAGGAGGTTCTGCACCTCCACCGCGGCCGTGGTCTCCTCACCGAGCACGGCGTCGTCGACCTCGAAGTCCACCACGATGCGGTCCTTCTTGATCCGCAGGTCGTTGACCCGGCCGACCTTGACGCCGGCCACCTGAACCGAGCTGCCCACCCGCAACCCACTGGCGTCGATGAGCTCGGCGTGGAACTCCTGGCCCTTGAAGCCAGGAAAGCGCTGCAGGTTGAAGGCGGCGGCCATCACCACGAGCAACCCCACCATGGTGATGGTCCCCAGGCGCAGGACCTGGCGATCGGAACGGGCCATCAGGGCTTGCACCTCGACGTCTTGGAGTGGATGACGAAGCGCGCGATCCGGTCCACGGTGGCCTGCGGGAGCACGTCGGTGAGCTGCTTGGGCAAGACGATGCCACCGGTGAACTGGCAGAGGTAGTAGTTGTACCAGGAGCCATAGACCCCGATCCGGGTCTGGCGCGCGAGCATGGTCGGCAGCGTGTCCAGCGTCTCGCTGAGCAGCGCCTTGTTCTCAGGACGGGCCAGGACCCCGAACAGCCGCCGGAGCTCGGCCACGTCGCGCTTGAGCAGCGGGCGGCTCTCGTCCAGCAGGTCGGAGAGGGTCACCGACAGGGCGGAGATGCTCGTCAGGGACCGGCCGATGGCAGTGCGGTCGCGCGCGAGGTTGCCCGTCCAGTCCTTCAGGCTCGTGATCAGCTGGCCGAGCTGCTGGTGGTGGTCGTCGACGGTGCGCATCAGCGTGGTCAGGTTGACGATGACCTCACCGATGAGCTGGTCACGATCGGCGAGCGAGTTGGTCAGCTCGGCCGTCTGCTTCAGCAGCCCGGCCACCGTCCCGCCCTCGCCCTGGAGCACCTGGACGAGGTTCATCGACAGCTCGTTGACGTCCTCGGGGTTGAGGGCTGCGAACAACGGCTGGAAGCCGTTGAACAGTGCGGTCAGGTTGAGCGCCGGCGTGGTCTGGGAGATCGGCAGCGTCGCTCCTGGCTCCAGCCGCTCGGCGTCGGTGTTCCCCTGCTGGAGGGCGAGGTAGCGATCACCGACGAGGTTGAGGAAGCGCACGCCCGCGCGCGAGTCGGTGGTCATCGGGACGTCTCGCGCGACCGAGAACGTCACCTTGGCCTGGGTGCGGTTGAAGATCTCGACCTTCTCGACCTCACCGACACCCACCCCCGCGACGCGCACGTCGTCTCCCTTCACGATCTCGCTGGCGTTGGTGAAGATCGCGGAGTACTCCACCCGGTCACCGAGGCCGAAGCCGCCCATGATCGAGGCGAGCGTCAGCGTCATCACGAGCGACACGGCGGTGAAGATCGTCAGCTTGACGCTGGAGAGCATGAACGTGAGGTTGCGGTCGGCTGCCATCACAGACCACCCCCTCGTTCGTCGTGGTCCGAACCGTCCCGCAGTGGCAGGTAGGGGCGGGCTTCTGGAAGTCGTGGGGCAGGCCGAGGCACCAGGGGCCGTGTCCCACCTCGCCGTAGACCGGGCGGTCGGCTGCCGTGTAGGCCTTGCGCTGGGGTGCTCCGAACTCGAGCGTCTGGCGGATGATGCTGTCCGCGAACACTGCGCGCGTGTCGGGCCGCTGAGCGTCGATGCCGGTCAGCATGCAGTTCAGCTGGGGAGAATAGGTGTCGAGGAGACGCAGGAGCGGGACGCCGTACCTGCCCTGCTCGATCAGCGCCTGCTCGTTCTCGGACAGCACGTTGCGGGTCGAGACCGCCACACCGGTCAGGGCGTTGATGAGCTGACCGAACTCGGCCTTCTTCTGGACCAGGGTCCGCGCGCTGACGGTCGCGTTGCGCAGCAGTCGGATCAGGTCGGGTGCCGCGAGCTCGTAGGTCTTGGCGACGGTGGCCAGTGCCACCATGTCGCGCTTGAGCTGCGGCAGGTGCTGGTTCATCTCGCGCAGGTAGGCGTCGAGGTCCTCCATGGTCTGGCCGAGCTTCTCGCCCTGCCCTGTCAGGGCGTGCGCCAGGGCATAGAGGGTGGCATTGAGGTCGGCCGGGCGGACGGCGCGCAGCAGCGGGAAGAGGTCGGCCAGGATCGTCTGGATCTCGACGTTGGTGCGCACCCGGTCCGCGGGAATGACGTCGCCGTCGCGCAGCACACCCGCACTGGTGACGCCGCCCTCGGGCGGGATCAGCTGGACGTACTTCTGGCCGAACAGCGTGGTCGGGAGGATCTCCACGGTGATGTCACGCGGGATCGTCCTGGCGGCCTCCGGCTCCAGGGCCAGGGTGATGACCGCCTTGTCCCCGTCGTTCTCGATCTCACGGACGTCTCCGACCAGCGCTCCGTGGACGCGCACGTCGCCATACTTGGCCAGCTGGAGACCTGCCCGGTCGGCATGGACCTTGACTCGGGTGACGTCGGTGAAGACCTTGCCGTAGATCGCGATCGAGAGCGCGATGAGCAGCGCCATCGCGGTGAGGTAGGCGACTCCGGCGACGAACAGGCGCGCGTGCTCCCCCTTGGTGTCGTGGTAGATGTTCACGAACATGCGATCACCCCGTGATCCGCACGGTCGTCGTCGAGCCCCAGATGGCGAAGCTGAGGAAGAAGTCGGCGACCACGACCGTCACGATCGAGGTCCGGATCGCCCGTCCGACCGCCTGGCCGACCCCGGCCGGCCCGCCGGAGGCGGTGTAGCCGTAGTAGCAGTGGATCAGGATGATCATCACCGCCAGGATGATCAGCTTGCCGAACGACCAGAACATGTCGATGGGCGGCAGGAACTGGATGAAGTAGTGGTCGTAGGTGCCGGTCGACTGGCCATAGATCATGGTCGTGATCAGCCGCGGCGAGAGGTATGACGACAACAACGCCACCAGGTAGAGCGGGATCACCGCGATGAACGCTGCGATGATGCGCGTGGTCACCAGGAACGGCAGGCTCGGGATGCCCATCACCTCGAGCGCGTCGATCTCCTCCGAGATGCGCATCGCTCCCAGCCGGGCGGTGTAGCCACAGCCGACGGTGGCCGCCAGCGCGATCGAGGAGACCAGGGGCGCCACCTCCCGGGTGTTGAAGTAGGCGGAGATGAACGCGGTGAACTTCGCGACACCGATCTGGCTCAGCGACGCATATCCCTGGATGCCGACCTCGGTGCCCGCGAAGAACGCCAGGAAGGCGATGACGCCGGCGCTGCCGGCGATCAGGGACAGGCCACCCGAACCGAACGCCACGTCCGCCAGGATCGTCCAGATCTCGCGCCGGTAGTTGCGCAGTGCGCGCGGCACCGCGGCCATCGCCTTGGCGTAGAAGAGCAGCTGGTCGCCGTACTCCTCGATCCGCAGGCGCTGACCCTGGACCACGCTGGTCCCGAAGCGTGCCACTGCGCTCATCCCTCAGACACCCGCCTGCGGGACGAGCTGGAAGTAGATCGCCGTGATGACCGCGTTGAGGAAGAACAGCAGCATGAAGGCCACGATGACGGTCTCGTTGACCGCGCGGCCCACCCCGCTCGGGCCGCCGCCGGCGTTGAGCCCCTTGTAGGCCCCGACGATGGCAGCGAGGAACCCGAACATGGCTGCCTTCACGACCGCGACGTAGAGGTCGAGGATCGAGGCGAGCGCGGTGAAGCTGGACAGGAACGCGCCGGCGGAGCCGCCCGAGATGAGCACGGTGAAGACGTAGCCGCCGCCGATGCCGGCGACGATGACGATCCCGATGATCATCACGGAGACGAAGACGGTGGCCAGGGCGCGCGGGACGACCAGGCGTGCGATCGGGTCGACGCCGAGGACCTCCATGGCGTCGATCTCCTCGCGGATCGTCCGGGCCCCGAGGTCGGAGCAGATGGCCGAGCCGGCAGCGCCGGCGATGATCAGGGCAGCCGCGATGGGCGCCGCCTCCCGCACGGTGGCCAGCACGGCTGTGGCGCCGGCGAAGGACTGCGCGCCCAGCTGGCTGGTGAGGTTGCCGACCTGGAGCGAGATGACGGCACCGAAGGGGATGGAGACGAGGATCGTCGGCATCAGCGTCACGCTCGTGATGAACCACGCCTGCTCGATGAACTCGCGCAGCTGGAACTTGGTCGTGAAGGTGCGGGTGGTGACGTCGACGACCATGCCAGCGAGCTCACCGGGGCCACGGATGAGCATGGCGGCTGAATAACCCATGCGCCTCAACCCCTCCCTGGACCGGACCGGACGCTGCAGAGTAGAACACGTTCTCGTTGTGGACAACGAACCTTCCGCCATTCGGTGACGGGGTGTCCACCATGACGGCAGCCACCGCCGCTGTCACGTGTCTGCAGCGACCCGCGCAGCCGTCCCGGGCAGGACGAGCAGCGAGGCCGTCAGGGTCACTCCTCCTCGTTGTCGCCGTCCTCGTCGTCCAGCAGACCCTCGCGCTCGGCCTGGGCCACGATCGCCCGGACCTGGCTCAGGGAGCCGCAGCCCTGGGCGATCAGCTCGTTGCGTCGGCGCGCGAAGAGCGCTCCCAGCTCAGCCCGGACCTGGGGCCCGACGTCCTCACGGGCGGGGTTGAGGATGGTCAGCTCCTCCTCCGCGAGGTGGTGGTTGATGGCCTCGGAGAGCTTGTCGACTGCGTCGTCGAAGGCCTGGGTGTCGGTCCCCTTGAGCTCGAGCACCGCCAGCAGGGCCTGGTTGCCCTCGGCGTGCTCCTCCTCACCGTGCTCGGCCTCATGGGCGCTGATGGCCCCCTTGCGTCGGAGCTTGGGATAGACCAGCTCCTCCTCCGCCGTGGCGTGCGCGACGTGGAGCTCGGAGAACGCCCTGCGGACCGCGTCCCGGTCGGAGGTGTTGTCGCGGAGCTGGCGGAGCAGGGTCTCGAAGCGCACGTGGTCGGCGAGGATCAGGTCGATCACGTCGCCGGGCAGGAGGTGTCCGAGGTCAATGGCGGTTGTCATGGACGCGAACCTACTTCGTGGCTTCCATCATCTGGCGCAGCTCGCGCTTGAGGTCGTTGACCTCGTCGCGGATCCTGGCCGCCACCTCGAACTGGAGCTCCGCGGCCGCCGTCTTCATCTGGTTGGTCAGCTCCTGGATGAGCTCGGCCAGGTCGGCGCTCGGGATGCCCGCGGTGTCGGGGTTGCGGGCGTGGATGCGCGACAGCGCCGGGGTCGGTGACTTGCCGGCCTTCACCCCGCCGGCCCGGCCCTTCTGGCCCACGTCGGCCCACGTCTGGAGCAGCTCCTGGGTGCTCTCGTCCTCGCGCGCCAGCATCTCGGTGATGTCGGCGATCTTCTTCCGCAGCGGCTGCGGGTCGATGCCGCGCTCGGTGTTGTAGGCCACCTGGATGGCACGTCGGCGGTTGGTCTCGTCAATGGCTGCCGCCATGGAGGGAGTGATCTTGTCGGCATACATGTGGACCTGCCCCGAGACGTTGCGTGCGGCACGCCCGATCGTCTGGATCAACGACTTGTCGGAGCGCAGGAAGCCCTCCTTGTCGGCATCGAGGATCGCCACCAGGGACACCTCGGGCAGGTCGAGGCCCTCGCGGAGCAGGTTGATCCCGACGAGCACGTCGTATTCGCCCAGCCGCAGGTCTCGCAGCAGCTCGATCCGCTTGAGGGTGTCGATCTCGGAGTGGAGATAGCGCGTGCGGATGCCGGCGTCGAGGAGGTAGTCGGTGAGGTCCTCGGACATCTTCTTGGTCAGCGTCGTGACCAGGACCCGCTCCCCCTTGTCGGCCCGCTCGCGGATCTCGTGGATCAGGTCGTCGATCTGGCCCTTGGTCGGCTTGACGATCACCTCGGGGTCGATCAGGCCGGTCGGCCGGATGATCTGCTGCACCGTGTTGTCGATGCCACCGACCTTGTCGAGCTCGTAGTTGCCGGGAGTCGCCGAGAGATAGATGGTCTGACCGATCCGGGTCAGGAACTCCTCCCACTTCAACGGACGATTGTCCATCGCGCTCGGCAGCCGGAAGCCGTGATCGACCAGGTTGCGCTTGCGGGACATGTCGCCTTCGTACATTCCACCCACCTGCGGAACCGCGACGTGGGACTCGTCGATGACGAGCACGAAGTCCTCGGGGAAGTAGTCGAGCAGGGTGTTGGGCGCGGAGCCCGGGCTGCGTCCGTCCATGTGCATGGAGTAGTTCTCGATCCCCGAGCAGGATCCGACCTGGCGCATCATCTCGATGTCATAGGTGGTGCGCATCCGCAGCCGCTGGGCCTCGAGCAGCTTTCCCTGCCGCTCGAAGGTCGCCAGCTGGTCCTCCAGCTCGAGCTCGATCCCCCTGATCGCCCGCTCCATGCGCTCGGGTCCGGCGACGTAGTGGGTCGCGGGGAAGACGTAGAGCTCGGTGTCGTCGGAGATCACCTCGCCGGTGATCGGGTGGAGCGTCATCAACCGTTCGACCTCGTCGCCGAAGAACTCCACGCGGACGGCGAGCTCTTCGTAGACCGGGAAGATCTCCAGGGTGTCGCCACGGACCCGGAAGGTGCCACGGGTGAAGGTCATGTCGTTGCGCGTGTACTGGATCTCGACGAGCCTGCGCAGGACGGCGTCTCGATCGTGTTCCTGCCCGACCTTGAGACGCAGCATGCGGTCGACGTATTCCTGCGGCGTGCCCAGGCCGTAGATGCAGGAGACGGTCGAGACCACGATCGTGTCGCGCCTGGTCAGCAGGCTGTTGGTGGCGCTGTGCCGCAGCCGCTCGACCTCCTCGTTGATCGAGGAGTCCTTCTCGATGTAGGTGTCGGTCTGGGGGACGTAGGCCTCTGGTTGGTAGTAGTCGTAGTAGGAGACGAAGTATTCGATCGCGTTGTCGGGGAAGAGCTGTCGCAGCTCGTTGGCGAACTGTGCCGCCAGCGTCTTGTTGGGCTGGAGCACCAGGAGCGGGCGCTGGGCCTGCTCTGCGACCCAGGCCACTGTCGCGGTCTTGCCCGTGCCGGTCGCTCCCAGCAGCACGACGTCCTGCTCGCCGCCCGCGAGCCGCTTGGTGATCTCCTTGATGGCCGCCGGTTGGTCACCTGACGGCTCGTAGTCGGAGACAACCTTGAAGGGGGCGATCCGGCGCTTGAGATCGGTGACTGGGCGCATGCTTCGAGCCTACGGGGCAGCACCGACAACGTAATCCTGCTGTCGTTGGCCGCTCCTCGCTATGTTGTGCCCGTGACCCCCGCGCGCGTGCTGACCTATCTGCGCCGCGGGCTGCTTGCCTTCTTCGGTGTGCCCTTCCTGCTGGCGGTCGGGATGTCGGTGGTCGACTCCTATCGCCGGCGGGGGAAGAAGCCCAAGCCCTTCCCGGTCTCCCCTCCGCAGACGGTGTCCGTGGGCGACGGTGAGCTCACGACCTACACCTACGGTCGCGACGTCTATGAAGACATGCTGGCGGCGATCGAAGGGGCCGAGAAGCAGATCCTCTTCGAGACCTACATCTGGAAGGGGGACGAGGTCGGTGGCCGTTTCAAGGCGGCGCTGGCGGCGGCCGCCAGGCGCGGGGTCGAGGTCTACTGCGTCTACGACGGCTTCGCCAACCTCGTGGTCTCCCCCGGCTTCAAGCACTTCCCGCCCGGGATGCGGGTGCTCCGCTATCCCGTCTATGCGGCCGGCCTGAAGTTCTGGGACGTGAAGCGCTACGGACGCGACCACCGCAAGATCCTCGTGGTCGACGACGAGGTCGCCTTCGTGGGCGGCTTCAACGTCGGCACGCCCTACGCCACCGAGTGGCGCGACACCCACGTCCGCGTGACCGGCCCCGAGGTGTGGGACCTCAAGCGCGCCTTCGCCGACTTCTGGAACCTCAACCGACGCCACCGCCTCGGCCGCAGCGAGCGACCGCTGCTCCTCGAGACCGCCTCGGAGTGGGAGCCCCGGGTGCGCATCCACCGCAACGTGCCACGGCTGTGGGTCTTCCCGATCCGCAACATGTATCTCGAGGCGATCAGCCGGGCCACCAAGAACGTGTGGCTCACCACTGCCTACTTCATCCCCGACGCCGACTTCGTCGACGCCCTGTGCCTGGCCGCTCGGCGCGGGGTGGACGTCCGCATCCTCCTTCCCCTCAAGTCCAACCACGTGGTCGCCGACTGGCTCTCGCGCGGCTACTACTCCCAGCTGCTCGAGGCCGGGGTCCGGGTCCTGCGCTATCGCGACGCCATGGTGCATGCCAAGACCGCCACCATCGACGGCAGCTGGACCACCGTCGGGACGGCCAACATCGACCGGCTCAGCCTCAGCGGCAACTACGAGATCAACATCGAGGTCATCGACGAGGGGTTCGCCGAGGTGATGGAGAACATCTTCGCCACCGACCAGACCAACGCCCTCGAGCTCACACTGGGCGAGTGGGAGGCCCGCGACCTGCACCGCAAGTTCACCGAGGCCGTGCTGGCACCGCTGCGGCCCCTGTTGTGAGGCGTTGACCGCTCACCGCGTCGGCAGGTGGGTCGGCACGCTCATCCGCGGCCCCCGACGGGGGCGCGTGGGGCCGCCTGCCATCGCCATCGCGGCTGCCCTGCCCCGTTGGGGACGATAGGGCTCGAGGGCCTCAGCCATCTCCTCGTCGGTGATGTCGCGACCGAAGAGCGCCCAGCCGACCTGGTTGGCCAGGTGGTAGTCCCCGAAGCTCACGGCGTCCGGGTCGCCCAGCGCGCGCTGACGCACCTCGGCGCTGGTCCACACCCCGATCCCGGGCAGCGACGTGAGCCTGCGCTCGGCCTCGCCGGGGACCTCGACGATGCGCTCCAGCGAGGCCGCGACACGGACCGCCGTCACCACCGTGCGGGAGCGGGCGTGGTCCACACCCAGCCGCAACCACTCCCAGGACGGGATGGTGGCGATCACCGCCGGCTCGGGCTGCAGCCGCAGTCGCAGGGCCGCGACGGGTCCGGGCGCGGGCTCCCCGTGGCGTCGCACCAGCTCGCGAAAGGAGCCGAACGCCTGCTTGCCGGTGACCTTCTGCTCGAGGACCGACGGCACGAGTGACTCGATGACGATCCCGGTGCGGCCCAGGCGCCAGTGCGGCTGCTGCCTGAGCCCCTCGACCACGGCGGGGTGGTGACCCTCGAATCCCCTGGGATCGTCGTCCGCCCCGAGCAGGGCCGGCAGCTGCTCCAGCGCCCAGGCGGCACCGGTTCCCCACGCCGTACCGACGACCAGGCCCTCGCCCGGGCGTGACTGCACGCAGAGGGTGGCCGGGCCCGTCGGCGTGCGTGCGGCGCGCCAGATCCGTCCTGCCTCATCGACCTGTTGGGTCGGGTCACCGGCCCCGCGCCGCTGCTGGGCGAGCACGCGCGCGACCGGACACGGCCACGACGGGCGCCATTCCCGGGTCTGCGACTGCGACGGCATGACTCGAACGGTAGGTCACGCCCCGGCGGCGGCTCGGGATAGTTTGCTGGGCATGGGCAACAAGCGAGACATCGAACCGAGCATCGAGCGAGACTTCAGCAGCCAGATGTCGTACGGCGACTACCTGCGCCTCGACCTCCTGCTGGCCGCCCAGCAGCCCCAGTCCGAGCCGCAGCTGCACGACGAGCTGCTCTTCATCGTCCAGCACCAGACCTCCGAGCTGTGGCTCAAGCTGATGGTCCACGAGCTCCGGTCGGCGCGGTCGCTGCTGGCTCACGACGAGCTCGCCCCCGCGCTGAAGCGACTGGCCCGGATCAAGCACATCCAGCGCACGCTCACCGACCAGTGGTCGGTGCTGGCCACGCTCACGCCGAGTGAATACGCCGAGATCCGTCCGTTCCTGGCCACCTCCTCGGGCTTCCAGTCCGCGCAATATCGCGAGGTCGAGTTCCTGCTCGGCAACAAGGACGCCGACATGGTGAAGGTCTTCGACCACGACCCGTCCGCACGCGACGAGCTGGCGACCCTGCTCACCGAGCCGTCGCTGTACGACGAGTTCCTCGCCTACCTCGCGCGGCGGGGCTACGCGGTGCCGGCCGACGTGCTGGACCGTGACGTGACACTCCCCCACACGTCCTCGACCGGACTCATCGACGTGTTCGCGGAGGTCTACGCCGCACCCGACGCCCATTGGGGCGTCTACGAGACCTGCGAGGAGCTCGTCGACGTCGAGGACAACTTCCAGCAGTGGCGCTTCCGACACCTGCAGGTCGTCCAGCGCGTCATCGGCCACAAGACCGGCACTGGCGGCTCCTCGGGCGTCAGCTTCCTCCGCCGGGCCCTCGACCTGACCTTCTTCCCCGAGCTCTACGAGGTCCGCTCCCGCATCGGGGGCTGACCCGGTCGCTCGACGGTGGTGACGACGGACGTCACGGACGGCCGCCGAGGCACCGAGGAGAAGCCGAACCGGCAGGGCGGGTCGACAGGCGCGAGGCTGCCGAGCTGTTCGCCGCGCCAGTGGCCGGCGATCCCGGTGACGGCGCGCACCGACGTGGCGCCGTACCACTCCCTGCGGTCCTGGCCCGCCGTGCCGCGCGTGCGCACCCCACGCAGCACGAGCCGCGCCACGGGGTCGACGACGGCGCACCACAGGGGCGCCGTGGCCACCGCGCGTGGGACGAGCTCGAGCACCCGTCCGAGGAGGGTCCGCGGTCCCAGCGTGATGACCAGGCGCAGCGACGGCGAGTTGACCTGCCACCCGCTCGGGGTGTCGGTCACCGTGACGGGCTCGGTGACGTGCTCGTCGAAGCTGTAGGTCGCGGCCACGAACTCCCGCACCCGCTCATCCGGAGCGATGAGCACGCGGTGGCCCGAGCTGTCCTCGACCATCACGTCGCTGAACGCGCCCCACGGCCCGGCGTCCCACCTGCCCACCACCAGCCGCACCCCGCTGGTCGTGCCGACACCGGCGATCCGGCCGGTGAAGCGTTCGCGCACCCGATCCATGCCGCCCATGCTCCCTGAGCACGCCCAGTCGGCGCGCACGGCACGCCCAGTCGGCGCGCACGGCACGCCCAGTCGGCGCGCACGGCACCCCCAGTCGGCGCGCACGGCACACCCAGTCGGCGCGCACGGCACACCCAGTCGGCGCGCACGGCACACCCAGTCGGCGCGCACGGCACACCCAGTCGGCGCGCACGGCACACCCAGTCGGCGCGCAGGGCACCCCGTCGGCGCCCGCGCCGACTCGCAATGCGCTCCGCGCCGACTCGCAGGGGGTTGTCGGTGGGGCGGTGCAGACTGGGCGTCATGGAGGAATGCACGTTCCAGGCGCCCCTGTGGCGCTGGGAGGGACCGGCTGCCTGGTTCTTCGCCACCCTCACCGAGGAGGCCAGCGAGCTCTGCCGCGACCGTCCTGAGCCACCGCGGGGCTTCGGGTCGGTCAAGGTCGAGGCGACCCTGTCCTCGGAGGCCGGTGTCACGACCTGGCAGACCTCGGTCTTTCCCGACAGCTCGAGCGGCCGGTTCCTGTTGCCGGTCAAGAAGTCGGTGCGAAAGCAGCACGACCTCGACGAGGGCGACCTGCTCGACCTGACCCTGGCCGTGGTCGGATGAGCGTCCTGCTGGCCGACGTGGTCGCCACCTCCGAGGCCGTCGCCTCGACCCGCTCGCGCAAGGCCAAGACCGAGGCGCTGGCGGCGCTGCTGCGGCGCGCCCGGGCCGAGGGTTCCAACCCTGACGACCTGGCCACGACGGTCGCCTACCTCTCGGGCACGCTGCGTCAACGTCGCACCGGTCTGGGGTGGCGCGGAGTGAGCGACCTGCCGCCGGCGGCCCCCGAGGCCACCCTGACCGTGGGCGAGGTGCATGCCGCCTTCGAGGCCCTCTCGGCCATCCACGGCACGGGCTCGCAGGCCGCCCGCAAGGCAGCGGTGGACGACCTCTTCGGCCGGGCGACCGCCAACGAGCAGGCGTGGTTGCGCGCCGTGGTGACCGGCAACGTGCGCCAGGGCGCCCTCGACTCCAGCATCCAGGAGGCGGTCGCGCAGGTCGCCGACGTGCCGCTGGTCGCCGTCCGGCGGGCCGCGATGCTCTCCGGCAGCACCCTCGCGGCCGCGGCCGCCGCCTTCACCGACGGTGAGGCCGGGCTCGATGCGGTCACCCTCGAGGTCGGGCGGCCGGTGCAGCCGATGCTGGCCTCCAGCGCACCCGACGTCGTCGCCGCCATGGCCAAGGCCGTCGTCGGCGGGGCGGTCGTGATCGACGCCAAGCTCGACGGCATCCGCATCCAGGTACACCGGCGCGGCGGGGACGTGCTGGTCGTGACGCGCAGCCTCGACGACATCACCGCTCGGTTGCCCGAGGTGGTGGAGGTGGTGCGCGCGCTGCCTGGCGGCGACGTCGTGCTCGACGGCGAGGCCCTGCTGATCGGGCCGCAGGGGCGGCCCCGTCCGTTCCAGGAGACCGCGTCGCGTACGGCGCAGCAGACCGGCGCCGCAGTCGTCCCCTTCTTCTTCGACCTGCTCCACCACGAGCAGCGTGACCTCCTCGACGCACCCACCGCCGAGCGGCTGCGGGCCCTCGACGCCTTGGTCCCACCCGAGCACCGGGTCGACCGGCTCCTCACCGACGACGCCGGGGAGGCCGGTCGATTCGTCGAGACGATCCTGGGCCAGGGCCATGAGGGCGTGATCGTCAAGGATCCGGGAGCCGGCTATGCCGCCGGCCGACGCGGCTCCGCGTGGGTCAAGGTCAAGCCGGTGCACACCCTCGACCTGGTCGTGCTGGCGGTGGAGTGGGGCTCCGGTCGCCGGCAGGGGCTGCTGTCCAACATCCACCTCGGCGCGCGCGACCCCGAGTCGGGTGGGTTCGTGATGTTGGGCAAGACGTTCAAGGGGATGACCGACGAGATGCTGGCCTGGCAGACCGAGCGGTTCCTCGCCCTGGAGACGAGCCGGGCTGGGCACGTCGTGCACCTCCGCCCGGAACAGGTCGTCGAGATCGCGATCGACGGTCTTCAGCGCTCCACGCGCTATCCGGGCGGCGTCGCGCTGCGCTTCGCCCGCGTGGTGCGCTATCGCGACGACAAGACGGCGAGCCAGGCAGACACCCTGCAGGACGTGCTGGCGCTGAGCACCTGACAGCACCCGTCTAACACGCGTCATACGCATGTGTAACGCCCCGTACACCGGGGCTAGAATCAGCCTCATGACGACCCCCGGCGACGCCGACGCCCCACGCATCGACGGCCGCCGCTCAGCCGCTGCCGCTCGCCGCAGGACCCGCGAGCGCGAGATCCTCGAGGCCACCCGCGCCCTGTTCGACGCACGCGGCGTCCGGGACGCCCAGATCGAGGACATCGCCCAGGCTGTCGGCATCAACAGGGCGATCGTCTATCGCCACTTCACCGGCAAGGAGGAGCTCTTCGCCCTCACGCTCGTCGGCTACCTCGACGAGCTTCGTCTGATCCTGGAGGAGCTCGTCGCCACCCCCCGCAGGGCCGAGGAACAGCTGAGCGTCACCATCGCCGCGTTCGTCGACTACGGGCTCGACCACCCCGCGTTCGTCGACTGCGCCCAGGTCCTGATGCGCCGCACCGGCCCCGAGCTGCTCGAGGAGATCAGCGAGAGCGCCATGTTCCGGCTCGGCCGGGCCATCTCCGGCTGCCTCTCGGTCCTGGCGAGCGTGCTCAACGAGGGGGTGACGTCGGGTGAGTTCCGCGTCGCCGACACGACCCTGCTCGCCAACCAGCTCTATGCCAGCGGTCTCGGCGCCCTCCAGCTCGCCCGCGTGGGGATGCTGGTCAGCGAGGCTGCGCCAGGGATCCCACGGATCCACCGGGTCTCGGGCGAGCAGGTGAAGGCCTACCTGATCACCTCCGCGCTGGCCGTCGCGCGCGAGAGCGGCTGACGCCTGCCTGACGTCAGGCAGGCACGGGGTCAGCCGGACGTGGCGTCGAGACCCAGGTCGTCGAGCGCGGTCATCACCGACCCGTGATAGGTCGGGAACGCGAAGTGCATGCGTCGCACCGTCCTGGCCGGGACGCGGCCATGGATGGCCAGGGCCAGCATCGACACCAGGTCGCCGCCCGTGGGTCCCACAGCAGTCGCGCCGACGAGCAGCCCCGACGCCGCATCCGCGACCAGCTTGATGTGGCCGCTGTTGCCCGCGCCGTCGAGCCAGCCGCGCGCTGAGTCGCTGATGTCGGCGAAGCCCGTGCTGACATCGATGCCCTGCTCGCGCGCCTGCTCCTCGCTCAGACCGACCGAGCCGACCTCGGGGTCGGTGAACGTCACCCGGCTCACTGCGCGATAGTCGGCCAGCGGACCGTCCTCGCCGAGGATGTCGGCCATGGCGACCTCGGCCTGATAGCTCGAGACATGGGTGAAGCGACCATGACCGGTGATGTCGCCGATGGCCCAGAGCTTCTCCCCTGCCCGCATCCGTTCGTCTGTCTCGACCCCGGGAGCGGACGGGTCGAGCCCCACGTTCTCCAGCCCGACGTCGCGCACGTTGTTGCTGCGGCCCGCGGCCACCAGCAGCCGCTCGGCCTCCACCCGCAGGTCACCGGCGGTGAGCGTGAACCCGTCGGTGTGCTCGACCCGGTCGACCTCGACGCCGACGTGGACCGTGATGCCCTCGTCCTCGAAGACGCGGGACAGCAGTCGGCTCGTCTCCGGCTCCTCCACCGCAAGGAGCCGGTCTGCCGCTTCGAGGACCGTGACGTCGACACCGAAGCGGGAGAACGCCTGGGCCAGCTCGCACCCGATCGGCCCGCCGCCGATGATGGCGAGGCTGGTGGGCAGCTCCTTGGCCTTCACGACGTCACGGTTCGTCCAGTACGGCGTGTCCTCGAGCCCGTCGATCGGCAGCACCAACGGCTCCGTGCCAGTGTTGAGCACGACGCCGCGCGCTGCGACATGGGAGACGCCGTCGACGTCGACGCACCCCGGCGAGGTGAGCCGGCCGTGTCCCCGCACCAATCGCACGCCGGCGTCCTGGACGGCGCGCGCGTTGGCGTCGTCGGTCCAGCCCTTCGTGGCCTCCTCGGTGATGCGCTTCGCCGGGCGCGACCAGTCGGGGACCACGGAGGCATCGCCGCTGAGCTGGTCGGCCAGGCGCACGTGCCCGATCAGGGTCGAGGCGCGGATCATCAGCTTGCTGGGGGTGCAGCCGTAGAACGGGCACTCGCCGCCGACGAGGTGCTTCTCCACCCCGACGACGTCGAGCCCGGCCTCGGCCAGTCCGATGGCGAGCTGCTGTCCGCCGGGGCCCAGGCCCAGGACGATGACGTCACAACCGACGGGTTCGCTCATGAGCGGGGCTCCCTCAGCGGTCGAGGTGCTTGGCCCGGGCGAAGCAGAACAGTCCGTAGCACGCGATCCCGAGGGCGATGACGATCAGGAGCACCGGGCCGAAGGGCTGCTCGAGGACGTTGTGCAGCGCCACGTCGAGCCCGCCGGACTTCTTGGCCTCATGGGTGAATCCGGCGTAGGCGAAGAGTCCGCCGACCAGGATGATCGCGACTCCCTTGGCGATGTAGCCGGCCTTGCCGAACGTGACGTAGGCCGAGCCGTCCTTGCCGGACTGGCCCTGGGCGTCCAGGTGCTCGCGGAACTTCTCGGTCCAGCCGCGAACGATCAGCGAGCCGCCATAGACGATGACGCCCAGGCCGACGGCCATCACGATGAACTGCCCGCCCGGCAGGCCCATCAGCTTTGCGGTGGTGGAGTCGGTGCCGCCCTTGGACCCGTCGCCGAGGGCGGTCTTGATGGCGGCCCAGGCGACGGCGCCATAGATGACGGCCTTGGCCAGGGATCCCAGCCGCTTGCGCCAACGCTTCTTGTCGTCGCTGACCTCCCGGTGACCCAGGGCGAACTCCAGCAGGCGCCAGAGCACCAGCAGCATCATCCCGACCGCGACCGCCCAGATCAGCACGCCGCCCAACGGCTGCTCCGCCAGGGCGTGCAGAGCGCCGCTGTTGGACGCGCTCTCGGACTTCTCGCCGACCGCCAGCTGGACCGCCAGCCAGGCCAGCATCAGGTGGACGATGCCGTAGGCGACGAGCCCGGCGCGTACGGCGTGGTCGAGCCAGTCGCTCTGGTGGGCCTCGCGGGCCTTGTCCTTGACGTCTCCCATGGCCACACCCAATCACGCCGGGTCAGGCGGTGGCGGGCTTGCCCTTGACTATCGCACCCAGGACGCCGTTGACGAACGTCGGTGACTCGTCGGTGGACAGGTCGCGGACCAGCGCGATCGCCTCGCTGACGGCCACCGCGTCGGGGACGTCGTCGGCATACATCAGCTCGTAGACGCCCAGCCGCAGCACGTTGCGGTCGACGGCCGGCATGCGCGACAGGGTCCAGCCCTCGCTGTATGTCGACAGCAGCTCGTCGATCCGGGATGCGTGCTCAGCGACGCCGCGGACCAGGACTGCGGTGTAGTCGTTGGTCGGTCCGTCGCCCGCCTCGACGACCCGGTCCAGGGCATCGAGGAGCTGCTCGCCCCGCATGTCTGCGGAGTAGAGGATGTCGAGTGCGCGCTTGCGGGCCTTGCCGCGAGCAGACACTTCTCAGCCCTTGACGCGGCCGAGGTAGGACGAGTCGCGGGTGTCGACCTTGACCTTCTCGCCGGTGGTGATGAAGAGCGGCACCTGGATCTCGTGACCGGTCTCGAGGGTGGCGGGCTTGGTGCCACCGGTGGAGCGGTCGCCCTGGAGGCCGGGGTCGGTGTGGCTGATCAGCAGCTCCACCGAGGCAGGCAGCTCGACGAAGAGCACCCTTCCCTCATTGGTGGCGACGATGGCGTCCTGGTTCTCGAGGAGGAAGTTCTTGACGTCCCCGACGATCTCCGGTGCGATCTCCAGCTGGTCGAACGTGGTGGTGTCCATGAAGACGTAGGAGTTGCCGTCGTTGTAGAGGTATTGCATCGTCCGCTTGTCGACGTTGGCCGTCTCGACCTTGGTGCCGGCGTTGAACGTCTTGTCGACCGTCTTGTTGGACTCGACGTTCTTGAGCTTGGTCCGCACGAAGGCCGGGCCCTTGCCGGGCTTGACGTGCTGGAACTCGATGACGGCCCAGAGCTGTCCCTCGATGTTGAGGACCATGCCGTTCTTGAGGTCGTTGGTGGTTGCCATGCGCGGGAGAACCTCTTCGTTGTCAGGGTGCAGGCGTCGGACCCGCGACGGCGGGCGACGGCCGCCAAGTCTATATGCGCATGCCCCGGCGGCCCGAACGGACGACCTCAGGCCAGCACCCTCACGTCGTTGACGAGGTCGACGACGGCGTAGAGCACCAGAGCGCAGAACCCGGCCCGCACGACCCACGCGACCCCCGGATGGGCCGCGACCGCTCGTGATCCGGGGGCCCGGCGGCCGGTCCGCAGCATCAGCGCATGGACCATCGGACCGAACAGTGCGGGGACGGCGACGAACAGCGACACCGCCAGCCACAAGGGCTCCAGCAGCTGGAAGTCCACTCCACCGGTGTGGACGGCCACGGCGCCGGCCACCACCCCGGGCGGCAACGACAGGGAGAACCACTGGAACCACACCGGGCCGAAGAGCAATGGTCGGACGACGAAGTAGGTGAGCGCCCCAACGACGGCGATCAACGTGCCGCCGAGCAGGAACAGGTTGAGCGAGCCCGAGACGGTGAACTGCCCCATCACGAAGCCGTCATCGCTCACGACCCCGTCAGCCATCGGGTTGAGTCGAGCCAACAGCAGCATCGCGAGCCGCGAGACGATTCCCACGCAGATCAGTCCAGCCAGGATCGAGGCCAGGAGCACCCGGACCGCATAGCCCATCATGAGCAAGATTGTGGCGCTGGCAGCGCCGGATCGCCACGACCATCGTGCTTCGGCGTGGCATACGGGTGTCCCCTGCTCTCCATGACCTCACAGGTCATGGACCCTGGACCCCACGTCCGGTGACGCTGGGGCCATGACGACGACACAAACCGACACTCCCACCGCCCGACGCCCCAGGGGGCTGGTGCACCCGCTCGCCGGTTCCTTCCTCCTCCTCGATGCCGTGGCGACCTCCGTCAACGGTGTCGCCTACGTTGTTGCGGGCGGCTGGCTCGCTGACTGGTTCGGCGCGCCGGAGCCGCTCGTGCGCGGAGCCGGCGTCTTCCTGCTCGCCGTCGGTGGGAGCGTGGCCTGGCTGGCCACCCGCCGACCGATCCCCCGCAGCTGGGTCCTGGCCCTGGGGATCCTCAACTTCGGGTGGGTCCTGGCCAGCCTCGACTACGCACTGCTCGGGGAGCTCGCCACCCCGGGGCGAGCCTGGCTCGTCCTGCAGGCGGCGCTGGTCGCTGCCTTCGCCGCCTGTCAGGTCTGGTTGGCGCGGCGTGGCTGAGATGCTTCACCACATGACGGCTGAGGCGGGCACCAGCAGGGACGACGTGGGCGGACTCATCCGGCAGTGGCGCCAGCGCCGCCGGCTCTCCCAGCAGGCGCTCTCGGAGCGCTGCGGCGTCTCCACCCGTCACCTGTCGTGCCTCGAGACGGGGAAGGCCCAGCCGAGCCCCGACATGATCGGCCAGCTCAGCGACGCACTGGCCGTCCCGCTCCGGGAGCAGCGCCGGCTCTACACCGCCGCCGGCTTCGTCCCACAGACCACGGAGCTGCCTCTCGCCTCCCCCGCCCTGGCCCGGGTGAACGAGGCGCTCGAGCTCATCCTGGCGGGCCACGAGCCCTACCCGGCGCTGGTCATCGACGGCGGCTGGGACCTGGTGGCGGCCAACGAGGCGGCATACCGCCTGCTGGCGGACGTGCCCGCAGACCTCCTCGAACCACCGATCAACGTCGTGCGGCTCTCGCTCGACCCACGAGGACTGGGATCGAAGATCCTCAACCTGGACGAGTGGCGTGCCGGGATCCTGAGCAGGATCCAGCACGAGTTCGACACCACCGGGGACGCGCGCCTGGGGGCCCTGCTCGCCGAGCATCCCGCCCCACGCCACCACACGACGCCCGACATCGTCCTCACGGTGCGGTTCCGGTCGGGCGAGGCCGAGCTGTCCTTCCTGACCACGACCACGGTCTTCGGGACGCCCGGTGACGTGACGGTCGCCGAGCTGGCGATCGAGGCGCTCTATCCCGCCGACGCCGCCACGCGCGATCAGCTCAGCGCGGCGGCCAGTGCTGCCAGCGCGTCGCGATAGCCCTCGACGCCCCGGCCGGCGATGGTGGTCAGGGCGTGCGGCTCGACGACCGAGGTGTGGCGGAACTCCTCGGGGCGTGCCTTGGGGTCGGAGATGTGCACCTCGACCAGGGGCGCGGTGAGCTGGGCGCAGGCATCGAAGAGAGCCAGCGAGTAGTGGGTCCAGGCCGCGGCGTTCAGGACGACGGGCACGGCGAAGTCGGCCGCCTCGTTGAGCCAGTCGAGCAGCCTGCCCTCGTGGTTGGTCTGCCTCACCTGCACGTCGAGCCCGAGCTCGTGGCCCCACTGCACGCAGAGGCCGACCAGCTCGGCGTGGGTCGTCGTGCCATAGATCTCCGGCTGCCGCTTGCCGAGCCGACCGAGGTTGGGTCCGTTGAGCACCAGCACCGTGGTCATCGGCTCGCCCCGGTCCCGCTGGCCTGCAGGGCGTCATAGGCCGCGCGCAGGTCGGCCTCGTCGGGTCCGGCCAGGATGCGCGGCCGGGCGATGTCGTCGAGCACCACGAAGCGCAGCTGGCTCCCGCGGGACTTCTTGTCGACCTTCATCGCGGCGTGGAGGTCGTCGAAGGAAGTGTCTGCATAGGTCGTCGGCAACCCGACCCGGCCGAAGGCGGCGCGGTGTCGCTCCACCAGCCCGGGCGTCAGGGAGCCTGCGCGGGCGGCCAGCTCAGCGACATACACCGAGCCGATGGCCACGGCCTCGCCGTGCCGGACCGAGTAGCCGCTCGCCCGCTCGATCGCGTGGGCCAGGGTGTGCCCGTAGTTGAGGACCTCCCGGCCGGGGTGTCCGCCAGATCCGCCGGTCTCGCGCAGGTCGTCGACGACGACGCCGATCTTGACCCGGATCGCGCGCTCGATCAGCTCGCGGGTGACGGCGGAGTCGGCGGTCAGGTCTGCGGGGTCGGTGGCCTCGACGAGGTCGAGGATCACCGGGTCGGCGATGAATCCGCACTTGATGACCTCGCCCAGGCCGGCGACGAACTCCTCGCGTGGCAGCGTCGCCAGCAACGACAGGTCGCACAGGACGCCTGCGGGCTCGTGGAAGGCGCCGACGAGGTTCTTGCCGGCCCCGGTGTTGATACCGGTCTTGCCGCCCACGGCCGCGTCGACCATGCCCAGCACCGTGGTCGGCACGTGCACCACCCGCACGCCGCGCAGCCAGGTCGCGGCGACGAAGCCACCGAGGTCGGTGGTGGCGCCGCCCCCGACCGTGACCACCGCGTCGGAGCGGGTGAAGCCGGCCTCGCCGAGTGCCTCCCAGCAGTCCGAGGCGACGGGGGCGGTCTTGGCGCGCTCACCGTCGGGCAGCCCCAGGGCCAGCACGTCGTAGTGCTCGACCAGGCCGTCGACGATCGGTTGGGCCAGCTCGCCCAGGTCGCCGGCATAGAGCACAGCGACGCGCTGCACGGACTCGCCCAGGACCTCGGGCAGCCGGCCGGCCAGGCCGTGCCCGACGATGACGTCGTATGGCGCTGCGCCGCCCACGTGGAGGGTGGTGTCGGTCATGGCGTCACGCCTCCGTCGATGTCGGCCCCGTCGAGTCGGGCCACGACCTCGGCGGCCACCTCGTCGGGCGTGCGGCCGTCAGTGTCGACCACGTGCGTGGCCGCGGCCTCATAGATCGGGGTTCGCTCGTCGAGGAGGGCCTTGATGCGCGACCGGACGTTGCCGAGCAGGAGCGGCCGGCCGATGCCGAGGCCCACCCGCTTGACGGCGTCGGCGAGCCCGACGCGGAGGAAGACCACGGTGTGGCCCTCGAGCAGGGTCCGGGTCTCGGGGTCGAGGACCGCTCCCCCGCCGAGCGAGAGCACGCCGTCGTGGGTGGCGAGCGCGTCGGCGACGGCCGCGGACTCCAGGGCCCGGAAGTGCGCCTCGCCGGAGTCGACGAAGATCTCGGAGACCTCGCGACCGTCGGCGGTCTCGACGTCGTCGTCGGTGTCGCGTGCGGTGACGCCCCACGAGTCGGCGAGCAGGCGCGCGACTGTGGTCTTGCCGGCCCCCATCGGGCCGATCAGCACGACCCGGGGACTCACGCGGCGCCCCTCATCCCACGCGTCGTCATCGGAAGCGCAGCGTGTCGAGGTAGCTCTCGGCATTGCGTCGCGTCTCGGCGACCGAGTCGCCGCCGAACTTCTCCACGACGGCCTCGGCGAGCACGAGCGCGACCATCGCCTCGGCGACGATGCCGGCCGCGGGCACTGCGCAGACGTCGGAGCGCTGGTGGTGCGCCACGGCCTCCTCGCCGGTCGCGACGTCCACGGTCCGCAGGGCCCGCGGGACGGTCGCGATCGGCTTCATCGCGGCCCGCACCCGGAGGATCTCGCCGGTCGTCATGCCGCCCTCGGTGCCACCGGAGCGACCCGACGTGCGGCGCAGGCCCTCGGCGGTGGAGACGATCTCGTCGTGCGCGAGCGACCCGGGCGTCCGAGCGGTCTCGAAGCCGTCGCCGACCTCGACCCCCTTGATGGCCTGGATGCCCATCAGGGCCCCGGCCAGGCGGGAGTCGAGCCGCCTGTCCCAGTGCACGTGCGAGCCCAGGCCGGGCGGCAGCCCGTGGACCACGACCTCGACGACACCGCCGAGGGTGTCGCCGTCCTTGTGTGCCTGGTCGATGCGCTCGACCATGGCCTTGCTCGCGTCGGCGTCCAGGCAGCGGACCGGGTCGTCATCGAGGTGGGCGACGTCCTCGGGCGCCGGCACCGAGCCGGCCGGTGCGGCGACGCCTCCGAGCTCGACGACGTGGCTGACGACCTGGGCGCCCACGGTCTGCTCGAGGAAGTTGGAAGCGACCCGGCCCAGCGCCACCCGGGCGGCGGTCTCACGAGCCGAGGCGCGCTCGAGGATCGGTCGCGCCTCGTCGAAGTCATATTTCTGCATGCCGGCCAGGTCGGCGTGGCCGGGGCGGGGCCGGGTCAGGGCGGCGTTGCGGGCGAGCGCGTCGAGCTCGGCGGGGTCGACGGGGTCGGCCGACATCACCTTCTCCCACTTGGGCCACTCGGTGTTGCCGATCTGGATCGCGACCGGCCCGCCCATCGTCTCGCCGTGCCGGACGCCGCCGATGACGGTGACCTCGTCGGCCTCGAACTTCATCCGGGCACCCCGGCCATAGCCCAGCCGCCGGCGCGCGAGCGCATCGGAGATGTCGGCCGAGGTGATCCGGACGTGGGCCGGCATCCCCTCGAGGATGGCGACCAGGGAAGGGCCGTGGGACTCGCCCGCAGTGAGCCAACGCAGCATGGCCGCAGTCTTTCACGCGGGCTAGCGAGCCCCGTGCCCGCCGTCGGGCGACGAGATGGCGCGGTCAGCCGCCGGTGCTCCCCCACATCCAGTCGCCGAAGGCGGGTCCGAAGACGATGCCGATCAGCGCCCCGATCAGCATCCACGGCCCGAAGGGGTTGTTCCTGCGGTCGACCAGCTTGGCCGCAGCCAGCACGATCCCGCCGACACCGCCCAGCAGGAACGCCGACCAGGCACCGAGCGCGAGTGATCCCACGCCGAGGTAGCCCAGGACGATCCCGAGGATGCCGCTGAGCCGGACGTCGCCATACCCCATGCCGGCGGGGTAGACGAGCCACAGCAGCAGGTAGAAGCCGCCCATCGCCGCCCAGCCGATGGCGGCGCGCAGCGCCAGAGCGGGCTCGCCGCTGGCGACGGCGGCCACCACCACGAGCGGGACGAGGACGGCATAGGTCGGGGCGATGATCCGCGTCGGCAGGAGGCGGGTGCGCCAGTCGACCAGGGCCAGGGCGAACCCGACCGGGATCAGCGGGACCAGGAAGAGCAGGGGCTCGTCCAACCCGATCACGGCGCCGACGACGCCGCCGATCACGGCGCAGGTCACCACCGCGCGCCAGACGAGGCCACGACCAGCGGCGATCTCGGCGTACGGCGTCTTGTCCTCGGCCGGCTCGGCGGGCTCGGGCACCGAGGCGATCAGCCGAGGGACCAGGGTCGCGAGCGCGCCGGCCAGCAGCGCGGCGGCCAGGGCACCGAGGGCACTCATGCCCGGCTGCGCTCGGTCAGGGCTCGCTCCCCCGCGGCCCGCATCACGGCCAACGGCGCGACCGCACCGGTGAAGAGCTCGAACTGCACCGCCGCCTGGTGGAGCAGCAGGTCGAACCCGCCGACCAGCACCCGATCACCGGCGGAGGCGGCGAGCGGGGTCGGCCACGGGTCATAGACGATCTCGAAGAGCGTCGCCGCTCCGCCGCAGGCAGACACGAGGCGGTCGTCCTGGGCCTGCGCGGGAATCGTCGAGGCGACGAGGTCGACCTGGAGATCGGTGACCTCGTCGAGCCGGGTGAGGGACACCTCGGGCCGCGCCGGATGTGCCTGGAGGGTCTCCACCGTCTCGGCGGCTCGCTCCGGCGAGCGGACGGCGACCTCGATCGAACGCACGCCCAGGTCGGCCAGGGCGATCCCGATGGAGGTCGCGGTCGCTCCGCCCCCGAGGATCGCCGCGGTGGACAGGGGTGCGGTGGTGCGCTCACGGATCGCGGCGACCGCGCCGGGGATGTCGGTGTTGTCCCCGAACAAGGAGCCGTCGTCGCGCAGGAGGATCGTGTTGGCCGCACCCGCCAGCCGTGCACGACCCGACAGCTCGTGGACGAGCCCAGCCGCCTCGCGCTTGAGCGGCATCGTCAGTGCCAGCCCGACCCACTCGTCCGACAGTGAGCCCAGGAAGTCGGCCAGCCCCTCGGAGACGACACGGTGGGCGTCGAACTCCCAGTCGAGACCGAGCGCCGCATAGCCCGCACGGTGCAGCACGGGCGAGAGGGAGTGCTCGATCGGGTCGCCGAGCACCCCGCACCGGTGGTGCGTGGCCGCCATCAGCAGGCGTCAGACGTGGTGCAGTACTCCGTGTACTCGTCCTTGTAGGTCAAGAACTCGTCGTAGGTCTCGGCGAACTTGGTCTCGCCGGTCGCCAGGTCGACGGTGACGTAGTAGTACCAGTCGCCGTCCGCCGGGTTGGCCGCTGCTGCGATCGCCGCATCGCCGGGTGCCTCGATCGGGGTCGGCGGCAGGCCGGGACGCGTGTAGGTGTTGTAGGGCGTGTCCTGCTGGAGCTGCTCAGTGGTCAGCGCGACCCCGAGCTCCTGGTCCAGGCCGTAGTTGACGCTCGCGTCGATCTGCAGCAGGCCGTTCGTCCCGCCCTTGTCGCCCGGGCCGTCGAGACGGTTGTAGATGACCCGTGCGATCTTGGGCATGTCGTCGCCCCGGCCCTCGGCCTCGACCAGCGAGGCGATGATCATCAGCTCCGCCGGTGTCTTGCCGAGCTCGGCAGCCTTCTCCTCCAACCCTGCCTCGTCGGCGGCCTGGCGCCAGCGACCGACCATGGCGGCCAGGATGTCCTTGGGCTTGTCCTTGGGGCCGATCTCGTAGGTCGCCGGGAACAGGTATCCCTCCGGGTTGCCCTCGGCATAGTCGGGCAGGCCCAGCGCGGCGCCGTCCTTGAGGGCGGCGTTCCACTTGGCCAGTCCCCACTCGGTCTTCTCGGCCAGCAGTGCCATCGTGTCCTCGACCCGCAGCCCCTCGGGCACCGTGACCGTGGCCTTGACCTGGTTGCTGGGGTCGAGCAGGACAGCGAGGGCGTCCTTCGCGGCCATCTCCTTCTTCAGCTCATAGAAGCCGACCTGGATGCCGGTCGAGTCGGGGTCCGCCGCGGCAGCGTCGAGGAAGGACTGCACGGAGGCGACGACCCCCTCGGCCTTGAGGTTGCGGCCGATCTGGGCCGTGGCATCACCCGGGCTGACCTCGAAGGTCACCGAGCCGCTCCCCGGTCCCGGATAGTCCTCGGCGGAGTCGAACTTGTCACTGACCCAGTCGACGCCCTTGGTCACGGCGAAGAAGCCGCCACCGGCGAGGACTGCCAGGGCGATCAGCACGGCCAGACAGCCGGACCAGCCGCGCTTCTGGCGACGCGAACCGCCCTCGTAGTAGTCGTCGTCGTAGTCCCGGTCGTCGACCGTGTTGTCACTCATCGCTGATCTCGACCATCTCTCCAGGCGCGCGACCACTCGCGCGTTCGGTGTCCAATGCGTTCTGCAGGATGAGTACGGCGGCTGCCATGTCGACCACCGACCTCCGATCTGCTCCCTTGCGACCGCGGTCGCGGAGCATCGACTCCGCCGAGACCGTGGTCAGGCGTTCATCACACAGCCTGACCGGCACGGGATCAATCTGCCGCGCCAGCAGCGTGGCGAACTCCCGCACCTTGAGCGCCGACGGACCCTCCCCGCCGGAGAGCGAGCGGGGCAGGCCGACCACGACCTCCACCGCCTCGGTCTCCGTGACCAGCCGACGCAACCGGGCGACGTCTCCCCGGCCGCGGCGCACGGTCTCGAGCGGGGTCGCCAGGACGCCGGACGGGTCGCTGCGCGCGACCCCGATCCGGGCGTCTCCCGGGTCGAGGCCCAGGCGGGTTCCGTGGCGCATCCCTCAGCCGGCCATCCGCGCGACGTCGGTGCTGACCAGGGCGAGCGCCTCGTCGAGGCGGGTCGCGTCGCTGCCGCCACCCTGGGCGACGTCGTCCTTGCCGCCGCCCTTGCCGCCGATGAGCTGGCCGATCGCGCGGACCAGCTCGTTGGCACTGACGCCGCGCTCGCGGCCCGCGTCGTTGACCGCCGCCACCACCGAGACCTTGCCGTCCTGGACGCCCGCGACGACCACGACACCCGGCCGGGCAGCGTCGAGTCGGCTGCGGACGTCGAGGGCCAGCGTGCGGACGTCGCCGCCACCGGCACCGTCGGCGCGATGGACGACCACAGCGACGCCGTTGACGTCGGCGCTCGCGGAGGCCAGGGCGGCTCCGCCTGCCAGGAGCTGGGTCACGCGCGCCTTCTCGACCTCCTTCTCCACGGCCTTGAGCCGCTCGACGAGGTCGCCGACCCGGCCGACGAGGTCGTCGGGCTGGGTCTTGAGCAGCGTCGTCAGCTGGGACACCACGTCGCGCTCCCGAGCGAGGTAGTCGAAGCCCTCGACGCCGGTGAACGCCTCGATCCGGCGGTTGCCGGAGCCGACGCTGGCCTCACCGGTCACCACGATGGTGCCGATCTGCGAGGAGTGGTCGACGTGCGTGCCGCCGCACAGCTCGCGCGACCACGGGCCACCGATCTCGACGACGCGCACCTTGGTGTTGTCATAGGTCTCACCGAAGAGCGCGATCGCGCCCCACTCGCGGGCCTGCTCGAGGCTCATGTAGTCCCAGGTGACCGGCAGGTCGGCGCGCAGCGCCTGCTGGGAGACCTGCTCGATCTCCCGCACCTGCGCTGGGCTCAGGGCCTGCGTCCAGCCGAAGTCGAGGCGCAGATAGCCGGGCCGGTTGTAGGAGCCCGACTGCAGGGCGCTCGGCCCGAGCACCTGGCGCAGGGCGGCGTGGACGACGTGGGTGCCCGAGTGGGCCTGGCGGGCGCCGGTGCGCCAGCCCGGGTCGACCTTGGCGAAGACGTCGGCGTCTGCCGAGAGCTCCCCCTCGGTGACGCGGACCTGGTGGACGACCAGTCCCTTGATCGGGCGCTGGACGTCGAGCACCTCGACCCGGCCGCCGGCGAAGTCGAGGACGCCTGCGTCCGCGGCCTGCCCACCCGACTCCGCATAGAACGGGGTGCGGTCGAGGACGATCTCACCGACCTCGCCCTCACGCAGGACCTGCGCCGCGCTGCCACCCGAGAGCAGCGCCAACGGCCTCGACTCGGTCTCCAGCGTCTCGTAGGCCAGCCACTGCGTCGGCCCGTGCGCGTCGAGGATCCCGCGATAGACGGTCGTGTCGGCGTGCTGGCCCTTCTTCGCCTTCGCGTCCGCCTTGGCCCGCTCACGCTGGGCAGCCATCAGGCCGCGGAAGCCCTCCTCGTCGACGGCCAGCCCCTGCTCGGCTGCCATCTCCAGCGTGAGGTCGATCGGGAAGCCATAGGTGTCGTGCAGCGCGAACGCCTGCTCGCCGGCGAGCGTGGTCGCGCCCGACCTCTTCACGTCACCCGCGGCGAGGTCGAAGATCTGCGTGCCGGCCTGCAGCGTCTTGCGGAAGGTCTCCTCCTCGCCATACGCCACCCTGGCGATGCGATCCCAGTCGCGGACCAGGTCGGAGTAGGTCTCCCCCATCTTGTCGCGCGAGACCGGCATCAGCTCGGGAAGCGCGGGGTCCTCGAAGCCGAGCAGGCGCATGGAGCGTACGGCGCGGCGCAGCAGCCGCCGCAGGACGTAGCCGCGCCCCTCGTTGCCCGGGGTCACGCCGTCACCGATCAGCATCATCGAGCTGCGGACGTGGTCGGCGACGACCCGGAACCTCACGTCGTCGTCATGGTTGACGCCATACGTGCGACCGGACAGCTCCATCGCGCGCTCGATGACGGGGAACATCACGTCGATCTCATACATGTTCTCCCGGCCCTGGAGCAGGAACGCGACGCGTTCGAGGCCCATGCCGGTGTCGATGTTCTTCTTGGGCAGCGAGCCGGCGATGTCGAAGTCCTCCTTGGACCGCACAGCGCTCAGCTCGTCCTGCATGAAGACGAGGTTCCAGATCTCGAGGTAGCGGTCCTCGGCGCCGAAGTCGCCGTCGGCGCCATAGGCCGGACCGCGGTCATAGAGGATCTCCGAGCACGGGCCGCCGGGGCCGGGGACCCCCATCGACCAGTAGTTCTCGCTCTTGCCCAGGCGCGCGATCCGGTCGTCGGGCAGGCCGGAGACCTGCTTCCACAGGTCGACGGCCTCCTGGTCGTCGACATAGACGCTGGGATAGAGCCGGCTCTCCTCCAGGCCCCAGCCGCCCTGGTCGAGCGGCTTGGTGACGAGGTCCCAGGCCAGCTCGATGGCGCGCTGCTTGAAGTAGTCGCCGAAGGAGAAGTTCCCGCACATCTCGAAGAAGGTGCCGTGGCGGGTCGTCCTGCCCACGTCCTCGATGTCGGGGGTGCGCACACACTTCTGGACGCTGGTGGCGCGCGGCCACGGCGGCGTCTCCTGACCGAGGAAGTAGGGCTTGAACGGCACCATCCCGGCCGGCACGAAGAGCAGGTTGGGGTCGCTGGCCAGCACGCTCGCCGACGGCACCACGGTGTGACCCGCGGCCTCGAAGTGCCCGAGGAAGCGGCGGCGGATCTCACTGGTGTCCATCTGTGTCTTCCTTGTTCGAGGATGCCGTCTCGCCGGCTGTCAGCTCACGTTGGTGCCTGCCCGGGGGCAGCATGCCCAGCTGTTGTCGCAGCTCGACCTCCTTCTCGGCCTGCCCCGCCGCCACCTCTTCGCGGAACAGCCGCAGACCCGTGCCGAGCCCGCTCAACCGGTCGCGCATCCCGTCGGCGGTCAATGCCTCAGCAGCCCGTCGGGCACGGGACATCGCATAGACACCCGCCCCCGCTCCGGCCGCGAACCACAGCGATCGTGCCATCAGGCGGCGTCCTCCCTGGCCTGGAGGTCGCGCAAGGCGGTCTTGAGGTCGGCCCGCCGCTGCTTGCGGGAGCGCCGGACCTGCTGCCTCATCTCGAAGCGGATCCGGTTCCTGCTCTGCGCCGAGAGCGCCCGTCGCAGGCCGTGCGCCAGGCCCGCGGCCTTGATCGTGGTCTCGCGCGCCACGATGTCGGCGAACAGCGCGCCGTCGATCCGGCCCACGTGGATCTCCTCGGAGGAGGTCTGGTCGCGGCCGTCGGGCAGGCCCGTGATGACGTATGGCGACGCCTCCTGCGCGCCGGAGGCGTCGGTCGACGTCGGCACACGCTGCTCGCCGAGCCGGGCCTCGAGGTCGTCGAGCCGGGTCGCGAGGTGGCTGGCCCGCCGCCACAGCAGCGCGCAGGCGAGGACCAGCAGGAGCAGCGCTGCTGCGCCTCCTGCGGCCACCCAGAGCCACACCTGTTCGCCGTTCACCCGCGAAACCCTATAACCCGGTCCACGCGCCCGGGTGGTGGCTCGTGCCGGGACGTCACACCCGACTGACGAGGAGATAGCGCTCGTCGTCGATCTGCTTGCCCCAGTAGACGGACTCCGGCAGATGGCGGACCGAGACCTCGCTGCGGATCGTGCGGACGATCCGCTCTGTCTCCGCTGCCGTGAGCCCGGCACCGGTGCCCCACCTGCCCTCGACGACGACGAGCACGCCGTCTGGTGCCAGGAGCTCCACCCACCTCGCCATCGCTGCCTCGGGATCGGCCAGGGCCCACAGGACGTGGCGGCAGAGCACCACGTCGTAGGCCCGCGGCGGCAGCGTCGGGTTCGAGGCATCGCCCACCACGAAGGTGGCTGTAGGCACCTTGAGGCGTGCGCGCTCGACCATCGCGGGCGAGAAGTCAAGACCGTCCACTGTGTAGCCCGCGTCGGTGAGCAGGCTCGTCAAGGTCCCGGTCCCACAGCCGAGGTCGGCGACTCGCGACGGCGCAGGTGGCATCGCGGCGACGAGCAGGTCTTGCCACGCCCTCCGGACGACGGCGTCGGCCAGACCGTGGTCCGGTTCGGCGTCGAACGACGACGCCTGCCGGTCCCACAGCGCCGAGCTCACGACGAACCCGTGCCGCGGACGATCTTGCGGACCCGCTCCCAGCGGTCCTTGATCGCAGCCTCGGCGCCCAGGGAGGTCGGGCGGTAGTAGGCCGCATCCTCGACGACGTCGGGGGCGTACTGCTGCTCGGCGATCCCGAAGGGCTCGTCGTGGCTGTAGACGTAGGGCTTGGGAGCGCCCTTGTTGTGGCCCAGCTTCGCCGCGCCTGCGTAGTGCCCGTCGCGCAGGTGTGGCGGCACGTTGCCGATCCTGCCGGCGCGGACGTCCGCGCTCGCGGCGTCGATCGCGAGCGTCACCGCGTTCGACTTCGGGGCCACGGCGAGCGCGATGGTCGCCTGGGCCAGGTTGAGTCGGGCCTCCGGCATCCCGATCAGCTGCACCGCCTGCGCGGCGGCCACGGCGGTGGTCAGCGCCGTCGGGTCGGCCAGCCCGACGTCCTCGCTGGCCAGGATCACGAGCCGTCGGGCGATGAAGCGGGGGTCCTCCCCCGCCTCCATCATCCGCGCGAGGTAGTGCAGCGCGGCGTCCGCGTCGGACCCACGGATCGACTTGATGAAGGCACTGATCACGTCGTAGTGCTGGTCGCCCTCGCGGTCGTAGCGCACGGCCGCCTGGTCGACGGCGGCCTCGGCGCAGGCGAGGTCGATCACCGCGTTCCCCTGGGAGCGCGCCGCCCCGGCAGCGGCCTCGAGGCAGGTCAGCACCCGTCGGGCGTCTCCACCGGCCAACCGGACGAGATGTGCCTGCGCGGCCTCGTCGATCTCGAGCTGGCCGGCCAGGCCACGCTCGTCGACCAGCGCCTGCTCGACGACGGCAACGATGTCGTCATCGGTCAGCGACTCGAGTCGGAGCAGCAGGCTGCGCGACAACAGGGGCGAGATCACCGAGAAGAACGGGTTCTCGGTCGTGGCCGCCACCAGGGTCACCCAGCGGTTCTCCACGCCCGGCAGCAGCGCGTCCTGCTGGGCCTTGCTGAACCGGTGGACCTCGTCGACGAAGAGCACGGTCTCGCTGCCACCCCGTGCGAGCTCCGAACGGGCGGCATCGATGGCCGCCCGCACCTCCTTGACCCCGGCAGCGACAGCCGAGACCTCGACGAAGCGGCGCTGCGTCTGCTGGCTCACGATCGAGGCGATGGTGGTCTTGCCGGTGCCGGGCGGACCCCACAACAGCAGCGACATCGACTTGTCGCCCTCGATCAGCTGGCGCAGGGGCGACCCCGCCGCGCGCAGCTGTGCCTGGCCGACGAGCTCGTCGAGGGTCCGCGGACGCATGCGTACGGCGAGGGGAGCCGAGCGGTGCGCCGCGGCCGACAGCGAGCCGCCGCCCGCCTCCGGCCGCTGGTCGCCCAGGTCGAAGAGTCCGTCCGCCGCTGCTTCCACGGAGACGAAACTACGCCCCGTCCCCGCGCACCATCCGTCGACCCGGGAAGTCGTACCACGTGTCGCCGTAGCCGGAACCGCTGCCGAGGTCGGCGTCCGGGCTGGCGTCCGAGAGTCGCTCGCCGTGGCGATCGACGCCCAGCAGGGGCGCGGTGACCGGCTCTGCGGGGTGCTGACCGAGCTCGCCGGCGAAGTGGCAGGCCACCTTGTGCTTCCTGCCGATCTGGATCAGCGGCGGCTCCACCGCAGCGCAGATGTCCTGGGCCAGCGGGCAGCGGGTGCGGAACCGGCAGCCGGAGGGAGGGTTGATCGGGCTCGGGACGTCGCCGGTGAGCTGGATGCGCTCGCGCCGTCCGCCGATGGCCGCCTGCTTCACGTCCGGCACCGCCGAGAGGAGCGCCTGCGTGTAGGGGTGGTTGGCGTGGTTGTAGATCCGGTCGCGCTCCCCGATCTCGACGATCTTGCCGAGATACATCACCGCGATCTCCGGGCAGAAGTGACGGACCACCGCGAGGTCGTGGGCGACGAAGAGATAGCCGATGTTGAACTCTCGCTGGATGTCCTGGAGCAGGTTGATGACCTGGGCCTGGATGGAGACGTCGAGCGCCGAGACCGGCTCGTCGGCCACCAGCAGCTTGGGCTGAAGAGTCAGGGCCCGGGCGATCCCGATGCGCTGACGCTGACCGCCGGAGAACTCGTGGGGATAGCGGTTGTAGTGCTCGGGGTTGAGCCCCACGATCTCCAGCAGCTCCTGCACGCGCGCGAGGATCTGCTTCTTGGGCACGACGTCGTGGATGGCCAGCGGAGTCCCGACGATGGTGCCGACGGTGTGACGGGGGTTGAGCGAGCCGTAGGGGTCCTGGAAGATCATCTGGATCTCACGACGCAGCGGCTTGAGCTGGCGGGCGCCGAGGTTGGCGATGTCTCGGCCCTCGAAGTTGATCTGCCCGGCAGTGGGCTTCTCGAGGCGCGTGATCAGGCGTCCGGTCGTGGACTTGCCGCACCCGGACTCCCCCACGAGACCCAGCGAGTCGCCCGCACGGACCTGGAAGCTGACACCGTCGACAGCCTGGACGTGACCCACCGTCCGGCGGATGAGCCCCGACGACTTCACCGGGAAGTACATCTGCAGGTCGCGGACCTCGAGCAGTGGGGCGGACGAAGCCGCCTCGGGAGTGTCGGCCTGGACAGCGTCGGTCGCCGGGGTCACCGGGCCACCTCTTCCTGGTAGATCGAGTCGGGGTTGGTCAGGTGGCACCGCTTGAGGTGGCCCTCACCGCGCACGCCTGGCAACAGCTCCGGCAGGACTGTCTCGCACAGGTCTCCGGGCACCTTGTCGCGGTGCAGGCACCGCGGGTGGAAGGCGCAGCCCGGAGGTGGGTTGAGCAGGCTCGGAGGGGCGCCCGGGATGGGAATCAGCTTCTCGTTCACGTCGGCGAGCAGGTTGGGCACGCTGGACAGCAGCCCCCACGTGTAGGGCATCTCGGGGTGGGTGAGGATCTCCTTGGTCGGGCCGTACTCCACTGCTCGACCGGCATACATCACCAGCACGTCGTCGGCCATCTCGGCCACGACGCCCAGGTCGTGGGTGATGATGATGATCGCGGTGTTGAACTCGCGCTGGAGCTTCTGGAGAAGGTCGAGGATCTGGGCCTGCACCGTCACGTCCAGGGCGGTGGTGGGCTCGTCGGCGATCACCAGGCTGGGGTCGTTGATCAGGGCCATGGCGATCATGGCGCGCTGACGCATGCCACCGGAGAACTGGTGGGGATAGTCGTCGACCCGACGGTCAGGCTGCGGGATGCCGACCAGCTCGAGCATCTCGATGACCCGCTTGCGGGTGGCCTTCTTGGTGGCGTCGTTGTGGACGCGGTAGGCCTCGGCGATCTGGTTGCCCACGGAGTAGTAGGGGTGCATCGCCGACAGCGGGTCCTGGAAGATCATCGCGACCTCCTTGCCGCGCATCGCCCGGATCTCCTCGTCGGTGATCTTCAGCAGGTCGGTGCCGTCGAGCCGGATCTCGCCGCTGACCTGGGCATTGGTGCCCCGGTGCAGCCCCAGGATCGCCGAGCTCGAGACCGACTTGCCAGAACCCGACTCCCCCACGATGCCGAGGGTCTGGCCCCGCTCGAGCCCGAAGGAGAGCCCGTCGGTGGCCTTGACGACGCCGTCGACCGTCGGGAAGTGCACCTTGAGGTCGTCGACTGTGAGGAACTTGTCCATCGCTGTCTCCACTTCCTACCCGAGCCGGACTCGGGGATCGATGAACGCGTACGAGATGTCGACGATGATGTTGGCCAGGATCACGAACGAGCCGGCCACGACGACCACTCCGATGAGGGTCGGCAGGTCGTAGGCGTTGCTCGCCTGGATGGTGAGCAGCCCCATACCCGGGTAGGCGAAGACGGACTCGGTGATGATCGCCCCGCCGAGGAGCGTCGCGAAGTCGAGGCCGGTCATCGTCACCAGCGGCGTCAGCGCAGCGCGCAGGCCGTGCTTGAACAGCACCACTCGTCCGGACAGGCCCTTGGCCTTCGCGGTGCGGATGTAGTCCTCGGTCATCGACTCGAGCACGAAGGCGCGAGTCATCCGGACATAGCCGGCCATGAACACCAGGGCCAGGGTGAAGGCAGGGATCAGCAGGTTGCCCAGCCAGGAGGCGACCCCACCGTCCACCAGGGAGATGTAGGTCGGATATGGCCACAGCTGCCACTTGACCGCGAGGTACTTGAGGAAGAACACGGCGATGAAGAACGTGGGGAACGCGTAGGCGAACAGGGTGAAGCCGACGATGCCGCGGTCGATGAGGGACCCCTTGAAGACCGCGGCGAGGATGCCGAAGAGCACGCCGCCGACCAGCCACATCACCAGGGCCACGATCGCCAGGGAGATGGAGACGGGCGCTGCCTTCTTGACCAGGTCGTTGACCGTGGCGGAGTTGACGTGGGAGTAGCCCAGGCAGGGCGCCTCACAGTGGGTGACGACCTCGGGTGCGGCTGCCCGCAGCTCGGGATCGGCCGGGAAGTCACGGCCGACCACCACGCCCTTCATGAAGTTTGCCCACTGTTCGTAGACGGGCTTGTCGTAGCCCAGTGCCTTGCGCGCCTGGTCGCGCTGCTGCTCGCTGCAGTTCTTGCCGCAGGCGAAGCGCGCAGGATCGACGGGCGACGCGAAGAAGAGCGCGAACGTCACCAGGGTCAGCGCGAGCACCAGCGCTAGTCCCACGGCGATTCTGCGCACGATGTAGGCCCACATCGGTAGGTCTCACTTCCTCGAAGATCTTGGGTCGCGCCCCTGTGGGGACGCGCGGAGAGCTGTGCGCCGGAGGGATGCCCGGCAGGTTGCTGGGTGGGCACCGAGGTGCCCACCCAGCAACTGATCACTGCAGAGCCCGATGAGTCAGGCTCGGGTCAAGCAGACGTCACTCGGTGACGCCGATGAGACCGATCTCCGGGTAGGACGACGACGCAGCCGTCGTCGTGAAGCCGGTGACCTTGGAGCCGTGGAGCCAGTTGAACTTCGAGGTGTCGAGCGGGATGTACGCGACGTCCTCGCCGAGCTTGGCGTCCGCCTTCACGAGCGCCTCGGTCTGGGCCTCGATGTCGGAGGCGTTGGCCGCCTCGTCCACCAGGGCCTCGAACTCGTCGTTCTGGTAGCAGCCGTAGTTCTGACCACACGTGGTGGGCGAGAAGTTCGGGCGGCTGTCGTAGAGCGGCGGGATGACCGTCATGGCCGACGGCCAGTCAGCACCCCAACCACCCCAGGTGACGTCGAACTCGTCGTCGGGACGCGAGATGACGTCGTAGTAGGTGTCACCCTGCGGCTCGAGGGAGACCTCGAAACCAGCGTCGTCCCAGCCCTGCTTGACAACAGCCATCGCCTTGTCGGCGGTGGGCGAAGCCGGGTAGCCGAGCTTGATCTTCAGCGGCAGCTGGACGCCGGCCTCCTCGAGCAGCGCCTTGGCTGCCGCGGGGTCACCGTCGTTGTTGTTGTCATCGGCGAACGCCGGGTTCTCGGTGTAGCCGGGGACGCTCGGGTTGACGATCGACTCTGCCGGAGCAGCAGCCGTCTCGCCACCGAGGGCCTTGACGTAGCCGTTGAGGTCGAGCGCCTTGGCCAGCGCCTGACGGACAGCGAGGTCCTTCATGTTGTCGCTGTTGAAGTTCGGCGAGAGGTACTGGGTGTAGGGGGAGTCGACGTTGAGGTAACGCTCCTCCACCGGGCCAGTGATCTTCGGGAACTGCGCCGGCGCCACGCGAGCGGTGGTGATGGCGTTCTGGACGTCAGCAGCGTCCTGGATCAGGCGGTCGTTGAAGAGCTCACCTGCGGTGTCGGACGGGTCGATCTGGTAGTCGATCTGGTCCGGCAGGGCGAGACGCAGCGTCTCCGGGTCATCGGTGGCGGGGTCGTAGTTCTCGTTGCGGACCAGGGTCGCGCCGCCGTTCTTGTCCCACTTGCCTCCCTCGACCTTGTAGGGGCCGTTGGAGAGGACCTTCCACTGGCTCTTCGCGCCCTCGTCGAACTCTTCCTTGTACGGGTCCGTCATCATCATGCCGGCGACGGCCTGCGGGAAGTCGGCCCACGGCTTGTTGAAGTTGAAGGTGATGGTCTTGCCCTCACAGCTGACTGCCTCTTCGAAGGCCTTCTGCTGCTCCGGGGTCGCCTTGTAGGGACCCGGGTAGTCCTCCACGTCGATGTAGCTGAGCGTGTAGTTGGGGCCACCGGTGATCAGGTCGTTGGCGAAGACGCGCGAGGTGCCGTACTGGACGTCCTCACACGTGATGTCGCTGCCGTCCTCCCACTTCACGCCGTCCTTGAGCGTGAACTTCCAGACCTTGCCGCCCTCTTCCGAGGTGCCCGTGTCGGTCGCGAGGTCGGGCACCGGGGTGGTCGACTCCTCCGCGTCCTCGGACATCGGGAAGCCGAGCAGGCCGCGATACATCAGGCGGCGGTACCACGCCAGCTGGACACCGTAGTAGATGCGCTGCGGGTCGGACGCCTCGTAGGGGAAGTGCTGGAGCACCTTCAGCGTGCCGCCGGCGGTTGCCTCGGCGGAGCTGCCACTGGGCGAGTTGTCGGTGTCATCGTCGCCACCATCGCCGCCACAGGCAGCCAGGAGGCCAAGCCCCAGGACCGAAGCCGCACTTGCTGCGACGGTCCTCCTCAGATTCATACCCATTTGTTTTCCTCCTTGGACGTGCCGCCTGAACGGCACCTTCGTCGACGCTGTGTCGACGAAAACTTGTGTTGTGCTCCGGTCGGGTGACCCGCTGGGGGTCACCGGTGCCCCTTGGGGTCAAGGGCGTCACGCAGGCCGTCGCCGAGCAGGTTGAAGCACACGACGATCGTGGCGATCAACAAGGCCGGGACGAAGAAGAAGACGAAGTCGGTGTCGGCGTAGGTGAGCGAGTCGAACAAGACGTTGCCCAGCGTCGGCGTCGGCGGCTGGATGCTCACGCCGAGATAGGCCAGCGCCGCCTCGGCGGAGACGAACGCCGGCATGATCAGGGTGAAGGTGACGAGGATCGGCGCCCACAGGTTGGGGAGGATCTCGCGGAAGTAGAGCCGGAACTTCGAGGCGCCCATCATCTTCGAGGCGGCGACGAACTCACGCTCGCGCAGCGACAGCACCTGCCCACGCACGATGCGAGCCACGCCCGTCCACCCGAACAGACCGAGCACCGCCACGACATAGAGCGCCCTGGTGGGGTTGCCGGGTGGCACGCCCATCACCTCGGAGATGAAGGCGAACGCCACGGCGGAGAGGGCGAGCAGCATCAGCGTCTGGGGGAAGGCGAGCGTCAGGTCGATCACGCGGCCGATGATGGCGTCGACCCAGCCACCCGAGGCCCCCGAGATGATCCCGAGCGTCACGCCGATGATCACCGCGATCAGCGTCGCCGTCAGCGAGATCGCCAGCGAGAAGGAGATGCCGTACCAGACGCGGGACAACACGTCGCGGCCGATGCCGGGCTCGACGCCGAGCCAGTGGTCGCCGGAGATGCCGCCCCACTTGCCGATCGGCAGCTGGAAGGGGTTGAGGAGGTCCTGGTTGGGGGTGAAGGGATCGAGGAACCCGACCTTCACCAGGATCGGCGCAGCCAGGGCGGCCACGAAGTAGAGGATCACGACGATCAACGAGAACATCGAGAGCTTGTCCTTGCGGAAGCGGTCCCTGGCCAGCTTGCCCGGGGACTTGTTCGCCACTGCACCGTCGGTCCCGTCGGTGGGCTCCTCAGCGCCAGCGAAGTGGCTCTCGAGTTCGGTGCCCGGTGCAGTCATTTCCACCTCGTCGTGTGCGCTTCTGGTTCGGTCCGGGCACGCGACGACCTGCGTCACGCGCCGGTGCGACCATATGTGACCCGGACCTCACTGGCGATCACCGACGAGTAACGATCCGGACACGGCTGTGCGCTCCGGCGACACATCCGCGGACGATTCAGCTGTTTGGCGAGAGATCCTTCGCCGGCGTCACATCCACGCCTGCTTCCTTGCGTTGCTGGATCGAGATGGGGGCGGGCGCCGAGGTGAGCGGGTCGAACCCCCGCCGGACTTCGGGAACGCGATCACGTCGCGGATGGAATCGGCTCCAGCCAGGATCGCGCAGATGCGGTCCATGCCCACGGCGATGCCGCCGTGAGGCGGGGCGCCGTACTTGAAGGCCTCCAACAGGAACCCGAACTTCTCCTGTGCCTCGTCCTCGTCGATGCCCATGACGGAGAAGACGCGCTTCTGCACGTCCTCACGGTGGATCCGGATCGACCCGCCACCGAGCTCGCTGCCGTTGCACACGATGTCGTAGGCGAATGCGAGCACCCGGCCCGGGTCGCTCTCGAGGTCGTCGAGGAACTGGGGCTGCGGGCTGGTGAAGGCGTGGTGGACGGCCGTCCACGCTCCCGCTCCCACCGCGACGTCGCCGCTCTCGACAGCCTCGCTGGCCGGCTCGAAGAGCGGCGCGTCCACGACCCAGGTGAAGGCGAAGGCCGACTCGTCGATGAGTCCGCAGCGCCGGCCGATCTCGAGCCGCGCGGCGCCCAGGAGGGCGCGGCTCGACTTCGGGGCGCCGGCCGCGAAGAAGACGCAGTCACCGGGCTTCGCGCCGACCTGCGCCGCGAGGCCGGCGAGCTCGTCCTCGGTGAGGTTCTTGGCCACCGGTCCGGTCAGGGTGCCGTCCTCCTGGACCAGGACGTAGGCCAGGCCGCGCGCGCCGCGCTGCTTGGCCCAGTCCTGCCAGGCGTCGAGCTTCTTGCGGGGCTGGCTGGCGCCGCCGGGCATGACGACCGCCCCGACGTAGTCGGCCTGGAAGACCCGGAACGGCGTGTCCTTGAAGTAGTCGGTGCACTCCACCAGCTCGTTGCCCATGCGCAGGTCGGGCTTGTCGCTGCCGAAGCGGGCCATCGCATCGGCATACGTCATCCGCGGGATGGGGCGTGGGATCTCGACGTCGATCAGGGCCCACATCTCCGCGAGCACCTCCTCCATCAGCACGAGGACGTCCTCCTGCTCGACGAACGACATCTCGATGTCGAGCTGGGTGAACTCCGGCTGGCGGTCGGCGCGGAAGTCCTCGTCGCGATAGCACCGCGCGATCTGGTAGTAGCGCTCCATGCCGGCGACCATGAGCAGCTGCTTGAACAGCTGCGGGCTCTGCGGCAGGGCGTACCAGCTGCCCGGGTGCAGCCGCGCCGGCACCAGGAAGTCGCGAGCACCTTCTGGGGTCGACCTGGTCAGCGTCGGGGTCTCGACCTCCACGAAGTCGTGGCGGTCGAGGACGTCGCGGGCTGCCTTGTTGACCTTGCTGCGCAGGCGCAGGGCGGCGTTGGGTCCGCTGCGGCGCAGGTCGAGGTAGCGGTGCTTCAGGCGCGCCTCCTCCCCCACGTCACCGCCCTTGGCGGTGCCGGCGTCGTCGATCGGGAACGGCAGCGGTGCGCTGGCGCTCAGGACCTCGACGGACGTGGCCACGACCTCGATCTGGCCGGTCGGCAGGCTGGGGTTCTCGTTGCCTGTCTTGCGGGCGACGACCTCGCCGGTCACCTTGAGGCAGAACTCGCTGCGCAGGCTGTGGGCGACCTCTTCGTCTCGAACGACCACCTGGACCACACCGCTCGCCTCGCGCAGGTCGAGGAACGCGACCCCACCGTGATCGCGACGGCGCGCGACCCATCCAGCGAGGACAACGGTCTGGCCGACGTGCTCGGCGCGCAGCGCGCCAGCGTCATGGGTGCGAATCATGCGGCGACTCTATCCGTGGTCCAACTTGGATCCACGGCTAGCCCCGACGGGGCCGCCCGACCTGGAACGTCAACGCAGCATTGACATTTTTCGAGCGTCAATAGAGTGTTGACACATGATGATGACATCCCGGATCACCCTCTCCAGCGGCGTCGGCCTCGTCCTCCCCGGGATGGCCCTCACCTGGCTGGGATCGGAGCTCGACGGTTTTCTGAAGGGCTTCTGCCAGGGCGCCGGCATCATGATGATGCTGTTGGGGGTCTGGCTGCTCGCTGCGCGCCTGCGTCGTCCGAGCACGGATGATCCCAACGCCATGTGGCTCCCGAGCCGCGATGCGGCAGGACGAGACGACGGCGCCGACCTGGACCGCGGATGAGCGAGATGGCCGCGGCGATCGGCGCCGCGATCCTCTCGGAACCGCCGCGAGTCGATCCGGACGACGGCACGGCACCACTGGAGATCGTGAGACGGGCGGCCCAGGCCGACCGGATCACGAGCGATCTCCTGAAGCAGTCCGTGGCGGCGGCGCGTGGGGGTGGCCAGAGCTGGTCGGCGATCGGCACCGCCCTGGGCCTGACGAGGCAGGCAGCCCAACAGCGCTTCGGCCGGGCGGAGACGACGGACGATCGACCCGACACACCGGTCGAACGCTGGCTCGGACCTGTGACCGTCTTCGACGAGCTGCCCGAGCTCGCGCTCGCGGGCTCGCTGGGCTGGCACACCGTGGGTGCCGGGATGCTGCGGCACCGGATGGTCAGGACCGCGACCCGTTGGGAGCACAAGCGAATCGCCTGGAGCGGGTCACTCACCCGCTACGAGCGCGACGGCTGGCAGGTCGGCTGTCGCGCGTTCCCGTGGATCTATCTGGTGCGCGACTCGGGCGAACCTGTGTCCTGACCCGCTCGGAGCACCTGCGGTCGCAGGTCTGCTTCGGGTGGGGTCCAGCTCGAGGGATCAGCCTCGACCTGCTCGCCGGACCGGATGTCCTTGACCTGGTGGGTGCCGTCGGCCTGGGTGAACCAGACGAACGGGATGCCCCGGCGCTCGGCCGCGCGGATCTGCTTGCCGAACTTGGCGGCGTCGGCGGACACCTCACAGGCGACGTCGCGAGCTCGCAGGGCGGTGGCGACCGCCGTACTGGAATCTCGGCCGTCCTCGTCGGTGACGGCGACCAGCACTGCGCTCGGGACCTTGCGGCTGCCGGACAGGACGCCGTCGGCGATGAGCGGGATCAGGGTGCGGGAGACGCCGAACGAGACGCCGACGCCCGGATAGGTGGTCTTGCCGTCACTGGCGAGCGCGTCGTAGCGACCACCCCCGCCGACGGACTTCAGGCGCTCGTAGCCGCTCATGAACACCTCGAGCACCGTGCCGGTGTAGTAGTCGAGGCCGCGCGCGATGCGCAGGTTGGCCTCGACGGTGACGCGCTCGGAGACCACCCCGGCGCACCCGTCGATGACGGCGGCGAGCTCGCGCAGGCCCTCGTCGAGCAGGTCGTCCTCGACGCCGAGTGCGCGCACCTGGTCGACGAAGCTGGTGTCACCGACCCGGATCGAGGCCAGCTGCAGGCACTGCTCGGCCTGCTCGGGAGTCGCCCCCGCCTGCTCGACGAGCTGCTCGGCGACCGCCTCGGCGGGGAGCTTGTCGAGCTTGTCGATGACCCTGATCGCAGCCGTCACGTCGGCGATGCCGAGGCCGCGATAGAAGCCCTGGATCAGCTTGCGGTTGTTGACCTGGAACGACAGCGGGGGAAGCGGTAGCGCACCGAGTGCCTCGACCATCACCCGCACCACCTCCACGTCGTGGTGGAACCCCAGCGTGTCGCGACCGACGATGTCGATGTCTGCCTGGGTGAACTGGCGGTAGCGCCCCTCCTGGGGTCGCTCGCCCCGCCAGGCGGGTTGGATCTGGAAGCGGCGGAAGGGGAAGTCGAGCTTGCCGGCGTTCTCGAGCACGTAGCGTGCGAACGGCACGGTCAGGTCGAAGTGCATCCCCAGCTCGGCCTTGGCGCCGGGCTCGGCCGCGAGGCGCTGGAGGACGAAGATCTCCTTGTCGATCTCACCACCCTTGGCGAGCCGGTCGAGGGGTTCGACGACCCGGGTCTCGATGTTGGCGAAGCCGTGCAGCTCGAAGGTCCGTGAGAGCGAGGCGATGACCTCGCGCTCGACGACCCGCTCCTCGGGAAGCAGCTCGGGGAACCCGCTCAGGGGTGCGATCTTCGCCATCAGAGGTCCTGGAGGTAGGGGTTGGTCGCCCGCTCCCGGCCGATGGACGTCTGCTCGCCGTGGCCGGGCAGGACCACGATGTCGTCGGCCAGGGGCAGCACCTTGGATGCCAGGCTGCGCAGCATCGTGGCGTGATCACCCCCGGGGAGGTCGGTGCGGCCGATCGAACCGGCGAACAGCAGGTCGCCGGAGAACATGACCTCGCTGATCTCCGCCTCGGCGTACGGCGTGCGGAAGGTGACCGAGCCCTCGGTGTGACCCGGCGTGTGGTCGACCACGAACTTCAGGCCCGCGAGCTCGAGCTCCTGGAGGTCCGCGAGCTCGCGGACGTCGTCGGGCTCCGCCCACTCATAGCTGCCCCCCAGCAGCATCTGGGTCGTCTCGCGGCTCATTCCCGCCATCGGGTCAGCCAGCAGGTGCCGGTCCTGGGGGTGTATCCAGGCAGTGGCGTCATAGGCACCAGCGACCGGGGCCACGCACCACATGTGGTCGACGTGACCGTGGGTGACGAGCACGGAGACGGGCTTGAGCTTGTGCTCGCGCACCACCTCCGCCACGCCGGCCGTGGCGTCCTTTCCGGGGTCGACGACGACGCACTCGGCGCCCGGTCCGGTGGCGACGACATAGCAGTTGGTGCCCCAGGGCCCAGCGGGGAAGCCGGCGATCAACACAGAGAGAGGTCCTTGCTGGCAGGTGGAGCCGGAGTGGAACGTCTCCGGGGTGCGCCAGCCTACCGAGGAACCCGCCGGCCCCTGCGGGTGACTACGATGGGCGACCATGAGCGCCGACAAGCAGTCCGACTGGGGCCGGGTGGCCGAGGACGGCACCGTCTATGTCAAGACGTCCGACGGGGAACGCACCGTGGGGCAGTACCCCGAGGGGACTCCCGAAGAGGCGCTGAAGTTCTACACCGACCGCTTCGACGCGCTCGCCTTCGAGGTGCACCTCCTCGAGCAGCGCATCGCCGCGGGCAAGCTCGCTCCCGAGGAGTCGATCACCCGGGTCAAGGCGCTGCGCGAGCAGGTCGTCGAGGCCAACGCGGTGGGCGACCTGACCGGGCTGGCCGCCAAGCTCGACGCCACCGCCCCGCTGATCGCGCTCCAGCGTGAGGCCAAGCGTGCCGAGAAGGCCAAGCGCACCGCTGAGTCGAAGGTGGAGAAGGAGCGCATCGTCGCCGAGGCGGAGAAGCTCGCCCAGGGCAACGACTGGCGCGCCGGTGCCAACCGGCTGCGTGACCTGCTCGACGAGTGGAAGGCACTCCCCCGCCTCGACAAGCCGACGGACGACACGCTGTGGAAGCGCTTCAGTGGCGCGCGCACCACCTACACGCGACGCCGCAAGGCCCACTTCGCCGAGGAGCACGAGCGTCGCGACAGTGCTCGCGTCATGAAGGAACGCCTGGCCAAGGAGGCCGAGGCGCTGGCGAGCTCGACCGAGTGGGGACCGACCGCAGGCAAGTATCGCGACCTCATGCGCGACTGGAAGGCCGCCGGACCTGCACCACGCGACATCGACGACGAGCTGTGGAAGCGCTTCCGTGGCGCCCAGGACGCCTTCTTCGGCGCCCGCGACGCCGCCAACGCCGAGCTCGACCAGGAGTTCGCCGCCAATGCCGAGGTCAAGGAACAGCTCCTCGTCGAGGCCGAGAAGCTCGTGCCCGTCACTGACCTCGATGCCGCCAAGAAGGCCTTCCGCGACCTGGCCGACAGGTGGGACGCAGCCGGCAAGGTGCCGCGCGACCGGATGAAGGACCTCGAGGGCCGCATGCGCAAGGTCGAGCAGGCCATCCGTGCTGTCGAGGATGACCAGTGGAAGCGCACCGACCCCGAGAAGTCCGCGCGCGCCGACGACATCGTCGCCAAGCTCGAGGCGGGCATCGCCGAGGAGCAGGCGAAGCTGGACAAGGCGCAGGCCGCCGGTGACTCCGCCAGGGTCAAGCAGCTCGAGGACTCCGTCGCCAACAAGCAGGCGTTCCTCGACATGGCTCGCCGGGCTGCCTCCGACTTCAGCTGAGCCTCGCCCCTCTGCACACGCGGGTGGTGTGGGCCTGTTGATGCTCCCACCCGCGCATGACACCGCATCAGCGACAACCAGACCACACCACCCGCCCGTGACCGGGGGCCTACGGTCCGGCGCGGGCGTGGGGACGATCAGCTGGTGACGCGGTAGGCGTCGAAGACGCCCGGGATGCCGCGGACGGCGCGGAGCACGCTGTCGAGGTGGGAGGCGTCGGCCATCTCGAAGGTGAAGCGGCTCTTGGCGACGCGGTCGCGGGTGGTGGAGAGCGAGGCGCTGAGGATGTTCACGTGCGCGTCGGAGAGCGCGATCGTGATGTCGGAGAGGAGGCGCGCACGGTCGAGGGCCTCGACCATGATGTTGACCAGGAACGTCGACTGCGACGTCGGCGCCCACTCGACCTCCAGGACCCGTTCGGGCTGGAGCTCCAGGCTGGCGGCGTTGGTGCAGTTCTTGCGGTGGACCGACACTCCCCCGCCCTTGGTGACGAAGCCCAGGATCGGGTCGCCGGGAACCGGGGTGCAGCACTTCGCGAGCTTGACCCAGAGGTCGTCGACGCCCTTGACCACGACACCGGAGTCGGTGCTGCTCGCAGCCGACCGGGAGCGCTTGGTGATCGTGACGCCCTCGGCGAGGTCCTCGGCCGCCCCGTCGTTGCCACCGTGCAGGTCGATGACTCGGCGTACGACCGCCTGCGCGCTGAGGTTGCCCTCGCCCACCGCGGCATAGAGCGCCGAGACGTCGTCGTGGTTGAAGTGGGCGGCCGCCTGCATCAGCGACTCGTGCGTCATCAACCGCTTGAGCGGGAGCCCCTCCTTGCGGATCTGGCGACCGATCTGGTCCTTGCCCCGCTCGATCGCTTCCTCGCGGCGCTCCTTGGTGAACCACTGACGGATCTTGGAGCGCGCCCGCGGGGACTTCACGAAGTTGAGCCAGTCCTGCGACGGACCGGCGCTGGGTGCCTTCGAGGTGAAGACCTCCACCACGTCGCCGTTGTCGAGCTGTGACTCCAGCGCGACCAGCCGACCGTTGACCCGGGCGCCGATGGTGTGGTGTCCCACCTCGGTGTGTACGGCGTAGGCGAAGTCGACCGGCGTGGCCTCGACGGGCAGCGGGATCACGTCGCCTCGCGGAGTGAAGACATAGACCTGCGCCCGGTTCATCTCGAACCGCAGCGACTCCAGGAACTCGCCCGGGTCCTCGACCTCCTGCTGCCAGTCCAGGAGCTGGCGCAGCCACGTCATGTCGTCGCCCGCCTGGGCGGACCCCGAGCGCGGGTCCGTGGTCGTGCCGGCCTTCGCGCCCTCCTTGTACTTCCAGTGGGCCGCGACACCGTATTCGGCGCGGCGGTGCATCGCGAAGGTGCGGATCTGCAGCTCAACGGGCTTGCCCTGCGGCCCGATCACGGTCGTGTGGAGGGACTGGTACATGTTGAACTTCGGCATCGCGACGTAGTCCTTGAACCGCCCCAGCACCGGGTTCCACCGCGAGTGCAGGACACCGAGGACCGAGTAGCAGTCGCGGTCCTCCTCGACGAGGACGCGGATGCCGACCAGGTCGTAGATGTCGGAGAACTCACGGCCGCCGACGATCATCTTCTGGTAGATCGAGTAGTAGTGCTTGGGCCGCCCGGTGACCTTGGCCTTGATCTTGGCCTCCCGCAGGTCGGCCTCGACGCCGGCGATCACCTCGGCAAGGAACTGGTCGCGCGAGGGCGCCCGGTCGGCGACGAGCCGGACGATCTCGTCATACATCTTCGGGTGGAGCGTGGCGAAGGCGAGGTCCTCCAGCTCCCACTTGAGGGTGTTCATGCCGAGGCGGTGCGCCAGCGGGGCATAGATGTCGAGGGTCTCGCGGGCCTTGCGCTCCTGGGTCTCGGACTTGAGGTAGCGAAGCGTGCGCATGTTGTGGAGCCGGTCGGCGAGCTTGATCACGAGCACCCGGATGTCGCGCGACATCGCGACGATCATCTTGCGGATGGTCTCGGCCTGGGCCGAGTCGCCGTACTGCACCTTGTCGAGCTTGGTCACTCCGTCGACCAGCACCGCCACCTCGTCGCCGAAGTCCTTGCGCAGCTCCTCGAGGGTGTAGGGCGTGTCCTCGACCGTGTCGTGGAGCAGTGCGGCCACCAAGGTGGGCTCGGTCATGCCGATGTCGGCCAGGATCGTGGTCACGGCGAGCGGGTGGGTGATGTAGGGGTCGCCGCTCTTGCGCATCTGCGTGCCGTGCATCTGCTCGGCGACGGCATAGGCACGCTCGATCAGCGCGACGTCGGCCTTGGGGTGGTTGGCCCGCACCGAGCGCAGCAACGGTTCCAGGACCGGGTTGCCGGTGGGCGGCTTCGCGCCGATGCGAGCGAGCCGCGCCCGCATGCTGCGGGCAGACAGCGGCACCGCTGACGCACGGTCCTGCGTCACGGGGGTGCTCGTCTCCTCGGCCATACGTCGGAGTCTAGTGAGGCAGCGGGCCCGGCCTGACCTAGACGGTGGTGATCGCGCTGACCGGCAGGTCGCCGAGCTTGGACCGGCCGCCGAGGAAGCCGAGCTCCATGAGTACGGCGACGCCGACACACGTCCCGCCACAGGCCTCGACCAGCTCCCGGGTGGCCGCGACGGTGCCACCGGTGGCCAGCACGTCGTCGACCAGCAGGACCCGGTCTCCGGGGGTGATGGAGTCGCGGTGGATCTGGAGGGTGGCGTCGCCGTATTCCAGGGAGAAGGCCACCTCGTGCGTCTCGCGCGGCAGCTTGCCGGGTTTGCGGACCGGCACGAAGCCGGTGCCGAGCGCGAGCGCGACCGGGGCCGCGAGGATGAAGCCACGCGCCTCCATCCCGACGACCTTGTCGACGAACGCTCCAGCCGCGTCGCGACCGAGGTCGGCGAGGGCCGCCGTGACGGCGCTGAAGCCGTCGTGGTCGGCCAGCAGCGGGGTGATGTCCTTGAACACCACGCCGGGCGTGGGGTGGTCGGGGACGTCGACCACCAGGCGCGCCATCGCCTTGCGGGCCGCCTCGATGGTGCTGGTCACGGCAGGCTCGACCACGTCAGGCGAGCGTTTCGGGATCGGTCGTGCCCGCCTGGGGCGAGTCGACGGCGCCGATCGCGCCGCGCACGACCTCGATGACTGTTCCTTCGGCGATCTGGAGCAGCGCGGTGTCCTCGGTCAAGGACTGGACGGTGCCATAGATCCCCGACGTCAGCATCACGCGCTGGCCGGGCTGCAGCTCTGCCTGGAGCTTCGCGGTCGCCTTCTGCCGGCGCGAGGCCGGACGCACGATCAGCAGCCAGAAGAGCAGCGCGAGCGCGACGAGGGGCAGGAATGAGGCGAGGTCGTTCAAGGATCACACCTTCGTGTCGGGAGGTCGGAGGCCCTGACGCTGCACCGGTCAGCTGTGGCGGTGGCCAGCACGGGAGTCTACGTCGACCGGGGTCGCAGCCCCGACTTCAGACGTCGTCGAAGAGGCTCGAGTCGGTGACCGGCATCGCGGGCGGGGTCAGCCCGAGGTGGGCCCACGCCGCCGGGGTCGCGACCCGCCCGCGGGGAGTCCTGGCCAGGAAGCCCTTGCGGACCAGGAACGGCTCGGCCACCTCCTCGACGGTCTCGCGCTCCTCCCCCACGGCCACGGCCAGCGTGGAGACCCCGACCGGGCCGCCGCCGAAGCGGCTGCACAGCACGTCGAGCACGGCGCGGTCGAGTCGGTCGAGGCCGGACTCATCGACCTCATAGAGCTCCAGCGCCGATCGGGCCACCCCGATGGTGACCACGCCGTCGGCCCTGACCTGCGCGAAGTCGCGCACCCGTCTCAGCAGCCGGTTGGCGATGCGGGGGGTGCCGCGTGATCGGCCGGCGATCTCGCTGGAACCCTCGGGGGTCAGGTCGACCCCGAGCATCCCGGCCGAGCGGTGCACGATCCGGTCGAGCTCGTGTGGCTCGTAGAACTCGAGGTGGGCGGTGAACCCGAAGCGGTCACGCAGCGGCCCGGGCAGCAACCCGGCGCGGGTCGTCGCCCCGACCAGGGTGAAGGGCGGGATCTCGAGCGGGATCGCGGTGGCGCCCGGGCCCTTGCCGATGATGACGTCGACCCGGAAGTCCTCCATCGCGAGATAGAGCATCTCCTCGGCGGGGCGCGACATCCGGTGGATCTCGTCGACGAAGAGCACGTCGCCCTCGTTGAGCCCGGACAGGATCGCCGCCAGGTCACCGGCGTGGGTGATGGCCGGGCCGCTCGTCAGCCGCAGCGGCACGTTCATCTCGGCGGCCACGATCATCGCCAGGGTGGTCTTGCCGAGTCCGGGAGGCCCGGACAGGAGCACGTGGTCGGGCGCCTTGCCGCGTCGCCGAGCGGCCTCGAGGACGAGGCCGAGCTGGTCGCGCACGCGCGTCTGTCCCACGACCTCGTCGAGGCTGCGCGGTCGCAGCGCCGCCTCGACGGCGCGCTCGTCACCGTCGGCGTCGGCGGAGGTGAGGCGCTGGAAGTGCGCTGCCTCGGCCGGAGTCAGCTCGCTCTCGGCGAGCTCGTCGTCGAGGGTCTCGTCGATGTCCTGGTCCCAGTCCATCGACTCAGGCCCTGCTCAAGGTGCGCAGGGCAGCCCGCAGCAGGGCTGGTATGTCGGGGGTGGCGCCGGCCTCGTCCGCGACCGCGTCGACCGCCTTGTCCGCCTCCTTGGCCGACCACCCGAGACCGACCAGGCCCTGGTGGACCTGGTCGCGCCACGGCTGACCGGGCCTCGGCGCCTGACCGGCCAGGCGCGGACCCGTGGGGGCGCCGATCCGGTCCTTGAGCTCGAGGATGATCCGCTGGGCGCCCTTCTGTCCGATGCCGGGGACGCGGGTCAGGGTCTTGACGTCCTCACCGGCGACCGCTGCGCGCAGGTCGTCGGGCGACAACACCGCGACCATGGCCTGGGCCACCTTGGGACCGACCCCGGAGGCGGTCTGGACGAGCTCGAAGACCTGCTTCTCGTCGTCGTCGAGGAACCCGAAGACCGTCAGTGAGTCCTCACGCACGACCATGCTCGTCGGCAGGGTGGCGTTGGCGCCGACTCGCAGCGTCGCCAACGTGTTGGGGGTGCACATCAGCTCGAGCCCGATGCCACCGACCTCGAGCACCGCGCTGGTGAGGGTGAGCGCCGCGACCTCGCCGCGGACGAAGGCGATCATGGTCGTCTCCCTGCTGCAGCCAGGGCTGCGTCGATCCGGGCCTGGGCGCCACCGCGCCAGATGTGGGTGATGGCCAGCGCCAGCGCGTCGGCGGCGTCAGCCGGCTTCGGGGGCGCGTCGAGACGCAGGATCCGCGTCACCATGGCGCCGACCTGGGCCTTGTCGGCGCGGCCGCTCCCCGAGACGGCGGCCTTGACCTCGCTGGGGGTGTGCAGCGCGACGGGCAGTCCCCGGCGTGCGGCCACCACGAGCGCGATGCCGCTCGCCTGCGCGGTGCCCATGATCGTGCTGGAGTCGGAGCGCGCGAAGACGCGCTCGACCGCGACGGCGTCGGGCTGGAACTCGTCGAGCCAGGCGTCGAGACCGCGTTCGATGGTGACCAGCCGCTGCGCGATGTGCTCGCTGGCGCTCGTGCGGATCACGTTGACGTCGATCAGGGTGAGCGGGCGCCCCACCGACCCTTCGACGACGCCGACACCGCAGCGCGTCAGACCGGGATCGATCCCGAGCACTCGCATGAGGTCAGCCTTCCGTCCGAACGTCTGTTCGGGCAAACGCTAACCCGTGCCGCCGGGGTGAGCGGACGCGACACGCAGGGACCGCTCCGGCGTCACTCCTCGTCGTCGTCGTCGAGCTGCGCCATCACGTCGTCGGGGATGTCGACGTTGGTGAAGACGTTCTGCACGTCGTCGAGGTCCTCGAGGGCATCCGCGAGCTTGAGCACCTTGACCGCCGCGTCCTTGTCGACCGGGATCTCCATGCTCGGCACGAACTCGACGTCGGCTGAGTCGTAGTCGATCGCGGCGGTCTGGAGCGACGTACGGACGGCGACCACGTCGGTGGCCTCCGAGATGACCCGGAAGGACTCGGCCTGGTCGTCGACGTCCTCGGCCCCGGCGTCCAGGGTCGCCTCGAGCACCATGTCCTCCGACACCTCGGAGACTGATCCGTCCTTCTCCTGCGACTTCGGCACGACGATGACGCCCTTGCGGGTGAAGAGGCGAGAGACCGAACCCGGGTCCGCGAGCGTGCCTCCGTTGCGGCTGACCGCCGTGCGCACCTCCATCGCGGCGCGATTCTTGTTGTCGGTCAGGCACTCGACCAGGAAGGCCACGCCGGCCGGGCCGTAGACCTCGTACATGATCGTCTCGTAGTTGACCCCAGTGCCTTCGAGGCCGCCGCCGCGCTTGACCGCGGAGTCGATGTTCTTGTTGGGGACCGACTGCTTCTTGGCCTTCTGCACCGCGTCGAACAGCGTGGGGTTGCCCGTGAGGTCGGGCCCACCCATCTTGGCTGCGATCTCGATGTTCTTGATCAGCTTGGCGAAGAGCTTGCCGCGCTTGGCGTCGATCGCGGCCTTCTTGTGCTTCGTTGTCGCCCACTTGGAATGGCCGGACATCAGGCTCCCTCTTCTACGCGGTCGTGACGAGGTCGACGAAGTAGCGGTGGATCCGGTCGTCCCTGCCGACTTCGGGGTGGAACGCCGTCGCCATCACGTGCCCTTCGCGAACGGCGACGATCCTACCCGCCGCCTGCCCTGCCTCGACGCGGGCGAGCACCTCGACTCCTGCGCCTGCCTCCTCGACCCACGGCGCCCGGATGAACACCGCGGGCACGGGCTCGTCGAAGCCGTCGAAGGCGACCTCCCCCTCGAAGGAGTCGACCTGGCGGCCGAAGGCGTTGCGCCGGACCGTGACGTCGAGCCCGCCGAGGGTCTCCTGGTCGGCGGTGCCGTCGACGACCCGGTCGGCGAGCATGATCATGCCCGCGCAGGTGCCGAACGTCGGCATGCCCCCGCGGATCCGCTCCTGCAGCGGCTCGAACAGCTCGAAGGTCCGGGCGAGCTTGAACATCGTGGTCGACTCCCCGCCGGGGATCACGAAGCCGTCGCAGCGCCCGAGCTCCTCGGGACGGCGTACGGCGACGGCGTGCGTGCCCAGCGCGGTGAGGACGGCGAGGTGCTCACGCACGTCGCCCTGCAGGCCGAACACGCCGATCACGGGGGTCACGCCGCGAAAGCCTAGAGCGCTGGGACACGGACCTATCCTCGGGGCATGCACCGACTCCGACTCTCCTCCAAGGCCCTGGCGGTGGTCGGCACAGCACTCTCGACCGCCGCGCTGGTGTCCTGCGCCGCGCTGCCCGGCGTGGCTCCCGGTCCGCCGGCCGAGAAATCCGTCTCCTCCGAGCGGCTGGAGCTGCCGACCCCAGGGGTCGACGGATGGTCGACGGCAGCCCCGGCGAAGCTGGGGTTCAGGGCCGGTCGTCTCGAGGAGCTCGCTCGACACGCCAAGTCAACAGGCTCCACCTGCTACGCAGTCCTGCGCCGCGGCCAGCTCGCCCGCGACTGGAACTGGAACCAACCTCGGGAGACCCCTCGCGAGGTCTTCTCCGTGACCAAGTCGGTCGCCAGCGCGCTGGTGGGGATCGCTGCCGCTGACGGCGACCTCGAGCTGGACGACAAGGTCGCCCGCTATGTGCCGCAGTGGCGCGGCACCGCGTCGTCAGGGGTGACGATCCGCAACCTGCTGGCCAACGACAGCGGGCGCTTCTGGTCGAGCGACTCCGACTACAGCCGGATGGTTCAGGCACGAGACCGCACCCGCTATGCCGTCGGGCTCGACCAGCAGCACCCACCCGGGACTGCCTGGGCCTACAACAACGCCGCGATCCAGGTCCTCGACCGGGTCCTGGCCAAGGCGACCGGGCAGCCCACGGACGAGTTCGCCGAGGAGCAGCTGTTCGAGCCGCTCGGGATGTCGCACACACGACTCACGCGCGACGCCAGCGGTCGCTCGACCAACGTGTTCTTCGGGATGCAGACGACCTGTCTCGACATCGCCCGCTTCGGCCAGCTCTTCCTCGACAAGGGGGTGGTCGACGGCCGACGGCTTCTCCCCCGCCGCTTCGTCACTGCCTCGGTGGGCCGTTCCTCCACACCGCTCAACGCCGCCTACGGCTATCTGTGGTGGCTCAACCGTCCGGGCGAGCTGCGCGGCGCGCTCGACGCCGTCGATCCCACGGGCCAACCGGTGGAACCACGCGACGGCACGCTGGTCCCGGGCGCCCCGTCGTCGCTGTATGCCGCCCTGGGACTGGGCGGGCAGACGCTGATGGTCGACCCGCGCAGCCGCACGATCGTGGTCCGGATCGGCGCCCTGTCCTTCGACGAGACGCCGGACTACGGTCTCGCCGATGCCGCCGAGGTCGTCACCTCGGCGCTGCGCTGAAGCGCGGGTGTCGTCGCAGCACCCCGGCAGCGAGGGCCAGGGCCGCGGCGACCACCAGCACCTTCGGGCGCAGCGAGGCAGCTGTGCCGTCGGCCCGATCCTGGCCGATCTCGCCCGGCGCTTCCCGACCTCCACGCCGATCCATCGGCGTGGTGGTCGAGCCCCAGACGAGGCGGGTCGCAACCTCGATCTGGGCCACCTCCCACGGCTCGAGGACCGTTCGGAGCAGACCCAGGCACGGGTCGATCGCGGCGACGTACGGAGAAGGTGGGTGCGCAAGCATCGCGGTGTCCTAGCGACTCGTGGTGGCCAGCTCGGCGCGGTGCCCCGGGCGGCGTCCGGCGTTGTGACCGTAGCGGTGTCCAGCACTGGAGTGGGCTCGATGTCCGGCACCGGGCTCGGCACGGTGTCCGGCACGGTGTCCGGCACGGTGTCCGGCAGGGGGCTTCGAGCGTGATCGGCGGCTGAGAGCGGCGAGCATCGTCTGCGCCGCGGAATAGAGGAGGAGCCCGCCACCCAGGACGTAGATGCCGGTGTTCTTCTTGTCCTGGGTCAAGGCGGTGGCGACGTATCCGGCGTATGGCACGTGATATCTCGCCCTGCCGCGGATCTGCTGCTCGGTCAGCTGATAGGGGTCGTCGCTGCTGTTGGCGTCGCCGCGCGTGGTGAAGACAGCCATCCCGTCCTGGCGGAAGGCCTTCTTCACGATCCGGTGGGTCGTCAGGCTGCTGTCACCGGCCTTGGGCAGGAAGGTGATGACGTCACCCACCCTGAGCTTGTTGGCGTCGTCGACGCCGTCCACGCGCTCCACGACGACCTGGCTGCCCAAGGGATAGGTCGGTGTCATGGAGCCGGAGAGGACCGTGAGCGGGACCCAGCCGTTGACCTTCGGGACAGCGACGAGCGTGACGAGGAGGCCGGCTGCGACGAGGGTGATCAGCCACATGGCGACCCGGACGAGGAGCTTGAGCCAGCGCATCAGCCGAGTCCTACCGGGGCGGAGCTCGGGTTGGCCGAGACCGTGCCGCACCTGGCCTGGTTGTCCTGTTCGCGCAGCTGGACGATCCAGTCCGAGTCGACATAGATCGTCGAACCGGCATAGGGGAAGGCGCGGATCTTGAAGTTCACCCAGGCACCACCCGTCGCATTGTCACCGTCGTTGTTGTTGATCCAGTCGCTGTTGATCGCACTGCCATATCCACTCGCATACTCCAGGGCGAACCGGTGATCGCCGCTCGTCGTGACGACCGGGCTGGTGGCCGCCTGGTCGAGGCCGGCGATGAACGGGGCCCAGACCCCTGACGTGGGGTTCTGTCGCATGACCACGAACCGGTTCATCGCCGGTGTGCTGATGGTCCGCCGTCCGAACTCCCAGCCGTCGGCGGCGAACGGCCAGCCCCAGTAGAGCATCGCGTGGGTGCCGGTGGTCGGAAAGCGATCCCCCAGGCTGCTGGCTCGGGAGCACACGATCCCGTCAGCGCCGATGGTGGGGGGAGGCAGCTTCACCTGATACCTGCTGTTGATCGTGACGGTCACCGACGACGCGGTGGCGGGAGCATGCATCCGCTGCCTGACCTTCGTCTGGATGTCGAGCTGGCGGCCGCCGTGCGACAGGAGGAAGTCGCGGTCGGTGCCGGACCGCGTCACCAACGGGCACAGCGTCTTCGTCTGAGCAGGCGCCAGGTCGTCCCCGGTCACGTCCGGTCCGCTTCGGAAGTATTCGGTGCCGCTGACCAGAGCGCCGCCGGTGACGTTCCAGTAGGGGGTCCCCGAGGCTCCGCTCAGGCAGTTGATCGTGGTCGGGTCATAGCTGAGCCGGACGTTGCTGAGCAGGGAGCTCTTGGTGTTGCTGGCCGGCACTGTCGCCCTGACGCTGACCACGTCGATGGCGCCGGAGACCCGGGTGGCGTTGTTCTTGAGGGTCATCGACGGCTCGTTGGCGACGTCGGACACGGCAGCCTGGGCGTGGTCGACCGTGTTGGTGCTGTCGGTGGCGGTGATGCTGTAGACGCCGGACTGGCTGTCGGGCACGGAGACGGTGAGCTCCTCGCGCCAGCCGGCGTGGGTCGTCCCGGGCGACGTGAGGAGTGCGGGGGCAGCAGCGACGGCGAGGGACGCTGCCGCGACCAGACCCCATCCTGTGCGCTTGCTCATCGTGCTCCTCACTCGATCAGTTCGTCTGGGAGAAGGTGGTCTTCAACGTGCCGAGGTCGAGCGTCTGGGACGTCAGCGCGGCCTCCCAGCGCGCACCGGCGTTGTCGACCGGCAGCTGGATCAGGGCGACGGCGGTGTAGGTCCCGAACTGGCCTGCGGTGGGTGAGATCGAGACCGTCGAGATCAACCCGGAGACGGGCACCGACGACCCGTTGGGCCGGGTGAGGCCCAGCGTCACGACGGCGGAACGGGACAGGAGCGACGACTCAGGCGCCTGGTTGACCAGCGGCCCCGCGTCGAAGACCAGGTCGCCCGTCAGGTTGTTTCCCTCGCCCGTCAGGGTCACCGTGCGAATTAGCTGGACGGTGTCGCCCGGGACCACCCGCTCGCTGGGCAGCGTGTCGGTGACGACCCGGCACTCGACGTATGGCGCGGTGGCCGGGCAGCTCGCGGTCGAGAGATAGGTCCGCGTACCGACCGGCTGGCGAGAGAGCAGCTGGAGCTCGCTCGTCCCACTCATGGACACCGAACCGGCCTGGATGTCGCCCAGCGTGTGGGTGACCTGCTCCTGCCACCCGCTCCAGGTCCCCAGGCTGCTGGTCAGGACGAGAACGCCCAGCAGGGCGGCCAGCATCGAGCTGGCCACCCTGGTGGGGCGCTGCCGAACTGCAGCGCGGTGCCGCGGTTCAGCTGCGCGTCTCGAGGGAGACATGGTGACGCTCAGGCCTCAGATCAGACGACCGGGTTGGCGTTCTGGACCAGGTCGACGGTGAGGTCGCTCAGGTCGAGGGTCTGGTCTTCACCCGTCGTGGTGTCAGCGGGCATCGTGACCGTGACAGTGATGCCGACCGCGGTGTCGTTGGACTCGTCGAGCTGCCTCGTCGCCAGGCCCGAGTCATCGAAGACCGAGGTCGTCGTGACCGCACCGGCGAGCGTGCCCGCCTCGGCGGGCAGGGTGGCCGTCAAGGTCGCCTTCAGGTTGTCACCCACCATGTCCGGCGTGACGATGGTCTTGTACTGGAGGACGTCACCGGGCACCATCCGGAAGGCCGCGACGTCAGTGATCGACACCGGGCTGCCCGAGATGGTGACGTCCTTCCACGAGCCGGCGTCAACCGTCAGGTTGAGGTGACCAGCGGTCACGCTGCCTGGCGCAGCGGCCTTGTTCTCCGACCAGTTGGCGAACGTGCCCCCGACGCCGGTGAGGAGGGTGACGCCGGCGGCCGCTGCGATGAGACCCTTGGTGGACTTGTTCATTTCAGGCTCCTGAAGATCGTGGATCAGGGCGAACAGAGGATGTTCTGTTCCCAACGAGCCCTATCTTGTGGATCTCCCGTTACTTTTGTGTTGAAAAGTCAACAGATAGTCACCTTGCACTAGCCCCGACGGCGGTTGCGTCACCGTTCGGGCCATTCCCGGGTCGCACCTGGCACTCCCGAGCCGGATCGGGTGGGGTTCCCACCAGGACCAGCCGCAGCCGATCGGGCCAGACCGCGGCCCAGGCAGGAGAAGGCGCACAGACGGGCCGGGAGCCAGAGGTAGGTCCGGGGGTCGTGTGCGTGATGGACGACGTAGTCCCCTCCCGACCCCACCGGCGCGCGCGGCGACGTACGCAGTGTCGAGAGTGACCCGGACGAGATGGGGCCCCAGGAGATTGCGCAGCTTGCCGCTCAGAAGAGGCGGTGACTGCCCCACCGGTCACGACGGCGACGCCGCCATGACCAGCGTCCGAGCTACAGGTTCACCAGCCGCGCTCGGCGAGCCGGTGGGGCTGCGGGATCTCGTCGACGTTGATGCCGACCATGGCCTCGCCCAGGCCCCGGCTGACCTTCGCGACCACGTCGGGGTCGTCGAAGAAGGTCGTCGCCTTGACGATCGCCTCGGCGCGCTCGGCCGGGTTGCCGGACTTGAAGATGCCCGAGCCGACGAAGACGCCCTCGGCGCCGAGCTGCATCATCATCGCGGCGTCGGCGGGGGTGGCGATACCACCGGCGGTGAAGAGCACGACGGGCAGCTTGCCGGCCTCGGCGACCTCCTTGACGAGGTCGTAGGGCGCCTGCAGCTCCTTGGCCGCGACATAGAGCTCGTCGGCCTCCAGCCCGTGGAGGCGGCGCAGCTCGGCGCGGATCGTGCGCATGTGGGTCACGGCGTTGGAGACGTCACCGGTGCCGGCCTCGCCCTTGGAGCGGATCATCGCCGCGCCCTCGGTGATCCGGCGCAGCGCCTCACCGAGGTTGGTGGCACCGCACACGAAGGGGACGGTGAACTCCCACTTGTCGATGTGGTTGGCATAGTCGGCCGGCGTCAGGACCTCGGACTCGTCGATGTAGTCCACCCCGAGCGACTGCAGGACCTGCGCCTCGGCGAAGTGGCCGATGCGGGCCTTGGCCATCACCGGGATCGAGACGGCCTCGATGATGCCGTCGATCATGTCGGGGTCGCTCATCCGGCTGACCCCGCCCTGGGCGCGGATGTCGGCGGGAACCCGCTCGAGGGCCATGACGGCCACGGCGCCCGCGTCCTCGGCGATCTTGGCCTGCTCGGCGTTGACGACGTCCATGATGACGCCGCCCTTGAGCATCTCGGCCATGCCCCGCTTGACGCGGGAGGTGCCAGTGGTCGGGACGTCGGTGGTGGGGGTCTGCGCCATACCCTCAATCGTACGGCGATCGAGGCCCTCGAACGAACTCAGGACCCTCCGCAGGTCAGCTGCTGCGGGACTTGGACCGGGACTTGGAGCGGGGCTTGACGCGGGGCGCGCGCTCCTCGAGGAGAACGGTCCTGATCCGTGGCTGCTTCACCGCCAGGTAGGCGATGAGGACGAACAGCAGGGCGTAGGTGACCCCCAAGGTCCAGAGGACGTTGGGCCCCAGCCCCATCTGACGGGCGAACTGGAGTCCGATGACCACACCGATCACGTAGTAGAGCGACTCGATCAGGTAGAAACCGATCACGACCATCTTGTCCACGAGCCGGGCGTCGAAGTCCTCCTGGCACTCCAGCCAGCGTTCCCACCCGGCCCCGTCGGGATACAGGCGCGGCTCGATCACCTCACGGATGTAGCGACCCGCGCGCATGATGCCGTTGTTCTCGGCCGTGAAGAGCAGCGCGATGATCAACACCAGGAGCGGGAGACCGAGGCTGACGAACCCGATGTCGTAGCGGTTGCCGACGAACTGGACCACGGGGATGACAGCAGCGCCGGCGGTGACGATGCGGAAGCGCCTCTCCACCGAGTGCTCGATCTCGGCGCGCAACGTGGCGTACTCGGCAAGCAACATCTCGTGGTCGTCGTTCACGAGCGTGAATGTATGGCGTGGTGACGGTCGCGAGAGGCGCTTTCGCGCTATTTTTCGACCCCACCCGAGTGCTCGACGGCGTGCGCCTGGCTGCGCACGGCCAGGATGCGCTGCACGACCGTCATGGCGCTGAGGACCCCGAGCACACCCAGGCCCCAGGCGAGCACCATCGGGTTGTCACTCACCTCGGCGGCGATGGCCGCGATGCCCAGCACGACGAGACGGTCCGCCCGCTCCATCAGCCCGACGCGCGCCGTGAAGCCGAGTGACTCGGCGCGAGCACGCGCATAGGAGGTGGTCACGCCCGTCACCAGGCACAGCAGCGCCAGCCCGGCCCCGACCATCGAGTCGCCCGGGCCACCGAAGTAGAGGATCACCGCGCCGAAGACCACCGCGTCGGCGATCCGGTCGAGGGTCGAGTCGAGGAAGGCCCCGAACTTGCTCACCCGGTTGCTCATCCGGGCCATGGTCCCGTCGAGCAGGTCGAACAGCGCGAAGACCGTCACGCTCAGGGCGGCGGCGATCAGCTCGCCACGCGGCGCGAACCACAGCGCGGCCGTGCAGGTCGCGACGGTACCGACGATCGTGATCGCGTCCGGGCTGACGCCCAGACGCAGCAGCAGGCGGGCGATGGGCGAGATGATGGCGGTGACGAGACCGCGGATGTGCTCGAGCATGGTGGAGGCAGGCTAGTCGCCGAGCAGGGCAGCGCAGACGTCGGCCACGGCTGTCGGGACACCGGCGACGTGCCAGTCGACGCCGGCGGCGTGCACGACGCGCGACTCCCCGCCTGCTCCGCGGATGATCGCCGCGCCTGGCAGTCGGTCCCAGTCGGGGACGGAGTGCTGGAACAGCACGTCGCACTGCCCACGGGCGATCGCCATCGCGTCCAGGCTCCCCGACCCCATCATCCGCAGGGTGGCGACGCCCTGGACCGCCCGAGCGAAGGCAGCCCCGATCTCCCCCTGGAAGTAGGGCGGATGGAGGTATGTCGTGGCACACGACTCCCGCAGGGGCCGGTCGACCAGGGCCGGCAGACGCTTGCCGTTGCAGGTGCTGGCCACGGTGGGCCCGCCGACGAAGCTGTCTCCGGTGACCGGCTGGTGGACGGCCCCCAGCAGCACGTCGTCCTCCCCGGTGGTCGCGCCCGCCGAGACCAGGGCGAGGGCGCTGCACCACCAGCCGAGGCCGCGGTGGAAGTTGTAGGTGCCGTCGACCGGGTCGATGACCCAGGTGCGACCGCTGGTGCCGGCGTGAGCGGCCCCCTCCTCCCCCACGATCGCGTCGTCGGGCCGTTCACGGCGCAGTGCCTCGACGATGAGTGCTTCGGCCGCCTTGTCCGCGGCTGTCACGACGTCGGTGACGTGGGTCTTGGTCTCGGCCTCGAGGCCCTTCTCCAGCATCGAGGCGGCGAGCGAACCCGCCTCGCGGACAAGTCGGTCGGCGAGCTGCGCGTCATCCACGCCGGGCACGCTACCGGGATCGAGTGACGGCGAGATGGCGAGCGGACAGACGCGGCGGGCGTAGTGTGGCAAGACGGAGCCAACCAGGCTTCCAATCAGGGAGCTCCCCGATGAGCGACAAGTCGCCACGGCAAGGCATGACCAAGAAGTCCGCGAAGTCCATCAAGGAGAAGCGGGCCGAGAAGCACGCGAAGGCCGCGGGGGCCAACACCGCCGTCGAGGGCCTGGGCAACAAGAAGAAGTGAGCCTCCTCAGCCTGGGCGTCGTCGCGACGTCGACCAAGGAGAACGAGCACCGGCTCCCGATCCACCCCGACCACCTGGCACGGCTCGACGCCGACATCGCCGCGCGGGTCACGCTCGAGCACGGCTTCGGCCGGCGGTTCGGGCACAGCGACGCCGACCTGGCGCCATACGTCTCCGGATTCGCGAGCCGTGAGGAGATCATCACCGCCTCCGACGTGGTCGTGCTGCCCAAGCCGCAGCACGAGGACGTGGCCACCATGAGCACCGGCCAGGTGCTCTGGGGCTGGCCACACTGTGTGCAGGACCCCGAGATGACCCAGCTGGCCATCGACAGGAACCTGACGCTGATCGCCTTCGAGGCGATGAACCACTGGACCCGCGACGGTCACGTCGGGCTGCACGTCTTCCACAAGAACAACGAGCTGGCGGGCTACTGCTCGGTGCTCCAGTCGCTGGAGCTCGTCGGGCTCACCGGCGACTACGGTCGCCGGCTCAGCGCCGTGGTGATCGGTTTCGGCGCCACTGCGCGCGGGGCCGTCACCGCGCTCAAGGCGCACGGCGTCAACGACGTCGCCGTGCTCACCACCCGGGGCGTGGCCGCGGTCGGCTCCCCCATCCACTCCGTGCAGATCCGCCAGTTCGACCACGACCCCGACGACCCGTCGGCCAGCTACGTGATCACCGAACGAGGCCGGGTGCCGCTGGCGCCATACCTCGCAGAGAACGACATCGTCGTCAACTGCACCTTCCAGGACCCCAACGCGCCGCTGACCTATCTCCGGACCGAGGACGTCGCCGCCTTCCGCCAGGGCAGTGTGATCGTCGACGTGTCCTGCGACGAGGGCATGGGCTTCGAGTGGGCCGTCCCGACGGGTTTCGACGACCCGATGTTCACCGTCGCCGACCGCGTGCACTACTACGCCGTCGACCACAGCCCGTCATATCTGTGGAACTCCGCCACCTGGGAGAACAGCGAGGCGCTGCTGCCCTTCATCCGGACGGTCCTGTCGGGACCTGCCGCGTGGGAGGGCGACGAGACGATCACCCGGGCCACCGAGATCCGCGACGGGCGGATCCAGAACCCGGCGATCCTCGCCTTCCAGGGGCGCGCCGCCGAGCACCCCCACCCGGTGGTCTGAGGGCCCTCACACCAGCTCGGGCACCCGCAGGTGGGCCAGGCACAGCTCGTACTCACCGACGTCGAGCACGTCGACGCCAGCCTCACGCACGCCCGCGTCGCGGATCGCCCAGCCCTCGTCGCGGCTCTGCTCCATGGCCTCACGACTGTCGAAGGTGGTCGTCGAGCAGGCGCGGTGCAGGGCCCGGTTGACCATCAGGCTCGCGCTGCAGAAGCCCGGCATGCCTTCGATCCGGGGCAGCAGCGAGTCGCGATAGATCTCGATCCCGCGATCGACGCCGTTGTCGTTGGCGCGCATCCACGCCACCCGGCAGCACGAGCCCTCCCGGGTCGTGTGGTCGCGGTGCATGGACGCCACCTCCCACTCCTCGACCTGGGGCTCGCCTCCCAGCATCTCCCCGCCCCGCTCCCGCATCGGGCGCAGGTTGAGGTCGCTGGCGCGCATGGCTTCCTCGGACTCCCACGAGCTGGTGACGATGCACTGGCCCGACTCGCGGTCGACGAGCATCGAGAGGCCGACGCAGCCGTCCATCTCGAGGATCGCCGGCATCACGTCGTCGCGGACGAATGCGATTCCCGAGTCCAGGGCCTCGGGGTTGCCCATGATGGTGGTGGAACGTGCGAACACGGCTGCCTCCGCTGGTCGGGGCAGCGCCCCAGCGGCGCCGCCGGTGACTTCCCACGTTCCTCCCGTGGGCGCCGTTTGGCAACGGGTCAGGGCCGGATCATTGCCACGTCATCGCCAGGCGTCCGCGAGCAGCTGGCGGGTGTCGGCCAGGAGCTGCGGGAGCGTCTTCGTCGCGCCGATGACGGTGATGAAGTTGGCGTCGCCCGACCAGCGTGGCACTACGTGCTGGTGGAGGTGGTCGGCCAGCGAGCCGCCGGCCGGACCGCCGAGGTTGAGACCGACGTTGAAGGCCTGCGGGTTGCTCACGCCTCGGATCGTGCGGATGGCCTGCTGGGTCATCGCCATCAGGTCGGCCGACTCGTCCGCGGTGAGCTCCTCGAGCTCGGCGACGTGGCGATAGGGCAGCACCATCAGGTGCCCGGGGTTGTAGGGGTGCAGGTTGAGCACGGCGTAGGTCGAGCGCCCCCGCGCGACCACGAGACCCTCGGCGTCGTCCCCCTGCGGGATCCGGCAGAACGGACACCCGTCGGCGGTCGTGTCCGAGCGGACATAGGCCATCCGGTGGGGAGTCCAGATCCGGGCGAGGCCGTCGGGGGCACCGACGCCGGACTGGTCGGTCATCAGACCTGCTCGCGGCTCGCGACCGCAGCAGCGACGCGCGCGATGGCCTCCTCGATCGGCACGCCGTTGTCCTGGCGGCCGTCGCGGTAGCGGAACGACACGGCACCGGCCTCGACGTCTTCGTTGCCGGCGATCATCATGAACGGCACCTTCTGCAGCTGCGCGTTGCGGATCTTCTTCTGCATCCGGTCGTCGGAGTCGTCGACCTCGACCCGCAGCCCTTGCACGCGCATCTGCCGTGCCACATCGTGGAGGTAGTCGCTGAACGCGTCGGCGACCGGGATCGCCGTCACCTGGACCGGGGCGAGCCAGGGCGGGAACGCGCCGGCGTAGTGCTCGACCAGGACCCCGAAGAACCGCTCCAGCGAGCCGAACTTGGCGGAGTGGATCATCACCGGCTGCTTCCGGCTGCCGTCGGCGGCCTGGTAGGCCAGCTCGAAGCCCTTCGGCTGGTTGAAGTCGTACTGGATCGTCGACATCTGCCAGGTCCGGCCGATGGCGTCGCGGGCCTGCACGGAGATCTTGGGGCCGTAGAACGCCGCGCCGCCCGGGTCCGGGACGAGCTCGAGACCGGAGTCGACCGCGACGTCCTCGAGGACCTTGGTCGCCACCGCCCACTCCTCCTCGGTGCCGACGAACTTGTCGGGCTTGGAGTCGTCGCGGGTGGAGAGCTCGAGATAGAAGTCGTCGATCCCGAAGTCACGCAGCAGCCCGAGCACGAAGTCGAGCAGGTGCTTGACCTCGGCCGGCGCCTGCTCGGGGGTGACGTAGGAGTGGCTGTCGTCCTGGGTGAGCCCGCGGACACGGGTCAGGCCGTGCACGACGCCGGACTTCTCGTAGCGATAGACGCTGCCGAACTCGAAGAGCCGCAGCGGCAGCTCACGGTAGGACCGTCCGCGCGAGCGGAAGATCAGGTTGTGCATGGGGCAGTTCATCGCCTTGAGGTAGTAGTCCGAGCCCTCGAACTCCATCGGCGGGAACATCGTGTCCTTGTAGTAGGGCAGGTGTCCGGAGGTGTGGAAGAGCCCCTCCTTGCTGATGTGGGGGGTGCCGACATAGTCGAAGCCCTCCTCGATGTGGCGCTGGCGGACGTAGTCCTCCATCACCCGCTTGATCACGCCGCCCTTGGGGTGGAAGACGGCCAGCCCCGAGCCGATCTCGTCGGGGAAGCTGAACAGGTCGAGGTCGCGGCCGAGCTTGCGGTGGTCGCGCCGCTCGGCCTCCTCGATCCGGTGGAGGTGCTCGTCGAGGGCCTCCTTGGTCTCCCAGGCGGTGCCATAGATGCGCTGCAGCTGCTTGTTCTTCTCGTCGCCGCGCCAGTAGGCCGCGGCAGTGCGCATCAGCTTGAACGCGGGGATCCGCTTGGTGGTCGGCAGGTGCGGGCCCCGACAGAGGTCCGACCACTTCGCCTCGCCGTTGCGGCCGACGTTGTCATAGATCGTGAGCTCGGCTCCACCGACCTCGACGCTGGCGCCCTCCGTGTCATCGGCGCCCGCGCCGCCCTTGAGCCCGATCAGCTCGAGCTTGTAGGGCTCGTCCTGGAGCTCGTTGATGGCGTCCGCGTCGGTGGTGACCCGGCGCTCGAAGCGCTGGTTCTCCTTGATGATCTTGCGCATCGCGGACTCGATCTTGACCAGGTCCTCCGGCACGAACGGGGTCTCGACGTCGAAGTCGTAGTAGAAGCCGTCCGTCACGGGCGGGCCGATCCCCAGCTTGGCCTCCGGCCAGAGCTGCTGGACGGCCTGCGCCATCACGTGCGCGGCGGAGTGGCGCAGGATGTCTCGACCGTCGCGGCTGGCGATGTCGACGCCCTCCACCTCGTCGCCGTCGCGCAACTCGTAGGCCAGGTCCTTGAGGTCTCCCCCGACCCTGGCAGCCACGATGTCGGTGTTGTCCTTGAAGAGCTCCCAGGCCTTGGTGCCCGTCGTGGCGGTCTGCTCCTCACGCTGGCCAGCGTGGGTGCGGACGACCTTGATCTCGGACACTGGATCTCCCTGGGACGAAAACATACGTACGGACGCCGCGATCGTATCGAGGCGGGGTCAGGCCGACATCGGCCGCCTGACCCCAGTAGCCTCACGCCATGTCCCGCATGGTGGTCCGTCCCCTCCTCGCCCGCACGATCCTGCGAGCAGCCCGTTGGCGCACCGAGGGGACCCTGCCGCCGCGCGGCATCGTGGTGGGCGCCCCCCACACCTCCAACTGGGACTGGGTCTTCTCGCTCCTGCTCGCGTGGAGCCAGGGCCGACACCCACGGATCATGGTCAAGAAGGAGTTCTTCTCCGGGCCCGTCGCGCCGATCATGCGCGCCACCGGCGCGATCTCGGTCGACCGCAAGAATCCGGCTGCCGACCTGAGGAAGCTGATCGCCTCCATCGAGGGCTCCGACGACTTCCTGCTGGCGATCGCCGCCGAGGGCACCCGCAGCAAGTCCGACCACTGGAAGTCCGGCTTCTACCGCCTCGCCCAGCAGACCGGCCTGCCGATCACGCTGGCCTTCATCGACGGCCCCTCACGCACGGTCGGTGCCGGCCCCACGATCACGCCGAGCGGCGACCTGGCCGCCGACATGGACCTCGTGCGCGCGTTCTATGCCGACAAGCGCGGAATCCACCCGGAGCAGCGCACCGAGCCGCGGCTGCGCAACGAGGCCTGAGCGGCCTTCGGCGTACGGCGTCGCTGCTCGGCCGTGCTTGCGCGCCGACTCGACCGTGCTTGCGCGCCGACTCGACCGTGCTCGCGCGCCGACTCGACCGTGCTCGCGCGCCGACTCGACCGTGCTCGCGCGCCGACTCGACCGTGCTCGCGCGCCGACTCGACCGTGCTCGCGCGCCGACTCGACCGTGCTCGCGCGCCGACTGGCGTCATGCGGTCGACGGCTCACCGGTCTGCACCCGCCACAACGCGGCGTAGGCCCCAGCGAGCTGCAGGAGCTCGTCGTGCGTGCCGGCTTCTGCGACCCGCCCGGCGTCGAGCACCCAGATCCGGTCGGCGTGGCGCACGGTGGAGAGCCGGTGCGCGACGACGATCGCAGTGCACTGCGCCGTGGCCAGTCGCAGTGACCGCTGGATGGCAGCCTCGGTCTCGTTGTCCACGGCGCTGGTCGCCTCATCCAGCACGAGCACGGCGGGGTCGCGCAGGAGGGCGCGCGCGAGGGCGAGTCGCTGGCGCTGCCCGCCCGACAGGGTCACGCCGCGCTCCCCCACCCATGCGTCGAGCCCGCCGGGGAGTGCTTCGATGAAGTCGAGGGCGGCGGCAGCCTCGGCGGCCGCACGGACCTGCTCACGCGTCGCGCCGGGCCGTCCGTAGGCGATGTTGTCGGCGATCGAGCCGGCGAACATGAACACGTCCTGCGCGACATATCCCATCGAGCCACGCAGCGAGTCCCAGTCGAGCTCGCGGACGTCCTGCCCATCGAACAGCACCCGCCCCTCGCGGGCGTCGTCGAAGCGGAGCACCAGGCGCAGCAGGGTGGACTTGCCCGAGCCGGTGGCGCCGACGACGGCATGCGTCTCGCCCGCGGGGACGACCAGGTCGATGCCATGGAGGACGTCCGGACCGTCCCCGTAGCCTGCCCGGACTCCGCGGAGCTCCACCCGGCCGGCCACCGGGCGGACCAGCGCGGTGGATCCCGCGGGCACGGTGATCGGCACGGCGAGCAGGGCCAGGATGCGAGCAGTGGAGGCGCGGCCGCGCTGGTAGAGGTCGAGGACCTCGGCCACCTCGGTGAGCGGCCACAGCAGGCGCTGGGTCATGAAGACGAGCACGCTGTAGAGCCCGACCTCGAGCTCGCCGCGCAGGGTCGCCCACCCGCCGAGGAGCAGGGTGCAGGTGAAGCCGGCCAGGATCGCCATCCGCACCAACGGCACGAAGGCGGCCGAGGACCGGATCGCTCGGGTGTTGGCGTCGCGATAGGCGCTCGAGACCGCGGCGACCCGGTCGCGCTCGCGGTCCTCGGCCGTGAACGCCTTGATGGTGGCGATGCCGGCGAGGTTGGAGCTCAAGGTGCCGGAGAGGTCGGAGACCGCGGAGCGCACCCGGTCATAGAGCGGTTCGAGACGCCGCTGGAAGACGAGGGACCCGACCACGATCAGCGGGATCGGCAGGAACGCCAGGACCAGCAGCTGCCCCGACGCCGCCGCGAACACGCCGCCGACCAGGAGCACGTTGAGGGTGGTCTGCAAGATGGCGGGGGCGCCGATGTCGAGGAAGCGCTCGAGCTGGTTGACGTCGTCGTTCAGCGTCGCCAGGGTCGAACCCGCTGCGCGCCCCTCGTGCCAGCCCAGGTCGAGGTGCTGGACGTGGTCATAGGCCTCGACGCGCAGGTCGTGCTCGACCCCCTGCGCCAGTCCTCGCCAGAGCACGTCGGCGACATACTGCGACAGGGACTCGATGAGCCACACGACTGCATTGATGGCAGCCAGCCAGGCCAGCTGCGCATAGCGCGAGTCGACGCCGAGCGCCTGGCCCACGAACGAGTCCTGCCCCCGGACGACGACGTCGACCGCCGCGCCGATGAGCAGCTCCGGCACGACGTCGGCCACCTTGTTGACGGTCGACGCGGCGACGGCTGCGACGAACCGACCGCGGTAGGCGCGATAGCGCTGCCACAGCGCTCGGAGAGGGCGGTCGGCATCCGGGTACGGGTCATGGGACACGACCTGAGATTGTCCGGGCGGCCGTCACCGCACTCGTCGTCGGGTCCGCCGGTGGGCAGTCCCCGCGGCCCGTGACCCCACTCAGCCCGGTTGCTCGAGGCGCCCCCGCGCGTCGACCACGCCACCGCCGGGCACCCGCATCTCGAAGCTGTCGGCGACCACGGTGTATTCGTTGAAACCCAGACGGGCGATCGGTCGGATCCTCCTGACGTCGAGGCGGCCGTCGTCGGTGAGCGCGTCGTCATCGATGTGGATCCGCTCGACGCGCCCGAAGACCACGTCGGCGGTTCCGACCTGCGAACCGCCCGGCAGGTGAGTCGTGGAGAGGTAGCGACACTCGAAGTGAACGGGGCTCTCCGCGACCATCGGCAACGGCGAGAGCTCTGCATAGGTCCGAGTCACGCCGACCCGGTCGAACTCGCTCTCGCCGGGAGGCAAGGTCATGGCCGTGATGTTGACGGCCTCGCGCAGGTCCCACGTCGCCAGGTTGTAGACGAACCAGCCGGTCTCCTCGGCGTTCACCACGGTGTCCTTGCGTCGACCGTCAGGATGACGATTGGCCGAGAACATCACCGTCGGAGGGTCGAAGGTCAACACCTGGAACTGGCTGAACGGCGCCAGGTTCTCCACTCCGTCGGCGCTTCGACTGGACAGCCAGGCGATCGGCCGAGGCACGACACAGTTCTCGAAGGCCGACAGCGGCAGCGGGTCACGCACGGTGGCCGGGTCGAACTTCATGGGACGTCCAATGATGGCTGCGGGCTTCCGGTCAGAAGAGACTGCCATACAACCCCATCCCGTCGGGCCCACGACCGCGCCGGGACGACCGCCGTCCGCGATGTGCGACGGCCCAACGTCCCTCGGACTCGGGACGGTTGCCCCGTGCCTCCCCGCGGGCGGCGGCGCATGCTGGGATGAACGACTACTCAGGAGGAACCATGAGGGCATTGAGGCTCGAGTCCTGGCAGAGCACTCCGCAGCTGCGTGAGGTGCCGGTGCCCGAACCCGGCCCCGGCCAGGTGCTCGTCCAGATGGGCGGCGCCGGCGCCTGTCACTCCGACCTGCACCTGATGGACGAGTTCACCGACGGCGCTCTGCCGTGGGGCCCGCCCTTCACCCTGGGCCACGAGAACGCCGGCTGGGTGCACGCCGTCGGGTCGCACGTCCACGGCCTCGAGCCGGGCCAGCCGGTCGCGGTCGTCGGCGCCTGGGGATGCGGCACCTGCCCGCGCTGCCTCGCCGGGCTCGAGACCTACTGCGACCGCCCCGACCTCGCACCCGCGCCGGGCGGCGGCGGCGGCCTCGGCCTCGACGGCGGTATGGCGGACTACCTCCTGGTCCCGAGCGCACGCCATGTCGTGCCCCTCCCCGAGGGTCTCGCACCGGCGGACGCGGCGCCCCTCACCGACGCCGCGCTCACGCCCTACCACGCGATTCGTCGTTCCCGGGAGAAGCTGGTCCCGGGATCGCTGGCGGTGGTGATCGGGGTCGGGGGCCTGGGTCACCTCGCAGTCCAGATCCTGCGTGCGACGACGGCGGCGGTCGTCGTGGCGGTCGATGCTCGCGAGGCCGCGCGCGACCTCGCTGTCCGGAGCGGCGCCGACCTGGCGCTCGCTCCCGGCGACTCCCTGGTCGACCAGATCCGCGAGGCCGGCCACGGGTTCGGCGCCGACGTCGTGCTGGACATGGTCGGCACGGACCAGACGCTGCAGACAGCGGCGGCCGCTGCCCGTCAGCTCGCCGACATCACCCTGGTCGGCCTCGGCGGTGGAACGCTGCCGTACTCCTTCTTCTCCGTGCCCTACGAGGTCAGCGTCCAGTCGACCTACTGGGGCAACCGGAGCGAGCTGGTCGAGGTCCTCGACCTGGCGGCGCGCGGCCACCTGCGACCCGAGGTGACCCGCTTCCCCCTCGACCGGGCGGGGATGGTCTACGACCGGCTCCGCGAAGGTGCGATCGAGGGTCGTGCCGTTGTCGTCGCGCACGAGGAATACACACCCTGAGCCGAACGGGCGTGAGTCGCACGACCCTGACGTGGTGACCTTCGGCCCTGCCGACCCATCGGCGGCTGCGGGAGCGTGGAGCCATGGACGAGAAGACCTTCCGTGACTGCATCGTCGTCGGCATCGACGGCTCCGACCATGCTGATGCCGCTCTGGGCTGGGCTGCCGACCAGGCCGGCCTCGAACGGCGACCGCTCCTGATCGTGCACAGCGCACCGGACGCCCGCAGGGATCCCGTGCGCGAGCAGATGGTGCAGGACGCGGTGCACCTGGCGAGCACCGGCCGGACCGGGATCGACATCCGCACCCTGGTCGCCGAGGACGACCCGCGGGAGACGCTGATCACCGGCTCGCGCAGTGCACGTCTGGTCGTGGTGGGTTCGCACGGGCGGTCTCGCTGGCGCACCGCGCTGCTCGGCTCGGTGAGCGCAGCAGTGGCCCGCCACGCGGCCTGCCCGGTGGTGGTGACCAAGGACGTGACCCGCGACAGCGGTCTGGGTGTCCTGGTCGGCGCCGACGGCACTGACGCCAGCCGGCCCGTCATCGAGTTCGCGTTCCGTCAGGCCTCGTTGCGCCAGCAGGCCCTCACCGTGACCCACTGCTTCTGGGACATCGCCGGTGAGCTTGCCCACGGTCGTGACGTCCGGCCCGACGAGGCCGGCGTCGACGACCTGCGGATGCTGCTGTCCGCGTCGGTGGCAGGCCTGCGCGAGGACTACCCCGACGTCCCGGTCGAGCTCACCCTCTCCCGCGGGCTGGTCGACGTGGTCCTGGCCAAGGAGCTTCCTGCCCACGACCTCCTGGTGGTCGGCCGGCACCCCGCGTCGGGGCCGGCTCGCCTGCTCTACTCCTCCATCACGGCGGCCGTGCTCGAACAGGGCCGGGGCAACGTCGCCGTGGTTCCCGAGTCGCCCGCGGCGAGCGGCTGAGACCAGCACGGCGTTGAACGACATCGAGCTCTGGCAGTCACTGGGCGTGGCCCTCGCCATCGGGCTGCTGGTCGGCGCCGAGCGCGAGCGCTCCAAGCCTGCCCAGGGCACCCTCGGGATCAGGACGATGGCCCTGCTGGCCCTGGTCGGCGCCTTGTCCACCTTGGTGCAGCCCATCGTCGCCGGCGGGCTGGTGGCCGGAGCGGTCCTGCTCGTGGTCCTCGGCTATGCCACCTCCCGTCAGCGCGACCCCGGCCTCACGACCGAGGTCGCCGGCGTCGCGGTGGTCGGACTCGGCGCACTGGCCACGTCCCGCCCCGCCGCCGCAGCAGCGCTTGCCGTGGCGATCACCGTGCTCCTGGTCTCGCGGGACGCGCTGCACAGGTTCGTCCGGGAGACCGTGACCGAGCGCGAACAGGCCGACGCCCTGAAGTTCTTCGTCGCCGCCTTCGTGCTGCTCCCGATCCTCCCGTCCGGCCGCTTCGGCCCCTATGGGACCTGGGTCCCCCAGCGGATCTGGCTCCTCGTCGTGCTCATCACCGGCATCGGCTGGGTGGGCTACGTGGCCACTCGCATGCTGGGAGCCCGCCGTGGCCTGATGGTCACGGGCCTCGCGGGCGGGTTCGTCTCCGGGACCGCTACGACCGGCGTCATGGCGGCGCGGTTCCGCCGGGGTGAGGCCCCGCTGGGACCGGCCCTGGCGGGGGCATCCCTGGCCAGCGTGTCGACGCTTCTGCAGCTCGTCGTCGTCACCGCGATCGCAGACCCACGCGTCACCGCCCGCCTCCTGCCAGCCGTGGTCGTCGGGTCGGCGGTCCTGTCGATCGAGGCCTGCTGGCTGGCACGCAAGCAGGACAACGCCACCGCCGACGGGGCGGAGCCGACGGGGCGGCCGTTCGCGTTGGTCCCTGCCCTCGTCCTGGCGGGGATCATCTCGGTGGTGCTTCCGCTGGCGGTCTGGATGGAGCAGCGGTACGGCGCTGCCGGCGCCCTCGCCGCGACCGCGACCGGAGCCGTCGCGGACGTCCACGGTGCGAGCGTCGCCGTCGCCACCCTGGCCCACGACGGCAGGGTGTCGGTGAGCACCGCGGTCGTCGCCGTGGGTCTCGGCCTCGCGACCAACACCGTCGGCAAGGTGGTCGTCGCGGGGGGTGCGGGCGGGGCGCGCTTCGCCGTCACCCTCGCCGCCTGCCTGGCGCCGGCCTCAGCTGCCTTCGCCGCAGCCTTGCTGCTCTGGTGAGCCACGGCGCGTCAGCGCCCAGCCCGAGGTCACTGCCCCGGCTCCGGCTGCAGGTCGGCGTACTCCTCATCGGTCATCAGTCGGGAACGGATCAGGAACCTCACCCCTTCGGGAGCCTCCAGGGAGAACCCGGCGCCACGGCCCTTGACCACGTCGACCGTGAGGTGGGTGTGCTTCCAGAGCTCGAACTGCGACCTCGACATCCACATGGGCACGTGGCGCTCGAGCCCCACGTCGAGGTCGCCGAGGTGGATGTCGGAGTCGCCGGTGCGGAACTCACCGTCGGGATAGCACATGGGTGAGGACCCGTCGCAGCACCCACCGGACTGGTGAAACATCACGGGGCCGTGCGCCTCGGTGAGGCGGCGGATCATCTCCGCCGCCTCACCGGTGACCGCGACGCGTTCGACGTCAGTCATCGTCGCGTCCCGGCTCAGAAGAAGCCGAGCTTGTCCGGGCTGTAGGAGACAAGCAGGTTCTTGGTCTGCTGGTAGTGGTCGAGCATCATCTTGTGGTTCTCCCGCCCGATGCCTGACTGCTTGTAGCCGCCGAACGCCGCGTGCGCGGGGTAGGCGTGGTAGCAGTTGGTCCACACCCGGCCGGCCTGGATGGCCTTGCCCGCGCGGAACATCCGGGCACCGTCGCGGGTCCACAGCCCGGCCCCGAGGCCGTAGAGCGTGTCGTTGGCGATCTTGAGGGCATCGGCCTCGTCGTCGAAGCCGGTGAGCGAGACGACCGGCCCGAAGATCTCCTCCTGGAAGATGCGCATCGAGTTGTCACCCTCGAACACCGTGGGCTGCACGTAGTAGCCCTCCGCGAGGTCGCCCTCGAGGACGTTGCGCTCACCTCCGGTGAGCACCTTGGCGCCCTCCTGCTTGCCGATGTCGAGGTAGGACAGGATCTTCTCGAGCTGGTCGTTGGACGCCTGGGCGCCCATCATCGTGGTGACGTCGAGCGGGTTTCCCTGGGTGATCGCCTCGACCCGCTGGATCGCGTCGTGCACGAAGTCCGAGTACATCGAGCGCTGCACCAACGCCCGCGAGGGGCAGGTGCACACCTCGCCCTGGTTGAGGGCGAACATCGCGAACCCCTCGAGCGCCTTGTCGTAGAACGCGTCCTTCTCCTGCGCGACGTCGTCGAAGAAGATGTTCGGGCTCTTGCCGCCGAGCTCGAGCGTGACGGGGATGATGTTCTCCGAGGCGTACTGCATGATCAGCCGCCCGGTCGTGGTCTCACCGGTGAAGGCGATCTTGCGGATGCGGGGGCTGCTCGCCAGCGGCTTGCCGGCCTCCACCCCGAAGCCGTTGACGACGTTGAGGACCCCCGGCGGCAGCAGGTCGCCGACCAGCTCCATGAGCTTGAGGATCGACCAGGGGGTCTGCTCGGCGGGCTTGAGCACGACGGCGTTGCCGGCGGCGAGAGCCGGGGCGAGCTTCCAGACCGCCATCAGGATGGGGAAGTTCCACGGGATGATCTGCCCGACGACGCCCAGCGGCTCGTGGAAGTGATAGGCGATCGTGGTCTCGTCGATCTCGGAGATGCCGCCCTCCTGGCCGCGCAGGGCGCCGGCGAAGTAGCGGAAGTGGTCGATGGCCAGCGGCATGTCCGCGTTCAGCGTCTCGCGTACGGCCTTGCCGTTGTCCCAGGTCTCGATGACTGCGAGGGTCTCGAGGTTCTGCTCCATGCGGTCGGCGATCTTGAGCAGGACGTTGGAGCGTTCCGTGGTCGAGGTCCGGCCCCAGGCGTCGGCCGCGTTCCAGGCCGCGTCGATGGCCGCGTCGATGTCCTCGGCCGTGCCCCGCGCGACCTCGGTGAACGGCTTGCCGTTGACCGGGGAGATGTTCTCGAAGTAGCCACCCTTGACCGGGTCGACCCACTCCCCCCCGATGTAGTGGCCGTAGCGGCTCTTGACCTCGATGTCCGAGCCATCGGTTCCGGGCTGTGCGTAGACGGTCATCTGATGCTCCAGGAGTGAGGGGGTGTGACACCCGTCACGCTACGAGCGACGACGTTGCAACAACGTTGCGTGGCGGGGGTTCGACGAACGCCCGCCGTCGGGGTGGCGCCAGCAGGTCCCGACGGAGAGCCCGTGGACCAGCCGGGATCAGGCGAGGTCGCGGTCCAGGCGCGCGAGCTGGCCGTCGACCAGGGAGCGCATCGGTGACCCAGCGCCGAGGGCTTCGCGCTGAGCCACCCACATCTCGTAGTCGTCGGCGCCCCAGCTGGAGCGCGTCCACGTCGACATCAGGTCGGGCTCGCGACCGGCGAGCACGGTCGCGCGCAGGGAGTGGTGGAGCCCGTCGCGGAGCCGCACGACTCCCGGAGCGGTCGAGCGCGGCAGGATCGGGCCGCGGTAGTCACGCAGGGCACGGCGTACGTCGCCCGCCGCGAGCTGTGCCTCGAGGGCCAGCCAGTCACCGGCGACCCCCGCGCGCAGCCGGTAGGGCCGCGAGGCGAGAAGGTCGTCACCGAGGAGGTGCCGGAGACGGTTGAGCTCGGCGCGAAGGGTGGACGAGGCGCCGTCCTCCTCGTAGACCAGCACGGCGAGCTCGTCCCCGGAGAGCCCTCGGGGGCCGACGCCAGCAGGAGCAGGATCTCGCTGTGCCTCGGCGAGAGTCGCACGGACTGGCGGGTGCCCCGCCCGTTGTCGATGATCAGCACGGCCTCGTGGCGGCCGAGCAGCTCCACCACCACCTGGAGCCCCGCCGGCGACTCGACCGGCTTCGTCGCCCGGGTCAGGAGCTCGCGCGCCAGCTCCGCCTCCGCCATCCGGGCGGCGGCGCGCACCATCGCCATCGTCTGCGGCACGGCGATGTCGTCGTTGCCGGTGATGTCGAGCACCCCGAGCAGGGTGCTGGACGTCGGGTCGTGGATCGGGGTGGCAGCACAGCTCCACTGCTGCACGGAGTGTCGGAAGTGCTCGGCCCGGCGAACCTGCACGGGTTGGCCCAGCCGCAGTGCGAGGCCGGGCGCGTTGGTGCCGGCGAGCCGCTCGTCCCAGTTGGAGCCTTCCACGAAGCCGATCCGCTCCGCCTGCCGCAGGGTGGAGGGAGAGCCGCAGACCCAGAGCAGCTGACCGGCAGCGTCGCTGACCGCCATGACCGCACCGCAGTCGCGGGCTGCCTGGCCGAGCACGTCGTCGAGCAGCGGGAAGACCTGGGACAGCGGGTGGGCCTCGCGGTGGTCGCGCAGGTCGGACGCCTCCAGGGTGATCGGGGCCTCGACCCGGTCGACGTCGACCCCGGACGCGGCCGAGAGGTGCCAGGAGTCAGCCACCTCTGCGCGCATGCCGTCGCGGGTCATGCGACAAGTAGACACGGTCACCGGTCACCCTGTCTCGGAGTGCTCTGTCCTCGGGTTGTCACCGATCACATGTCGTGCATGTCCGCGCCCATGCCGCCCATGCCCATGTGCCAACCCATGCCGCCCCTGACGTCGAACCACTCGACCAGCCAGCGCCTCATCTGCCGGATCTCCGCGCTCTGGGCGCTGATGATGTCGCGGGCGAGGTCCGCGACCTCCGGGTGCAGGTCGTCGGCGTCCGTCAGGAGGTGCCGCGACATCATCACGGCCATGTGGTGGTGCATCACCATGTCCTCGAGGAACACCTGGTCGAGGTCATCACCATCGAGCCCCTGCAGGTCGCGCATCATCGGTTCGTACGACGCCTGGCCGGCGTCGTCGTACCACGCCTCCAGCCACGTCTGCATCTGGTCGATCTCGGCCGTCTGGCCGGTGACGATCGACCGCCCCAGCTCACGCATCTGGGATCGGTCGGAGCGCTCGAGCTCAGCGGCCGCCGTGACAGCCTCCTGGTGGTGGGCGATCATCTCGACGAGGAAGTCCTGCTCGTCGCCGGCCATCATGTTCTGCGACATGCCCATGTGACCGCGCTCCGCCTGGCCCGACGTCGCTCCGTGACCGTGGGCCTGCATGGTCCGCAGATCCGGACCCGACTGGATCGCAACGATCGCGAAGACCACGGCCAGCGTCGTAGCCACGGCGGCGACGATCCACGCCACCCGGCTGCTCGAGGTCCGTGCTTCGAGTGGCTCAGCCATGGCAGACGACCCTTCTTCGGTGCTCTCAGGAGCGGACACTCCCAGCGTCCCTCCCGCACCCGCCGCTCGACAGAGGAGACGGTCCCGGATCCGCGGGACCAAGGACCGCTGAACGCTCCACGGCTGGGCACAAGGTCCCACGGGTCGGGGAACTTCGCCCATGGCCCGCGGGCAGGGACGGGGACAGAGTCGAGGTATGACCATCCAACTCGCACCCGGAAGCATCATCGTGGGCGTCGACGGCTCTGCCGACGCCGAGCGCGCCTTGCGCTGGGCCGCGGAGCAGGCCGCGCTGGAGCGTCGCCACCTGGCCGTGGTCGCGGTCTCGGGACTCAACCAGGTCCCCACCGCAGCCTGGGCCAACGCCGCCGGCAGCTATGTGATCCCGCCCGCCGAGCTCGCCGCCCAGATGCAGGCAGCCGCAGACGACGCGGCAGGATCCGCGCGACGGTTGCAGCCGGGGCTGACTGTCTCGGCTCACACGGCCCACGGCGACCCGCGCGATGTGCTGGTCGAGCTCTCGGCCGACGCGCACTTGGTCGTCGTCGGGTCCCGGGGGCGCGGCGTTCTCCGCAGCCGCCTGCTGGGTTCGGTCAGCGCGACCGTCGCCCGGCACGCCGAGTCACCGGTCGCCGTGTGCCGCCCGGAGTCCCCCGGCAGCGTCCGCAGGGGCGTGCTGGTCGGCGCCGACGGAACGCTCGAGGGGCAGGCGGTGCTCGAGGTGGCCTTCCAGCACGCCTCGGCGAGGGGTCTGCCGCTGACGGTGCTCCACGCCTTCCACGACGTCGTGGCAGCCGTGAACGGCCCACACCTGGTCCCTGCCACAGAAGGTCTGCTCGAGAAGGAGCGCCTGCTCCTCGCAGAATCGGTCGCCGGCTTCTCGGAGAAGTTCCCCGACGTCCACGTGGACGTGCAGCTCGCGCGGGGTTTCGCCCGCGAGTGCCTGTCCGAGGCATCGGAGCAGTGGCACCTCGTCGTGGTCGGCCGACACCCGACCGACTCGCTTGCCCGCATGGTGTCCTCGACCGTCGCCACCGCGGTGGTCGAGCGGGCGCACACCACGGTGGTCGTGGTGCCCATCCCTGCCCCGGCCTGAGTCCGGCTCGCGCCGTCCGCCCACGCACTGTGGTCGATAGCCTCGCGCCCCATGGGTGACATCGCAGCGATCCTGACCACGGCCCTGGGAGCCGGGCTGCTGGCCAGCGTCCTGCGGCTGCCGCCCCTGGTGGGCTTCCTGGCCGCAGGTTTCGCCCTGAGCGCCGCCGGCGTGAGCGCGCCGCCGCTGCTCGACGTGCTGGCGAGCCTCGGGGTGACCCTCCTGCTCTTCGGCATCGGTCTCAAGCTCGACCTCCGGGTGCTCGTCCGCAGCGAGGTCTGGCTCACCGCGAGCGCTCACATGGCCCTGACGACGGTCGTCGCGGCGGCATACCTCGGCCTCTTCGGGGTGCTGGGCGTGGGTCTGCTCGCCGATCAGGGGTGGCAGACGCTGCTGCTGGTCGGCTTCGCCCTGTCGTTCTCCAGCACCGTGTTCGTCGTCAAGACGCTCGAGGAACGCGGCGGCACCGCCGCGCTGAGCGGTCGCACCGCGATCGGCATCCTGATCGTGCAGGACCTGGCTGCCGTGGCCTTCCTCGCCGCGACGCACGAGGACCCGCCGAGCCTGTGGGCGTTCGGTCTCGTCCTCCTCATCCCGGCCGCCCTCCTCGTCCGGCCTCTCCTCGACCACCTGGGCCACGACGAGCTGCGCCCCCTCTTCGGGCTGGTCGCCGCACTCGTCCCTGGCTATGCCCTCTTCGAGGCCGTCGGGCTCAAGGGCGACCTGGGTGCCCTCGTGGTCGGGATCCTGCTGGCCCCGCACGCCGGGTCCGAGGCCTTGAGCAAGAGCCTGTTCTCGATCAAGGAGATCCTGCTCGTCGGCTTCTTCCTCTCCGTCGGGTTCACCGGGCTCCCGACGCTCGGGGAGCTGCTGATCAGCGCTGCGCTCCTGCTCCTGCTCCCGCTCAAGGCGGCAGGCTTCGCGGCCCTGCTCTGGACGCGCGGCCTGCGTCGACGGACCTCGGTCCGCACAGCCACGACACTCGGCAACTTCTCCGAGTTCGGGCTCATCGTCGCCGTCGCCGCGGGCTCGGGCCTGGGCGAGGAGTGGCTGGGCGTCCTGGCGACGACCGTGGCGGCCAGCTTCCTGCTGTCCGCGGTCGTGGGTCGCCACCCGGATGCCTTCGTCGAGCTGACCCGTCGCGTGCTCCCCGACCACCCGGTCGAACGGCTGCACGCCGACGACCGCCCGATCGACGTGGGCGACGCGGAGGCCGTCGTGCTCGGCATGGGGCGGGTCGGGCGGGCGGCATACGAGCGCCTCACGCGCGACTACGGGCTCCGGGTGGTCGGGGTCGAGGACTTCCCCTCGCGCCAGGAGTCGCTCGTGGCCGACGGTCTCAACGTGGTCCTCGGCGACGCCACCGACCCCGAGTTCTGGGCCCGGATGCGACCGCACCACGTCCAGCTCGCCGTCCTGGCGATGCCCTTCCACACCAGCAACGTCGATGCCCTCAGGAAGCTCCAGGACAGCGAGTTCGCAGGCACCGTCGCGGTGGTCGCGCAATATGACGACGACCTCGAACAGGCCCGCGCCCTCGGCGCCCACACGGGCTTCCAGCTCTACGACGGGGTCGGTGCCGAGCTGGCCGACCGCGCAGCCGACGAGGCTGGGCTTCCCCGCCGGGACGGTGGTTGAGTTGTTGCACCGAACCGACCGACGTCTGCAACCGTGAGGAAGACCGCCATGCCCGACATCCATGCCCTGGCCGCCAGGCTCGACGAGGCAGTCCGTACGGCGACGGCGATCCCCCAGCTCACCGACGAGACCGCCATCAGCCTCGACGAGGCCTATGCCGTGCAGGCCGCCGGTGTCGAGATCCGCGAGCAGCGCGGCGACGCCGTCGTCGGGGTCAAGCTCGGCTTCACCAGCCAGGCCAAGGCAGAGCAGATGGGCGTCTCGGACGTCATCATCGGCGTGATCCACCAGAGCATGGCGGTCGACGACGGCGGCTCCACGGACGTCACGGCACTGGTGCACCCCCGGATCGAACCCGAGGTGGCCTTCCTGCTCGGAGTCGACGTCGACCCCAGCGACGACGACTCCGACATCCTCGCAGCGACCACCCACGTCGCTCCCGCGCTGGAGATCATCGACAGCCGCTACCGCGACTTCACGTTCTCCCTCGAGGACGTCGTCGCCGACAACACCTCCGCGGCCGGCTTCGTCCTCGGGCCGTGGCAGCCGTTCGACCAGGCCCGTGCCGGCCTCGACCTGGCGGCGCTCGACGTGGTCCTCAGCGTCGACGGCACCGAGGCGGCGCGCGGGTCCAGCGCCGACATCCTCGGCGACCCGGTGCTGGCCCTGGCGGCGGTCAAGCGGATGGCGGCGCAGCACGGCATCTCGCTGCCCGCCGGCTCGGTCGTCCTGGCCGGAGCAGCCACAGCCGCCATACCCCTCGGTGCAGGCGTCGAGGTGCGTGCCGAGCTCGGCAGCCTCGGATCCGTCTCGGTCCACACCGAGACGGCCCCGTGACCAGTCGGCGAGGCCTTCGCGGAAGTCGTCCCGCGCACGCGGGACCAAGGGCCCTGTCCAGCGGTGGCCCAGCGACCGATGATGGTGTGACGACAGGCAGGAGGTCGACGCCATGCAGTCCACAGCGAGCCCGGTCGCAGCTGGCCTGTTCGAGGTCCGGCTGCACGGGCGCGGAGGACAGGGTGTGGTCACCGCAGCTGAGCTGCTGAGCGAGGCGGCCTTCGCGGAAGGTCGGCACGCCCAGGCGTTCCCGAGCTTCGGCAGTGAGCGCACCGGGGCACCGGTCGTCTCCTACTGCCGCATCGGCGACGAGGTGATCCGCACCCGCGAGCCGGTGATGGAGCCGCACGCGCTCGTGGTCCAGGACGCCACCCTCCTGCACCAGGTCGATGTCTTCGCCGGGCTGCGCAGTGACGGGTGGGTGCTCATCAACAGCAGGGAGACGCCCGGTCAGCTCGGCATCGAATCTCTCGAAGCAGGGCACGTGCTCACCGTGGACGCGACCAACCTCGCCAGGCAGCACGTCGGGCGCCCGATGCCCAACGCCGCGCTGCTGGGTGGGCTGGCGGCGATGACCGGCATCGTCCACCTCGACGCGGTCGCTGCGGCAATCCGGGCGAAGTTCCCCGGTGGCATCGCCGAGGGCAACGTGTCCGCTGCGCAGGCTGCCTACGACCTCGTCAGCGCAAGGAAGGTGGGCTGAGACGTGCCCGTGCAGATCGAGGGGTCACAGGCGGTCGCTGCGGCCGTGGCCGCGTGCCGCCCACAGGTCATCGGCGCCTATCCGATCAGTCCGCAGACCCACATCGTCGAGACCCTCAGCAGGCTGGTGAAGTCCGGAGAGCTCCCGGGCTGCGAATACGTCAACGTCGAGTCCGAGTTCGCTGCGATGAGCGTGTGCATCGGCGCGTCCGCCACCGGCGCTCGCTCCTACACCGCGACGGCGAGCCAAGGCCTCCTCTACATGGTCGAGGCCGTCTACAACGCCTCCGGACTCGGCCTCCCGATCGTGATGACGGTGGCCAACCGCGCCATCGGTGCCCCCATCAACATCTGGAACGACCACTCCGACGCCATGAGCCAGCGCGACTCCGGATGGCTGCAGCTCTATGCCGAGACCAACCAGGAGGCCGCCGACCTGCACGTGCAGGCCTTCCGCATCGCGGAGGCACTGAGCCTGCCGGTCATGGTGTGCATGGACGGTTTCATCCTCACGCACGCCGTGGAGCAGGTCGAGCTGCCCACGCTCGAGCAGGTCGAGGCCTTCCTGCCGCCCTTCCAGCCGCGCCAGGTGCTCGACGTCGACGACCCGGTCTCGATCGGGGCGATGGTCGGGCCGGAGGCCTTCACCGAGGTCCGCTACCTCGCCCACGACCGACAGGTCCAGGCGCTCGACCTGATCCCCCAGGTGGCCCTGGAGTACGCCGCGATCACTGGGCGCGAGGCCGGGGGGCTGGTGCGCCCCTACCGCCTCGACGACGCCGAGACCGCAGTCATCGCCCTCGGCTCGGCGCTCGGCACCATCAAGGACGTGGTCGACGAGCGCCGCGAGCGCGGGGAGCGGATCGGCGTCCTCGGGATCACCTCGTTCCGGCCCTTCCCGCTCGAGGCGGTGCGCCACGCGCTCGCGGGCGTGATGCGTTTCGTCGTGGTCGAGAAGGCCTTCAGCGCCGGCATCGGCGGGATCGTCGACTCCCACGTGCGGATGGCGTTTCGCGGTCACACGGTGCCGCCCAACTACACCGTGATCGCAGGCCTGGGCGGCCGGCCGATCTTGAAGAGGAGCCTGCACGCCATGCTCGAGGAGGCGATGGCCGACCGCCTCGCGCCCCTGACCTTCCTCGATCTCAACCACGACCTCGTCGACGCCGAGCTGGCACGCCAGCGCGCCGATGTCCGGTCCGGGCCGATGGCCGAGAACCTGCTCCGCGACCTCGGGACCGTGCGGTCCGCCCCCCACTGAGGAGTGCAGCCATGACAGAGGCTCCCATCCGCTTCTACCAGGTCGGCTCGTTCGCGGTCGGCAACCGGCTGCTGCCGCTGGAGGTGCGCACCGTCCAGGCCGAGAGCGACCGCAGCAACGCGATCACCTCCGGTCACCGCGCCTGTCAGGGCTGCGGAGAGGCCCTCGGTGCGCGCTACGCCCTCGACGCGGCGATGGCTGCCACGAAGGGGCAGATGTTCGCCGTCAACGCGACGGGCTGCCTGGAGGTGTTCTCCACCCCCTACCCCGAGACCTCGTGGCGCCTGCCTTGGCTGCACTCGCTGTTCGGCAACGCCCCCGCCGTGGCGACGGGGGTGGCCGCGGCGCTCAAGGCGCAGGGGCGCGACGACATCCGCGTGGTCGCGCAGGGCGGTGACGGCGGCACGGTCGACATCGGCTTCGCGTGCCTGTCGGGCATGTTCGAGCGCAACGACGACGTGCTCTACATCTGCTACGACAACGAGGGCTACATGAACACCGGCGTCCAGCGCTCCGGGGCCACCCCGCCGGCCGCGCGGACGATGACCACCCAGGCGGTCGGCGACGACCCGGGCAACGTGTTCGGGCAGGGCAAGGACGTGCCACGAATTGCGATGGCCCACGAGATCCCCTACGTCGCCACCGCCACCGTCGCCGATCTCCACGACCTGGAGGCCAAGGCGACCAAGGCGATGTCGATGCGTGGAGCGCGCTATCTCCACGTCCTCGTGCCGTGTCCGTTGGGGTGGGGGTCAGAGTCGTCGGCGACGCTCGCCGTGGCGCGCGGTGCGACGCAGTCGGGACTCTTCCCCGTGTTCGAGGCGGAGGGCGGGGAGGTCACCGGAGTCACCCCCATCCGCAGGCAGGTGCCGGTGGAGGACTACCTGTCGATGCAGAAGCGGTTCGCGCACCTCTTCTCGCCCCGCCGGCGCGACGACGTGATCGCGCGCGTGCAGGCACAGGCCGACAAGAACATCCGTCGCTACGGGCTCTTGGAGGAGTCATGACCGAGCAGCGCCTGACCGATCTCGGCATGCCGCAGCGGCCGTTCGCCATCACGCTCGACGTGGGTTCGAGCCTGGCCAACCACACCGGCACCTGGCGCACCGAGCGGCCGGTCTACGTCTCCAACCTGCCGCCGTGCAACCACGCCTGCCCGGCCGGGGAAGACATCCAGCAGTGGCTCTACCTCGCCGAGGAGGGCGGCTACGAAGCAGCGTGGCGACGGATCCTGGCCGACAACCCGTTCCCCGCGATCATGGGTCGGGTCTGCTACCACCCCTGCGAGACCGCGTGCAACCGCGCGGAGATCGACGAGGCCGTCGGCATCAATGCCGTCGAGCGCTTCCTCGGTGACCAGGCCCGTGTCGAGGGCTGGGCGTTGCCGACCCCCGCGCCCGGCTCCGGCAAGCGCGTCCTCGTGGTGGGCGCCGGACCGTCCGGTCTGTCGGCCGCGTGGTTCCTTCGGCTGCTGGGGCACGACGTCACCCTCCGCGACGCAGAGGACCGACCGGGCGGGATGATGCGCTACGGCATCCCGGCCTACCGCTTGCCTCGCGACGTGGTCGACGAGGAGATCGCGAGGATCGAGACCCTGGGCGTCCACTTCGAGCTGGGCAGCAGGGTCGACGACCTGGAGCCGCTGCTGGCGACGTACGACGCCGTCTTCCTCGCCGTCGGTGCGCACGTCGGCCGTCGGGCCTACGTTCCCGCCGGCGAGGCGGCCCGCATCGTCGACGCCGTCTCCCTGCTGCACGACGTCGAGGGGGGTACGGCGCCACTGCTCGGGCGCACAGTGGCGGTCTACGGCGGCGGCAACACCGCCCTCGATGCCGCCAGGACCGCGAGGCGGCTCGGGGCGACGGATGCGGTGGTGGTCTATCGCCGGACACGGGACCGGATGCCGGCGCACGACTCCGAGGTGCAGGAGGCTCTCGACGAGGGCATCCGGATGAAGTGGCTGTCGACGGTCAAGCACGCCGACGAGGGCGTGCTGCTCATCGAGAAGATGGAGCTGGACGAGACCGGGTTCCCGCAGCCGACCGGCGAGATGGAGGAGCTGGCTGCCGACAGCCTGGTGCTCGCCCTGGGCCAGGACGCCGATCTCGCCCTTCTCGACGGGCTGGACGGCATCACCACCACCGGCGGCGTCGTCGATGTCGACCCCTCGATGATGACGGGCCGGATCGGGCTCTTCGCCGGCGGCGACATGGTGCCGTCGGACCGGACCGTCACCGTGGCCGTCGGGCACGGCAAGACGGCAGCCCGCCACATCGACGCGTGGCTTCGCGGGACGACATGTCCGCCTGTTCCGCAGAGGTCGCTGGCCGCCTTCGACGACCTCACGACCTGGTACTACAGCGACGCCCCGCACCGCGTGCGGCCACGGCTCGAGGGTGCCCGCCGGGCGGGGACCTTCGACGAGGTCGTGCAGGGGCTCGACCCCGAGTCCGCCCTCTTCGAGGCGAGGCGCTGCCTGTCGTGCGGCAACTGCTTCGGCTGCGACAACTGCTTCGGGGTGTGCCCCGACAACGCGGTGAAGAAGATCGGCGCACCTGGGCCGGGCGGGTATGAGTTCGACTTCGACTTCTGCAAGGGCTGCGGGCTGTGCGTGGCCGAGTGCCCCTGCGGGGCGATCACGATGGTGCCTGAGGAGTAGTCCGTCCCGGCGGTGCCGATCACCCCGGCGCCGGTGAAGGCGCTGGACCTGGGTCTCGGTGCTCTGCGCTACGTGGACGGTGGCGGTGATGTCGCGCGCCCGCGCTGACCTTGATCATCCCGAGCGTGAAGATGGTCAATGCCCCTGGGCGGCATCGGCGCATGGCCTTCCCCAGCGTCCGCAATGATTGTGCGTCAAGAGTCAGCGACCGCAGTGCACGCTGGTGCTCAGTGCGACCGCACCGAGGAGGCAAACCAGAGAGCACACTGGCGCAGATTGCGATCGACCTCGGCCCAGTCGGCACCGGCGACGACCACCTCACCGACCCGGTCGAACGACTGGGTCCTCCTTCCCAGTCGGTCACCGACCCCATGGCGCAGCGAGCACTGGATGACCCCTGGACGGGCCAGGACGTCCTCGCTTCGCGGCATCTGGGCGATGACACCCGCCGGGGCGGTGAGGTTTGCGCATCCGAACACCCGCTCCTGCTTCGCTCTGGCGGCGTCTGCGCGCCCTCGCGGAGCTGCGATCTCTTCCGCGAGGGCCGCCGCGGCCCAGCTGAGGTGGAGGTCGACGCCGGTCGCCAGCCGCGTCACGTCGTCGACCCGACCACCGGAAACCCTGCCGGCACACTCACTGAACACCAGACGCCCATCGGGTTGCTCGAATGCCTCCAGGTGGAAGACCCCGTCACGATGCCCGAGCGCGGCCAGCGCGCGCTCTGCCAGCAGACCGCCCTGCTCATAGAGATTTCCGTCAGCCATCGGCGAGAGGCAGACGGATCCCACGAGAGCTCCCCCATGCACCTCCATGAGGTTTTCGAGGTAGCGCGACACCGTGAGAGTCGTGACGTGACCGCTCTGGACCACCCCGTCGAGATGCAGCTCGGACCCGGCGACGAACTCCTCGACAAGCCACGGGCCGCCCTCTGCCGAGACTGCCCATTCCACCGCCTCGGCCGCGGACGAGAGCCGCAGGGTGTCGCGCGCACCAAGCCCGTTGAGCGGCTTGACGACGACCGGGAATCCGCCGATCTGGCCGACTTCGCCGACGATGTCAGCCACGAAGGGCAGGACACGGCAGCGGGCGACGTCGAGGCCAGCTGAGCGTATCCGCGACTTCTGCACGAACTTGTCCCGCATCGCCATGGCCACGTCGAGTGACATCGCCCTGGTGCCCAGCACGCCGCCGAGGACCGCGGCCGTGACTTGTCCCCACTCCTGGGCGCTGACCACGGCGACGAAAGGTCGCGACCAGGAGAGCGCGGCCAGCACGCCCTCCACGTCGGCAGGGTCGGCCACAGGGATCAGGGTGACACCGTCCATGACCGGCAGGGCACGCTTCTCTGCGTGCCGAAGGACGCACGTCACCTCGACACCAAACATCCGCAGCGCCCGGACGGCTGGCAGCTTCCACCCCACCAGGAGAACACCCGGCACGGGTTCGTCTGCGGGGGAACCACGAGCGTCTCGGTGGCTTCATCGGTGAACAATGTCGATCCTTCCCGCCGAGGCGTCCAGCTCCACCACGTCTCCGTCTCGAAGGAGCTTGGTTCCGAAGCGTGTTCCGATGAGCGCGGGCAGTCTCATCTCGCGGGCAATGATGCTGGCGTGCCCCGTCAGCCCTCCTTCATCGGTCACCAGGCCGGCACAGCGGTTGAGCAACGGGACGAAGTCCGGCGTCGTCTGCGGCGTCACGAGGATCGTGTCATCGCCGATCAGGTCTCGCTTGGCCTCCAAGGAGTCGGTCCATGAAATGTTGAGCACCACGCCACGGACCCGCCCAGGAAAGCCGGTGGCACCGGTCAGGACCCGTGAACCAAGCATCGTCTCCATCGAGAGCCTCTCGCCCCGTCTGGCCACATCGGTCCCGTTGTAGAAGAGCTCCATGAAACCGTCGGTGCATTCCAGGACGTAGCTGGAGCGATCACCTCGGGTGGGTCGGCCCTCGAAAACCTCCTCGGCGACGAGGCCGTCCTCGACCATGCCCAGCCTGGCCCGTGCCTGTTCCATCAGGTACCAGACCTTCATCCAGCACTGACGGGTCATGAAGCGGTAGTACGACAGGTCCCTGACCACCGCTGCTCGCGCGCACAGCTCATCCTGTCCGGCCAACACGGATGGCATCGGGTTGAGGATCCCCGACGCGGCGGCTCGTAGCCTGTCGGCCTGCATCCCGACGGTCTCCAGGTCCTCTTGATCGACGTGGAGCCGGTGTTGGAGGTCGGACACGCTTGTCGGTTGCTTGGAGTCCCCAGCGGTGAGGTAGGTCCAGGTGGCGTGGTGCGCCAACAGACGATCTCGCTGGTCCCCGGCCGCCGCGGCCAACACGTTGTCGTGCCACTCCAAGCGCTCGCGCAGGACCTGCGGCAGCCGGCGCGGACGCAGCAGCCAGTCCAACACCTCTTGACGTGCCTCCGGCAGGAGCTCGAGCTCGTCAAGCCCCTGCATGAGCGCGGCGTCAACCACCGCCGTCAAGTGGGGTTGACTGCACAGGTGGAGGCTGATGGCTCGGTGGAAGAGCGTCTCCAGCGTGTGAAGACCCGCCAGCGAGGTTTCCCCATCCGGCTCCCAGGGGAGCTTCTCCAGTTCCGACGAGAGATCCTCGATCAGGGCGAAATAGGCGCTCAGGCGAGCCGCATCGGCATAGAACTCGCGCGCGGCCGCGGCCATGCGCGACACCTCTCCTTGTGGAATCCAGAAGCCGAATCCGTCTTCGTCGCAGGATGCGAGCCACTGCCGCTCCTGATCACCGAGGATGGCCCGTACTTCGCCAGAGACGTAGACGTCGTGGAGCAGGTGGTGGCACCAGTAGTAGTCGAGCACAGGCGACTCCCACTGCAAGAGCAGCTCATCCATGGAACACCTCTCCGAACCGCCAGGTGCTCAGCACTTGGAGGCGCGCCTCGTCCAGATTGCCGTAGAAGGACCCTTCGACCCCGGGATCCACCAGGCGTTTGAGCTCCTCGGGCAGATAGAGCGCCTGCACGAGCGGGTGTTCGCGCATCTGTGGCAGATGCTCCTCGAAGAGGGCGAGCAGCTCGGCGCCTCCCGACGTCGTCTTCGGCAAGGGCTGCTTGCGCCGGTGGACGATCTCGGACGGAAGACACCCACCCAGTGCGTCCTTGAGGAGCGCCTTGCCGGACGGCTCGTCGCCGGGAAGGTGTTGCGCGGACGGGATCCGGAAGGCCTCCTCAGCCAGCTCGCGATCCAGGAACGGCACTCGCACTTCGACGCCGCTCCTCATCGACATGAGATCCTCGAACTCAAGGATCGCGCCGAGGCAGGTGCGCACCAAGAATGCCGAGACCTTCCGGCGTGTGTCATTGCCACTCCCTTGATCGTCGACGGTTTGGAAGACTTCGCGCGCGAGATCGTCCAGACGCGCCTCGTGCGCCGGATCCAGCACACCCGACAGCGGAGACTCGTGCCACCGAGTGCGGAAGTAGTCCAGATATGAATCGGCTTCGTGGGGCCGGTGATAGATCTGCGAGAACCAGCTCCAGATCTGGGGGTAGTACCCGTACCAGAACTCATCCGCTCCCTGACCGTTGAGCACCACCCGGACCCCTGTGCGCGAGACCTGGGAATAGATGTGGTCCCAGACGCGGACCCGGTCGTCGTAGAGCGGACTCGCCAGGGTTCGAACACATGCGTCGATCTGCTCCAGGGTCCACGGAGGCGGGGACGGGAGGATCTCGTGCCGCCCACTCGTCGACAGCAGCCGCTGTGCCAGCAACGCGGCCCACCTGCCGTCCTCGTCGAACTCGAGGCTGTTGGGACCGAAGTCGAGAGTGAAAGCGACCAGGTCACCCCCTTGGGCTGCGGCCGTCGCCAGGATGAGAGATGAGTCCAGCCCGCCGGACAGAGCGAAGCCCAAGGACGCATCGGAGACCGTGTGCTCACGGACGACGCGGGCGAAGGTCTCCGACAGGTCGATCGGGTCGCGGGGGGCGTTCGCCGCTTCCAGGAGATCGTAGTAGGGGGTCTCGCTCAAGATTCCCTCGTGCCACGTGGCGACGGTTCCCGGCGCCAGGGCCTGCACCTGACGGAAAGCCGTGCGGGTGGGGTCGAAGCCGATGAAGGGGTCGAGGAGACTCTTGCGGGCGAGATAGTCGATGTCCACGTCTGCAGTCAGCGACGGGATCAGGTCAAGGAGTGCTGCCACCTCGCTGGCGAAGGCCAGCTCGCCGCCACTGCAGTGGACGAACAGTGGCTTGATCCCGAATCGGTCGCGCGCCAGCCACAGCCTTTGCTGGACATGGTCATATGCCGCGATGGCGAACATCCCGTCGAACCGCTTCACGGCTGCAAGGAACCCGAAGACACTGATCGCCTCGGCAACCACCTCGGCGTCACCCGTGGTGATGAAGGTGCTCCCTCGCCCCGAGAGCTCCTCGCGCACCCGGTCGGCGTTGTAGATCTCGCCGTTGAACAGGACCGTGCAGGTCCCCCGCGACAACGGTTGGTCCGCCGCGGGAGAAAGGTCCTGGATGGCCAGCCGCGCGAACCCCAACAGCACACGCCGGTCACCGAGCCGTACGTCGATCTGCCTGAGGGCGTCCGGCCCCCGATGCTCCATCCCTGACAGGGCATTGGCAAACATCTCCCGGTCGGGAGAGGACCCGATCGAGCCGAGAATTCCGCACATGGTGAGTCACCATCCAATCAAGAAGTCGAACCGGTCAGCGGCCTTGCCTGCAGCAAGTAGAGGTCGTTCTTCGCGTAGGCGAACTCCACGTCGATCTCGCACCCCATGCGGGTCCGCAGCGCTCGCACCAGGGCGTCGATCTCAGCGATCTCCCCCGCCGTCATCTTCATCGCCGACTGCTCCAAGAGGGGAACCGGTTCGCGCACGGGTCGAACTGGTCCAGCGACAAGCCGATGAGACTGATGAGCGACCTGATAGGTCAGAGTGTTGCCTTTGGCATCCAGCTCGATCTGGTCGCCGTGGGACTGACCACCGACCAAGGTCTCGCCCAGCCCGTGGACGACCTCGATCAAGGTGCCCGAGTCCGGCCGGAGCGGATGACGCGAGAAAGCGACCCCAGCGATTCGCGCACTGAGCATGCGCTGGACGATCACGTCCATCGAGATCTGGGTGCTGCTCAACCCGACTTGGTCCAGATAGACCTTGCACCTCTCGGTGTGCGCCGATGCCCGGACCGCCGTGACCGCATCCGTGACCTCACTGCGCGGAACACAGAGCCGGGACTCGAATATCCCCGCGAAGCTGTTCAACGCCCCGTCCTCGCAATTGGCTGAGCTGCGGACTGCGAAGAGGTCGCCGTCCAAACCCGTCAAGGCAGCGACGTCACACGGTTCACCCTCCGGGATCAGGATCCACGGCGGCACGGCGACTCCGATCCCGAAGCTCTCGATCAGTCGCAGGTTGGCCCACTTGCTCACACGCCCTCTCCCATGCGGGCAAGGATCGCGTCCGCGATCAGTTCGGCAGATCCTTCGTACACCGGATCCACGACGACGAGCCCCGTCGCCTGGGAGAGGCGTGCCTTCTCCTCGTAGTACCGCTCCGGGGTCGAGCGAGAGGAGTCGAGGCTGACAGCGACGCAGGAGGACTTGACGCCCAGGGCCGCCCCGAGGGCCGCGTAGCCTTCCAGCGCCTGTTGCACGGACGGGATCCTTTGCCTGAACCCGAGGTGATGATCCTGCCCGATTCGCGCGCACAGGACGAACGCCTGTGGCGCAACGGTGTGGAAGAGGGATGCGGTGAGACCTGAATAGCTCGGATGGAAGATGGAGCCCTGTCCCTCGACCAGGACGATCCGCCCCTCTCGGTCCACCTCCGAGAGCATCTGTTCGATGTGCCCTGGCACGAAGTCCACAGGGATCGAGTCGAGCACCCGGCCCTCGCCTGCCAGAATCATGCCGGTCTGCCCGGTGGCGACCCAGGCGACGTCAACTGAACGCCGGCTCATCTCCTCATGCACAGCGACCGTGGCGGTCATCTTTCCCATCGCATGCGACGTACCGACCGTGAGGACCCGGAAGGAGTCGAACTCCATCCCCTGCGCGATAGGGCGAGAGGTGGCGTGCAGGTGGCGGAGGTTGAGGGTGCCGGGCAGGTCGAGCGGCTCGTGCAGCCCGTTGACCAGACGGATACCGGGCCGCATCGCTGCAGCAAGGTCGGCGCGCTGGGACTCCGTCAGGTCCCCTCCGATAGGGGCGAAGCCGATGACCAGGTCGAACTCGTCCAACCCTTGGTCCAGAGCGCTCACGACGGGGGCGCGACACATGCTTCCAGGGACGATGTCGCTCAGCAGCGCCCCTGCGCTCTTGCTGTCCCACACGCTGTGCACTTGGTCGGGCAGGAACCGGGCGATGGCGTGAGCCGTCTTGGCCATGTCAGGGTCTTCCAGCGTGCCGCCGGTGTAGATCACAATGGGTCTCATAGAACTTCTTCCTCCGCCTTCGTCTCTATCTCAAAACCGTGTGGTGACGCGTCCGACGACGGTGTAGTCGTCATCGATCACAAGGAGCTCGCGCCACTTGTCGAATGCTGTGCACGGATGGGATACGGCACATCCGACCCACTCTCCGACTGCCGGGCCGGCATTCTCTTCGAATCTCAGATAAGAATGTTGATCACTGAGCTGGGTGATGCGCATTCCGTGTGCACTGCGGATCTCGCTGCCGTCTGCAGACCGGATGGTCACCGGTGTAGGCAGGTCTTGGTCATAGGGGGCATTTCGGCGACCGATGTCCAGGATCGCCAGGTTCGGTTCGGGGCGGGAGAGCACACGACCCCACAGCTCGAGGGCGGACTCGAGTCGCACCGGGCTCGACTCGGCCCCAACAGCAGTGACCCGCGCATACAGACCCTGATCGTGAGAGATGTAGCCCCCCGGCCTCAGCAACAAGATCCGCTCGGGACGGTCTGCGCGCAGGGCAACGAAATGCTCGGTCACGAGGTCGAAGAATGCGCCACCCATACTGATCATGGACGTGCCGGGCCGCAGCAGCTCAAGCCTTTCCAACCGTGTGGTCACCTGATCGACGAAATCGCAGAAGCTGTGCACGGCCCGCACCGTGTCCTGGGAGCGGTTCTCGCCCACGACACCGTCGTAGCCCGCCACGCCGGCCAGTGCGAGGTGCGAGGCTCGATCCACGGCCTCACCCACCAAGAGCGCCTGGTCGATGGTTCGGCAGCCTGCTCTGCCCGCCGTAGGCCCCAGTTCCACAAGAACCCGCACCCGACGTCGGGGTGGTGTGGAGCGCAGAACGTTCTCCAGCAGGTCGACTCCCTCCACCGAGTCCACGAAACAGCAGAACTCGTTTTCGGGATGACTGTTCAAGTCGTCGACCATCCATCTGATCGTCGCCGTATCGACCAGCTGATTTGCCAGGAGCAACCGCTTCACGCCGAAAGAACGAACGATTCGAAGTTGTGCCCCATTGGCCACCGACATCCCCCAGGCGCCCGCACCCAACTGGCGCCGCACCAGTTCGCCGGACATCGTCGTCTTGGCATGAGGAGCGATCAGGACCCCATGCCTGTCGGCGAATTCAGCCATGTTCTCGATGTTGTTCTGCAACGCGGACTCGCGGAGCAACATGACTGGCGACATGACTTCGCCACCGAGCACGAAGCAGCGACTTGTCCCATCATCATGTCGCGAGCGGGCACCGGGTGACGGCGAAGGCGCGTGTTCGAGGTTCATGTCAGGCACTGGCACGGGTTTCTCCCTCGACAACAAGGACGAGCTCTGGCGATCCACTCGAGTCCTGTGCGCACTCAGACTCGCTCCGCAGCCGGCCCACGGCCCAGATCAGACCCTCGGCTGACACCAGGAACAGCAACCCCAGCAGTGCCCAGCCAGCGGTTTGAAGAGGCATGAAGACGGCCACCAGCAGAAGTGGACCGACGAGCTGCTGGAGGGAGACCCCGAGGCTGAAGGCGCCCAGGTAATGGCTCTGGCTCCTCGGGTCAGCCATGGTGTAGGACCATTCCCAGGCGAGGATTGCATGCAGGTTCTCGCCGATGGTCAGGACGACAACAGCACCGAGTGCCAGTGCTACAGCCGAGTACAGCCCCACCGTCTCCGAGGCCGCGAACAGGGCACAGGCCGTGACCAGCAGCGCGGCAGCAACTCGCATGGCCGTACCCCTTGCCGTCCGCTTCTCCAGCATCGCCGGGAGAAGGAGCTGCAGGACCACGGTGAGGACCGTGTTCACCGCCAGCAGGACCGGAAGACTGGTCTTCGGCAGGTCGGTGGAGGTGATCAGCCAGATCGGTAGCAGAGTGATGGCCAGCGTGTCGTAGAGAGTGAAGACACCGCTGCAGAACGTGAAGATCATGTAGTCGCGGTTGCGCAGCGGCGAGGACCCACGCGGCCGCTCATGCACTGGCCCATCGCTGGCCGGCGCCGGCCGGGTCGGGACTGCTCCCCTGGTCGCCCGATAGACCGCGCCAGCCAGCAAGACGTAGGTGAGGCCGTCCATCAGGTATGCGGCCCGGTAGACGGCGGCTGACTCGGTGACTATCACCAGGCCCGCCAGCAGGATCCCCCCAGTGAGGCCGACGTTGCGAACCGCCCGAACCCGCGACAGCACCCGCACTCGGCGACTCTCGTCCGTCACACCCGCGACGATGATCTGGAAGAGAGGTGAGGACGCCCTGTCCGCTGCGACGAGGAGACACGTCAGCGTGGCGTACTGCCACACGTCCTCGACCAGTGCGTAGGCCGCGTAGCCGCCCGCCCGGACCAGCGCGAGAAAAAAGTACGTACGGACCGGACCGACCCGGTCAGCAAGTCGCCCAACGGGCATCGGAGTGAGCAAGCCACAAGCTGCGGCCACCGTGAGGACCAATGCGACGGTGGTGGGCTCGAAATGGCGAAGGCTGAGAAAATAGACCGGGGCAGACGCCATGAACAGCCCCGATCCAAGAGAATCGATTGCTGCACCGCCCAGAAGTGTCTTTTCCCGCATGTTCCCCCCGAATTGTGTGTCTGCGCACGCTTGTTTACTTCGTGTGTCTTCAGCCCATGCATCAGAGCAGCCAGCAGCGATGGCGGCGGCCCCGCGTCAATCAGTCGACGACAACCGCGCTGCGGAACCAACGGACTGCATCTGTCAGCGTGTCCACCACGGACGCGGGGTCACTGCCCCGAACGATGATTCGACCGGCCCGAGTGTTGGAGTCACGACTGCTGTCATCCATCGACATGCCAGGACTGAGCTTCAGCTCTGCATGAACGATCCCCGTCCGTTCCAGCAGCTCCTCGGTCCCTGGCAAGGAGACGATCCTGCCGCGGGGTGCTGTCAGATGCGCAAACCCGTAGGTCTGGGCGTCCGGCACGATCGTGGTCGCAGAGGAACAGTCGTGGGCGATCTGTCCGAGAGCGGCCAGCGCCCAGTGCCGATACAGATCGACTCCGGTGGCCAAGCGGATGACCTCGTCGATCCGCCCGCCCCCGACTCGACCCGCACACTCGCTGAACACGAGCCCACCCTCGGACTGCTCGAAGGCCTCGAGGTGGAACACGCCATCCAGGTGGCCCAGCGCGTGCAGCGCCTGACCCACCAATGAGTGGGCATGTGCGTACAGCTCGACGTTCCTGGCAGGAGGAAGACACACCGACGCCACATCGGCTCCCTGACGGATGTCGATGACGTTGCTCAAGTAGCGCGAGACGGCCAGGACACCCACGTGCCCCTCGCGAACCACACCATCGAGATGGAGTTCGCGCCCATCCACGAACTCCTCCACAAGACATGGCTCGGCCGCAGCTGCGCCGACCCACTCCTCGACCTCCACCATCGAGCTCAGCCGGTAGGTGTCACGCGCTCCGGCCCCGGCAAGAGGCTTGACCACGACCGGAAGACCACCGACGCGCTCAATCGCCTCGACCACGGCGTCCGGTGACTCACATGCTTCGCACCTGGCCACGGCGACACCGGCGGAACGGACCAGTGTCTTCTGGAGAAGCTTGTCGCGCAGTGCCAGCGCGACGGCGACGGGTTGAGCCCGCGCACCCGCGAGCTGGCCGACCACGGCAGCAGGAACAACCGTGAACTCGTAGGCGCCTGCGACCACGTCGAACTGCGTCAGCGAATACCCAGCTCTCGCGACGGCTGCCAATACTTGTTCGACATTGGACGGGTCAGCAACAGGAACTACTTCTTCGACGCATTCGGCCCGGAAGGCGGCGTCAGCCTCTGGCAACGAAGCCACACATACGACACGGGCCCCCAATTCGTGCAGCTGCTTGGCCGCGGCCTCGGGTTTCCAACCCAACAGCAGGACCCGAGGAACCAATTGCGCAGGCAAAAGCTCTCCCCCATTCTCCCCGAACCAGCCTCACGAACGGCCGTATACTCACAGACATCTTGGCGCGTTGGGTGACCCCACTGAGTTGTCCCAGTATTCGGGCTCTGTGCTGGTGACGAGAGTCATATCCGGGTCCGGGACACCACCGAGGTCAACCCCGCCCACCCGACCAGGGTCAGCCGCCGATGTGGGAACTGAAATGTCGATCGCCTCCGACCTGCTGTGCTTTGCAGGTCAGAGGCGGTCATGGAGCTGGTGGGCGATACTGGGTTCGAACCAGTGACCTCTTCGGTGTGAACGAAGCGCGCTACCACTGCGCCAATCGCCCGTGTGGTTGCGGCCGCGACTCTACAGGCGCCTGCCGCCAGTCACGAAACCGGCTCCTTCGCCGACCTGTCCTTGATCGCCTTCTTGAGCTTGTCCACCGCGTCGGGCTGGTCGTGGAAGCGGCGATAGCTGTAGACGATCAGGCCGACGGCGATGAACGCGGAGGCGACCTGGGTGATGCCGGTCCACATGCCGCCGGGCAGCCACCACGTCTCGACGAAGGGCCACCACTCAGGGGCCGGCGGCTTCATGATCCAGAGCACGCCGCACGCCGCCAGGCCGACCGCGGCGAGAGCGGACAGCACGATCCGGGGCCAGGTCTCCACACCCTCGGCGGCGCCGAGCATCGCGCGCAGCCGCACGGGCTCGACCCGGCGGTCGGCCCACTCGTACTGCCGGGACAGCAGTGCCAGGCCGGCGAAGATGCCCAGCAGCCCAGGACCGGGCAGGAAGACCGCCGCCACGCCGGCCAGAAGGAGGATCCAGCCCAGCGTTTCGACCACGATGCGCTTGCCCGCGGACTTCACGTCATGACCCTAACCGGTGGGTGGAAGCCGATCGAGGCAGTTAGACGTCGTGTTGTGCGACCCAGCTCGCGTGCAGTCCGGCATAGATGCTGTCGACCTCGTTGCGCAGGTCGCTGTGATGCCCGCGCTGCACGACCCGACCCTTGTCCATGACGATCACCTCGTCGGCGTTCTCCGCAGTCGAGAGCCGGTGAGCGATGGTGACCGACGTGCGCGACGCCATCAGTCGCTCCAGGGCGCGCCCGATCTGCATCTCCAGGTGGGGGTCGACAGCACTCGTGGCCTCGTCGAGCACGAGCAGGTCGGGATCGGCGAGATGCGCCCGGAGCAACGCCACGAGCTGCCTCTCGCCGGCCGAGAGCGACTCGCCGCGCTGGCCAACCTGCGTGTCGAGGCCGCGAGGGAGCCCCTCGAGCCAGCCGGTCAGCCCCAGCTCCTCGGCCGACGCGCGGATCTCGGCCTCCGTGGCGTCGATCCTGCCGTAGCGGACGTTGGCGGTGATGGTGTCGTCGAAGAGGAAACCCTCCTGCGGCACCAGCACGACGCTGCGTCGCAGCGACCCCGAGTCGATGGTGCGCACGTCGATCCCGTCGAGCAGCACTGCACCCTCGACGGGATCCATCAGCCGCGTCAGCAGCTTGGCGACGGTCGACTTGCCGGAGCCGGTCTCCCCCACCACGGCGACCCGGGTGCCGGCGTCGATGTGGAGGTCGAGGTCGATGACCACCGGTGGCCCGCCGGGGTAGGCGAAGCCGACCCGCTCGAACGTGACGTCAATCGGCCCACGCGGCAGCGACACCCCCTCGGGCCCGGGATCGATCAGGTCGGCCGGCGTCTCGAGGATGCCGAGCGTGCGTCGCCAGCTGGCGATCGCGTTCTGCGCGTCGGTGAGGATCTGGGTGCCCATCTGGACGGGGCCCACGAACAACGTCACCAGGAACGCGAAGGCCAGCACCGTGCCGGGCGTCATGTCGGAGGTGAAGCCCAGCAGCACGCCGATCACGATCACGCCGGCGTTGGCGAGGCCGGCGGAGATGCCGCCCAGGGAGAACGACACCACGGTGAAGGTCTGGGCCTTGAGATAGGCCTCCTGCCAGTCATCGATGGCGGTGTCGATGCGCTCCTGGGTGCGGGCCTCCACGCCGTAGGACCTCACCACCGATGCCCCGACGACCGGCTCGGAGATGGCACCCATCAGCACTCCGACCTGGTGTCGGACCACGGTGTAGGCGGCAGAGAGCCGTCGCTGGAACCACCGCAGCGACAAGAAGAGCGGGGCGAAGCAGAGCCACACGACCAGCGCGAGCTCCCAGCTGTAGAACAGCATGAGGGCAGTCGCCACCAGGATCTGGCCGATGCTGACCACGAAGATGAGTCCACCGAAGACCAGGAACTGGCTGACCTGGTCGACGTCGCTGGTGACGCGCGAGACGAGCGCCCCGCGGCGCTCGGTGTTCTGGGTCAGCAACGGCAGGTCGTGGACGTGGCGGAAGGCCCGGGTGCGCAGGGTGGCCAGGCCACGCTCGGAGGTGGTGAAGAGCCGGCTCGTCATGGCGTACGACGCCAGGCTGGTCACCACGACGGCGAGGAACGCCGCGACCCCCATCCACACGACGTAGTCGAGCCGCGGACCGTCGGGACCGTTGAGGCCGCGGTCGAGTGTCTGCTGGACCGCGATCGGGACGACGACCTGCCCACAGGAGGCGACGACCGCCAGCAGCAGGGTGACACCCAGCCCCTCGCGCAGCTCGGGCGAATAGCGCATGCCGAGACGGATCGTCTCCATCGCCTTGATGTCGGCGCCGGTGTCCATCTGGGTCCCGGACGTCGGGGTCAGGGTGCTCATAAGGGGTCCCCGCGGAATCGTGGGCTGGCGGAGCGAAGCGGGGGAAGCGGGGAAAGCGCAGGATTGCGTGGGGTGTTCATGCATCGACCTCGTAGGCGTTGACGAGCCGGGCGTAGTCGGCGCTGGTGGCGAGCAGCTCGGCGTGGGTCCCCTGACCCACGACTCGGCCCTGGTCGAGGTGGATGACCTGGTCGGCCAGAGAGATCGTCGCCTTGCGGTAGGCCACGACGACCAGGCTCGCCGCGCTGCCGGACATGTCGTCGCGCACTGACGCCAGGATCCTGGCCTCGACCTCGGGGTCGACCGCGGAGGTGGCGTCGTCGAGGATCAGCAGCCGCGGCCGGCGCACCAGTGCGCGAGCCAGCGAGAGCCGCTGTCGCTGCCCTCCGGAGAGCGAGGTGCCGCGCTCCCCCAGCCTGGCGTCGAGCCCGTCGGGCAGCGCCGCCACGAAGCCGTCGGCCTGGGCTGTCCGCAGCGCCGCCCAGACGTCCTCGTCAGGCACGTCGGCACCGAGGGTGACGTTGCCGCGCACGGTGTCGTCGAAGAGGAAGGCGGTCTGCGCCACCAGCGCGACGTCGCGCGAGAGCTCGCCGCGACGCAGCTCACGCACGTCGGTGCCGTCCAGCCGGATGTGACCGGTGTCCGGGTCGACGAGGCGCGCCATCAGGTTGGTCAGGGTGCTCTTGCCGGAGGCGGTCGGCCCGACGATGGCCACCGTGCGACCGGGGTGGACGTCGAAGCTCACACCGGCGAGCAGCGGGGTCTGCGGCTCGTAGGAGTAGTGCAGGTCATCGACCACGAGGTGTCCACCGGCGTTGGTGCGCGGGAGGTCGGCGTCGCCATACGTCATGGAGCCGGTCGCGTCGATCACGGCCTTGGCGCGACGGAAACCGACCACGGAGCGTGGGAACTCGCCCAGGAGCCAGCCGATCGCGCGGATCGGGAAGGAGACGATGGTCAGGAGATAGGCGACCGTGACAACGTCGCCGGCATCGGTCGCGCCGCTCATCACCCGTGACACCCCGACGCCGAGGACCACCAGCACGCCGATGTTGGGCAGGCTGGCCAGCGTGGGGTCGAAGGCTGCGCGGATGCGTCCGGCCCGGATGTTGACGTCGCGCAGCTCGTTGGCCTTGGCCCGGAAGCGGTCGGTCTCCTCGGGCTCGCGGCCCAGCGTCTTGACCACCATCGCGCCGTCGAAGGACTCGTGGGCGATCTCGCTGACCTCGGCGCGCAGGCCCTGGGCGCGGGTCATCAACGGGGAGGCGAAGTGCTGGTAGGCGAGGTTGGCGAGCACCACTGCCGGGAAGACCAGCAGCCCGACGACGGCCATCACCACGTCGGCGATGAACATCTGGATGACGGCGATGACCATCATCACCACGGTGCCGAGCGCCATCGGCAGCGGCATGATCGGCGCCCAGGCGGCCTCGACGTCGGAATAGGCGTTGGAGAGCAGCTGGCCGGTCGGGTGGCGCTGGTGCCACTCCATCGGCAGCGCGAGGTATTGGCGGGTGACCGCGCGCCGGGTGTGTGACTGCATCCGGTAGTACATGATCCCGCCACCGAGGCGCCGGGCGACGATGCCGACAGCGCGCAGGAGCGCGACCCCGAGGAACAGCGCGACGACCCACAGCAGCAGGTCGGTGCCGATCTCGCCGGTCTCGAAGGCGGGGATCAGGACGTTCTGGGTCGACCAGCCGAGCACCCACGCGTCGGCGACGGTCAGCACCCCGAACAGGACGGCACCGAGGGTGGCAACGGTGAAGACCCAGGGCTCTCGCCGGATCGCGACACCGAGGACGGCGAAGCCCTCGCGGGTGGTCGATCCGTGGTGCACGTCGTCGTGCAGTGCCTGCCCGCTCACCCGTCGTCGCCCCTCGTCGTCACCACACCAGCCTCCAACACCAACGGGTGCGAGGTTATGCCGGAGCACCGACGGCGAGCCAACCGGCGGGGCGGTGGACGACCGGGCTAGCGGACGGGGTGGCCGGCGGCCGCGAGTCCGGCCTTGACCTCGCCGATGCGCAGGCTGCCGAAGTGGAAGACGGTCGCGGCCAGCACCGCGTCGGCGCCTGCGTCGACCGCGGGCGCGAAGTGGTCGACGGTCCCGGCTCCCCCGCTCGCGATCACGGGCACCGAGACCTCGCGGCGTACGGCGCGGATCAGCTCGAGATCGAAGCCGTCCTGGGTGCCGTCGGCGTCCATCGCGTTGAGCAGGATCTCGCCGGCGCCGAGCGCGGCGGCCCGGGCAGCCCACTCGATCGCGTCGAGGCCGGCGCTCTTGCGTCCGCCGTGGGTGGTGACCTCGAAGCCGCTCGGCTGGCCCGCGGCCCGCCGCGCGTCGACCGAGAGCACCAGGACCTGGCTGCCGAAGCGGTCGGACACCTCGGCGATCAGCTCGGGACGGTGGATGGCCGCGGTGTTCATCGCGACCTTGTCGGCGCCCGCGCGCAGCAGCCGGTCGACGTCCTCGACGCTGCTGACGCCCCCACCGACGGTCAGCGGGATGAAGACCTCCTCGGCGCAGCGGCTCACCACCTCCATCGTGGTCGCGCGCCCCTCGTGGGAGGCGGAGATGTCGAGGAAGGTCAGCTCGTCTGCGCCCTCGGCGTCATAGGTGCGCGCCAGCTCGACGGGGTCGCCCGCGTCCCGGAGCTCGGCGAAGTTGATGCCCTTGACCACCCGACCGCCATCGACGTCCAGGCACGGGATGACTCGTATGGCGAGCGTCATCACGCCCCCGTGGGCAAGGTGAGCTCCAGCGCGTCCTCGAGGCTGAAGCGGCCCTCATAGAGAGCCGTGCCGGCGATCGCGCCCTCGACGCCGAGCGGCACCAGCTCCATCAGCGCGCGGATGTCGTCGAGGGTCGTCACCCCGCCGCTGGCGACGACGGGGCGGTCGGTCGCCTCGCACACGTCGCGCAGGAGCTGGAGGTTGGGACCCTGCAGCATGCCGTCCTTGTTGACGTCGGTGACGACGTAGCGCGCACAGCCCTCGGAGTCGAGGCGGGCCAGGACGTCGTAGAGGTCGCCGCCCTCGCGGGTCCACCCGCGCGCGGCCAGCGTCCGGCCGCGGACGTCGAGGCCGACGGCCACGCGGTCGCCATACGTCGCGATCGCCCTGGCGCACCACTCGGGCTGCTCGAGCGCGGCGGTCCCGATGTTGACCCGTCGACACCCGGTCGCCATCGCCGCCTCGAGCGACTCGTCGTCACGGATGCCGCCGCTCATCTCGACCTGGATGTCGAGGGTGCCCACGATCTCGGCCTGCAGGTCGCGGTTGTGGCCGTGACCGAAGGCCGCGTCGAGGTCGACGAGGTGGATCCACTCCGCGCCCGCCTCCTGCCAGCGCAGCGCTGCCTCGATCGGGTCGCCGAACGTCTTCTCCGACCCGTCCACGCCCTGGACGAGCTGCACGGCCCGCCCGCCCTTGATGTCGACGGCGGGCAGGAGCTCGAGGTAGGCGGCCATGGGCCGATCCTAGGAGCGTGGCCGCCAACCTGCTTCTTCGCGACGCGGGGACGAGACGGGCGCGCGCCCAGCACCCCCACGATGGGGGATGTCATGGGCCCTCCGCCGTGACTAGCGTGTGCCCATGACCCGGTTCCGTGCGCCCACCGCCCGCGGTGAGCTGGTGGGGGACGTCGCCGGCACCGGTCCGGAGATCCTGCTGCTCCACGGTGGGCCCGGACTGTCCGACTACCTCGGCCCCCTGGCCGAGGAGCTCCGTGACGGCTACACGGTGGCCACCTACACCCAGCGCGGCCTGGCGCCGTCCAGCGTCGACGGCCCGACCTCCGTGTCTGCGCACAAGGCAGACGCCGTGGCTGTGGCCGATCACTTGGGCTGGGAGCGGCCGATCATCGGCGGTCACTCCTGGGGCGGCCACCTGACCCTGCACCTCGTCGCTGCGCACCCCGATCGCTGGCGATCGGCCCTCGTCATCGACCCGCTCGGGGCGATCGGCGACGGCGGCATGGCCGAGTTCGGCGCAACGCTGAAGGAACGCGTCCCGGCTGCCGACCGGCCTCGGGTCGATGAGCTCGAGGCCGCTGAGGAGGCGGCGGGATCACTTCCCGTCGACCTCCAGTACGAGCACCTCGGCCTCGTGTGGCCCGCCTACTTCCCCGACCCCGCGCAGGCACCGCCCATGCCCGAGATCGCGATCGCGGAGGGCCAGGACCACATGTGGGAGGACATCGCGTCGTCGCTTCCGGGGCTCCACAAGGCGCTGATCGGCTGCGACGTGCCCACCGTGTTCGTCCACGGTGAGCGCAGCCCGATGCCCGTGACCGCGTCCACCGAGTCCGCCGAGGTGATGGTCAACGCCTCCGTGGACGTGGTGGAGGGGGCCGGCCACTTCATCTGGGTCGATGCGCCCGGCGCCGTACGCCGGTCGCTCGACCACATGCTTCACGCTCTCGGCTGATCCCGGTCGCGGTCCTCCAGCTCCCGGACGCGGTCCTCCAGGACCAGGACGCGCGCGATCCCGGCGAGGTTGAGCCCGTCGGCGAGCAGCTCACGGACGCGGTGCAGACGGTCGATGTCCACCGGGCTGTAGAGGCGGGACCCGCCCTGGGTGCGGTCGGGGCTCACCAGCCCGCGGCGCTCATAGACGCGCAGGTTCTGGATCTGCATCGACACCATCTCGGCGGCCACCGAGATCGCGAAGACTCCTCGCCGCTCGTCCGGCCCCTCCACTTGATTTCTCCGCACATGGTGACTATATAAAACCTATAACCACAAATATAGATCCCGAGGGCCTCCGCGCCCACGGCAGAGAATCAGGAGGTAGTGATGCTGCTGCGTACGACAGACCCATTCCGTGACCTCGACCGTCTTGCCCAGCAGGTTCTGGGCACCACTACGCGTCCTGCGGTGATGCCGATGGACGCCTGGCGCGAGGGTGACCGCTTCTTCATCGAGTTCGACCTTCCCGGTGTGGCGAAGGAGACCATCGACCTCGACGTGGAGCGCAACGTGCTGACGGTCCGCGCCGAGCGCATCCAGCGCGAGGGCGACTGGGAGCGGCTCGCGTCCGAGAGGCCCAAGGGCATGTTCAGCCGCCAGCTGGTGCTCGGCGACAACCTCGACCTGGACCACATCGAGGCGGCATATGCCGACGGCGTGCTGCGCCTGGTGGTCCCGGTCGCCGAGAAGGCCAAGCCGCGCAAGATCGAGGTGGCGCTCGAGGGCAACGACCAGGAGCGGACCGCGATCAACGCCTGAGCGAGGTCCGCGTGCCCCGGGACGTCAGCCCTTACGCAGGAGAGCGGTCCCGGGGCTTCTCTGCGCGGTGGGCGGCCTCGAGCGGCACGCCCAGGTGGGCCCGCAGGGTGTCGCGGACGTGCTCGAAGAACATCCAGACGTTGCTCACGGCGATCGGGGTGTCCGGGACGCCGCACATGACGTGCGTGCCGCCCGGCATCCGGTTGATCCACACGTTCACGTCGTCGTCGTCCCCTCCCCCGGTCAGCCCATGGAAGCGCTGCTCGTCCCACCGATCGTTGCCGGGGACCATCCTGCCGTCGAGGTAGGAGACGATCGGCGGTCGCTTGGTGCTGTCGGTCTCGAAGCCGAAGACCTCCGAGATCAGCTCCATCACGCGCAGGACCGGGACGTCGGCGCACACCTGGGCGGCCCTGAACGTCTCGCGCACCCGGCGCGCGATCGTGACGAGGTCGTCCTCGGCAGCGACGTCGACATGGATGGGCGTCAGGTTGACGAACCAGCCCATCGCCGGCAGGTGCTCGGCCGCGGTCCGGGTGTGGATCGGGTTGAGGAAGCGGTATGCCGAGCGGCCGGCCAGGTCCCGAGCCGCGATCGCGCAGGCGGCATAGACCATGGAGGGGAAGGTGGCGCCGTCGCGGCGTGCCAGCCCCTCGAGGGCTTGGGTCTGTGGGCCGTCGAGCAGGTCGATCCGTGCCGGCACCAGGGGCTCCTGCTGGCCGGACTCCAGTCCGAGGTCCATCGGGAAGGTCGCCAGGGCGCCCAGGTCCTTGAGGGCGTAGTCGGCCCAGTAGCCGATGGCGGGGTGCTCGATGGTGACCTCGGCGGCGAGGTCGCGCTCCGTCTGGGCGAAGTCTGTGTAGCTCACCACGGGCGGCAGCACGGCTTCGCGTCGCTCCTCCTGCGCGGCGTAGAGCTCATTGATCTCGGTGAACGCGATCAGGGAGCTGAAGCCGTCCGAATAGCAGTGGTCCTGGCCCAGGTAGACGGCCGACCGACCCTCCGAGACGACCGCCACCATGGTGTAGCCCAGCGTGTCGAACGGGGTGCACACCTCGTCGAACAGGGGGCCGACGATCGCGCGCAGCGCCCCCATGTCCTCGACGGTGCCTGCGGCCTCGGCGACGAACTCGATGTCGTCGACATCGAGGTCGTAGCGGGCGTACCCCTCGTCCTCGGCCGTGAACCAGCCCTGCAGGACCCCGTGGCGGCGGACCCAGGTCGTCAGGGCTCCCGCCAGGACGGCGGGGTCGACCCGGCCGTCGCGCTCGAACGCTATGCACAGCCAGCTGGCGTCACGCTTGTCGATGCGTTCCATGGCCAGGCGCAGGTCGAGGTGTGCAGCCTGCAGATAGGAAGGCTGCGCGTCCGATCGTCGTGCCCGGGTCATGGCCAGCTGCGTGCGCGAGCTCGGACGCAGGATCCACACGTCGCCGGTGACGGTCTCGTGGTCGTCGAGGCGGGTCATCTGCATGGCGGTCACGCTCCTGGGGTCTGAAGGGACGGCACGAGCTCGCGCCGCGGGTCGAGCGAGGACAACAACGCGGTGCGCATGGTCACGGCGAGGCTGGCGACCCAGCTAGCGCACTGGCGACTGTCGGGGTGGCGCACCTCGAGGAAAGTGCCCGAGGGCAGGCAGCTGATCCACGCGTGCATCTGGTCGCTGGGCGGGACCCGGCCGAGGAACCCCCTTGCCTCGGTCGCGCGCCAGTCGCGCCACCCCGGGCAGTGCTTGGCGTCGATGAAGGACACCACGAGGCTCGGATCGACGGAGGTCTCGAGCAGGTCGCCCACCAGGGCGAGTGGGATCCGGCCCGACGGGGCCGAGCGCGCCCAGGCGGCTCCGATCGCCGCGGTCGAGTCGCGCAGCTCGGCCGCCGGGTCGACGTCGACCGTCAGCGGGGCGACACCGGCGAACCAGCCCATGGATCCCAGATAGGGGCTCGAGCGCCCGTGGGTGGACATCATCGTCCTGATCGTCGACGGGCCCGGGCCCTCCTGGGCGGCGATGGCTCGGAGCAGCAGGGCGATGAAGGACAGGCCGTACGAGACGCCCCAGGACCCACAGAGCTCGCGAAACGCGCTTGCCTCGCCAGGAGCAGCGACCGGGAGCGACACCAGGTCGTGGGACAGCTGGCCACCGCGACGCACCCCACTGGCCGCCGGGAGCGCCGGGACCCGCCCGGACTCGTCGAGCAGCTCACGCCACGGCCCCAGGAGCGGGTCACGCGAGGTGAGGGAGCGGGCGAAGCCGCGCTCGTCGACCGCGTGGTCGAGATGGCTCCCCGAGAGGGCCAGCGCCGGGTCCGGAGCATCGCCGGCAGCGAAGACCCGGTGCAACAAGGGAATCTCGGCGGCAACGGTGTACATCGAGTAGCCGTCGAAGGTCACGTGGTCGAAGGCGGCGACCAGGGTGACTCGCCCCTCCGACTCGATGGTCACGAAACCGGAGTGCGGCCAGGCCACGGGGTTGGCCGTGGCGCCCAGGTGGGCCATCACGGCCGCGTGCGTCGCCAACGCCGTCTCCTGACGCCCGAGCGGCACGGGCTCGAACTCCACGACGCCAGCGGGCAGCACGCGGCGGACGAACGGCTCGGCCCGCCCCGGCGCTCCGCCGGGCGTCGCGAACGGGGCCACCGTGTAGTCGCAGCGCAGGCTCTCGTGCCGGTCGAAGAGGCTCGCAAGCGCGGCCGCCACCGACGCGGGCCGAGCGTCGGCCAGCAGGCAGGCGACCGCGATCCACGGCACCTCGTCCGCATCCTGGTGGTTGCGACCCGACGGTGCCGACAGGTGTCGCTCCTGGTCGTGCGTCAGTGGTCGCGGGTCCGCAGGACATGCCTCCAACGCCGCCCGGCTGGTGCCGGTCGGCACCCAGGCGATGACCTCGCCAGGGCGCACGTCACCCACCCCGAAATGTGACAAACGCATTAACCCCTGCCTCCCAGCTCAGGTCATGACTCCCAGTTGCAACTCCCAGTGCAAACCGTAGTTACCTTCCCGCGGGCAGCGCCGTGTGTCAACCGTGAGCAGGCAGGAGCACCCGACGCGTCTCACGCGTCAGGACGACTGGGGGAACCCGAGGCGAGCAGGCTCACCGACAGCCTCAGCGCAGGGAGTCGACCCAGTTCCTCAGGAGCGCCGCCCCGGCGTCCCCGGACTTCTCCGGGTGAAACTGGGTGGCCCAGAGCGGGCCGTTCTCCACCGCGGCGACGAACCTGTCGCCGCCGTGCTCGGCCCAGGTCACGAGCGGTGCAGCCGTCCGGTCGTTCGTCTCCAGGTCCCAGCTGCGAGCGGCATACGAGTGCACGAAGTAGAAGCGCTGGTCCTCGACGCCGGCGAACAGCGCGGATCCCTGCGGCACCGACACGGTGTTCCAGCCCATGTGCGGCACGACGTCGGCCTGCAACCGCGACACCTCCCCCGGCCACTCCTCGCAGCCGACCGTCTCCACCCCGTGCTCGACGCCGCGCGAGAACAGGATCTGCATGCCGACGCAGATGCCGAGCACCGGACGCCCGCCCGCCAGTCGACGCCCGATGATCCGCTCGCCCTTGATCGCGCGCAGCCCGGCCATGCACGCTGCGTAGGCGCCCACCCCGGGCACCACGAGGCCGTCCGCCTCGAGCGCAGCCGTGAAGTCACCGGTGAGGACCACGTCCGCGCCAGCACGCTCGACGGCGCGCACGACGGAGCGGAGGTTGCCGGACCCGTAGTCGAGGACGACGACGGATGGGCTCACAGAGTCCCCTTGGTCGACGGCACTCCCTGCTCGCGCGGGTCGAAGGCGATCGCGTCGCGGAAGGCGCGGGCGAAGGCCTTGAACTGCGCCTCCACCAGGTGGTGGGGGTCGCGGCCGGCCAGCACGCGCACGTGCAGCGCGAGGTGGGCGTGGAACGAGATCGTCTCGAAGACGTGACGAGTCAACGATCCCTGGTAGGCCGCGCCGTTGACGTCGTTGCCACCGATGGCGACATAGATCTGGCCCTCGGGCTCGCCGGTGTGCACGCAGTAGGGACGACCGGAGACGTCCACGACCGCCTGCACCAGCGCCTCGTCGAGCGGGACAGTCGCGTCGCCGAAGCGCCTGATGCCGGCCTTGTCACCCAGCGCCTCGCGCAGCGCCTGGCCCAGGACGATGGCGGTGTCCTCGACCGTGTGGTGGGCGTCGACGTGGGTGTCGCCGTTGGCGTGCACCACCAGATCGACCAGGGCGTGCCGAGCGAACGCGTGCAGCATGTGGTCATAGAAGCCGACGCCGGTGGAGATCTCGGCGCGACCGGTGCCGTCGAGGTCGAGCTCGAGCTTGATCTGCGACTCCTTGGTCGCTCGCTCGATGCTGGCTGTGCGGCTCATGTGCTGCCTTCCGTTGGCTGAGGCCTCATCGGCTCGGTCTTCATCACGTCGATCAGGGCATCCTTGAAGGCCATCATCTCGTCCGGGGTGCCGATCGAGACACGCAGCCATCCCTCGGGCCCCGTCTCGCGGATCAGCACACCGCGGTCGAGCAGACCCTGCCAGACCGCACGACGATCGGCGAACGTGCCGAACAACGCGAAGTTGGCGTCGGATTCGGCGACCTGCAGCCCTTGCTCGCGCAGCCACGCCACGCAGGAGTCCCGCTCGACCCGCAGATCGGCCACCCGGCCGAGGAGCTCGGGCGCGTGCCGCAGCGCGGCCAGCGCCGTGGCCTGGGTGACGCTCGAGAGGTGGTAGGGCAGGCGGACGACCCGGATCGCGTCGCAGATGGCCGGGTCGGCGGCGAGATAGCCCAACCGGGCTCCGGCCAGCGCGAAGGCCTTGCTCATCGTCCGGGTCACCACGAGGTTGCGGTGTGTGGGGAGCATCTCGAGCGCGCTGGGCGTGCCGGTGCGGCGGAACTCGGTGTAGGCCTCGTCGACCACGACGATCCCGCCCTCACCCACTGCCTCGCACAGGGTGGAGACCGCTTCTGTCGGCAGCGCAGTGCCGGTGGGGTTGTTGGGCGACGGGAGCAGGACCACGCTCGGCCGGCGCTCCTCGACCAGTGCCCGCGCCCGGTCGAGGTCGAGGCCGAAGTCGTCCTCGCGCTTGCCGACCAGCCACTCGGTGTGGGTGTCGCGGGCATATTCGGGATACATCGCGTAGGTCGGCGCGAAGCTGAGCGCCGCGCGGCCCGGTCCACCGAAGGCCTGCAGGAGCTGCAGCATCACCTCGTTGGAGCCGTTGGCCGCCCACACCATGTCGGGCGTGATCCCGCTGCCGCCCGAGGTGTTGAGGTATGCCGCGAGCCCCTCGCGCAGGGCAGTGAACTCGCGGTCGGGGTAGCGGTTCAGGGTCGTCGCTGCCGCGCCCGCAGCCGCGGCGATGTCGGCCGCGGTCGCGGGCGAGGGACCGTAGGGGTTCTCGTTGACGTTGAGCTGCACGGGCACGTCGAGCTGCGGGGCGCCATACGGCTCGATGCCTTGCAGCTCCTCCCGGATCGGGGGGAAGGTCATCGCTCGACCGGGCCCTCGAAGCGCACGGCGACGGCCTGGCCGTGGCCGGGCAGGTCCTCGGCCTCGGCCAGGGTGACGACGTGGTCGGCGACCTCGGCCAGGGCGTCGCGGGAGTAGTCGATGACGTGGACCGACTTCAGAAAGGCGCGCACCGACAGGCCACTGCTGTGGCAGGCGCACCCTGCGGTGGGCAGGACGTGGTTGGAGCCTGCGCAGTAGTCCCCCAACGACACGGGGGAATAGCCGCCGACGAACACGGCGCCGGCGTTGCGGACGCGGTCTGCGACCGCCCGCGCGTCGCGCGTGTGGATCTCGAGGTGCTCGGCGGCATAGGCGTTGACGACGTCGAGGCCCTGCTCGACGTCGTCGACCAGCACGATGGCCGACTGCTGCCCGCCGAGGGCGGTCTGGATGCGCGCGGTGTGGCGGGTGGCGAAGACCTGCTTGTCGAGCTGGGCGTCGACCTGGTCGGCGAGGTCCGATGAGTCGGTGACGAGCACCGAGGCGGCCATCGGGTCGTGCTCGGCCTGGCTGATCAGGTCGGCAGCGACGAAGGCGGGGTCGGCGGAGTCGTCGGCCAGGATCGCGATCTCGGTCGGCCCCGCCTCGGAGTCGATGCCGACCACGCCGCGGAGCACGCGCTTGGCGGCGGCGACATAGATGTTGCCCGGACCGGTGACGAGGTCGACGCGGCGGCACGGGCCGGCCCCGTGGGCGAACATGGCGATCGCCTGCGCTCCGCCGACGGCATAGACCTCGGTGACGCCCAGCAGCGCGCACGCGGCCAGGATGGTGGGCTCGGGCAAGCCGCCGGAGCCCTTCTGCGGCGGGCTGCTCAGCGCGATCGACCCGACACCGGCAACCTGCGCCGGCACGACGTTCATGACGACGCTCGAGACCAACGGCGCGAGGCCGCCGGGGACGTAGAGGCCGACCCGGTCGACCGGGACCTTGCGGTGGGTCACGACCGCGCCGGCGCCGAGCTCGGTCGTCACGTCGGACTCGAGCTCGGCCTCACAGGTCAGGCGCAGGCGGCGGATCGACTCCTCCAGGCCCCGGCGGACGGCTGGATCGAGCTCCTCGAGGGCCTGGGTCAGGACCTCGGGGGGTACGGCGATGTCTCGGGTGTCGACGCCGTCGAACTGCTGGGAGAACTCACGGATGGCGTCCACCCCGCGGGTCCGGACCGCCTCGATGATCGGCTCCACGACATGGGTGGCGGTCTCGACGTCGAACTCCGCGCGAGGCACGACCGACCGATAGTCGAGCTGCTCGCCCGCACCGGTCGCCCTGAGGTCGATCCGGCGCATGCGCGCCGGCGTTCCGCTGGTCTCCATGGCTCGATTCTAGGGAGTGGGAGCCAACGACTGAGCACGTTCACCGGGCGATGGACATCACGTGTGGCCTAGGTTGGCGCCTGTGACCAGCACGCTGCCGATGTTTCCGCTCAACACAGTGCTGTTCCCCGGCATGACGATCCCGCTGCACGTCTTCGAGGACCGCTACCGCGCCCTGGTCCACCACCTGCTCACGATCGACGACCCGGCGGAGCGGCTGTTCGGGACGGTGGCCATCCGCGAGGGCTATGAGGTGGGCGAGCACGGCGCCCAGTCGCTCTACCGCGTCGGCGTACGCCTGCAGCTGACCGAGGTCGAGGCCAACCCCGACGGCACCTTCGAGATCGTCGCCACGGCCCGCGACCGCATCGTGCTGGGTGACCTCGAGCCGGCCGGTGACTTCACCAACGGTGCCGTGACCGAGTCCCCCGACGACCCGGACACCGGTCCCAGCGAGCTGCACGACCGGGTGCGTGCGGTGTTCACCGCCTACCGGGCGGCAGTCAGCCACATGCAGGGCACGACGTTCAGCGGCACCCTGCCCCGCGACCCGGAGTATCTGTCGTGGACCCTGGCTGCACTGGCCCCCCTGCCGATGGCTGAGAGACAGTCGCTGCTGGAGGCGAAGAGCCCCCGGGCCCGGCTAGAGCTGGTGGCAGAGCTGCTGCGCGAGGAGCTCCGTGCGATCAACGTGATCCCGTCACTTCCCGCCACCGAGGTCGCCCGGACCGCCTGGTCCCCCAACTGAAGGGGCCTGCGGCGACGACAATCAGGTCCGTCGCGACCGCGAGGTGAGCAGGAAGACGTAGACAGCCGCGAGCATCGCGCCCGTCGGGAACGCCGCGAGCGCACTGGAGTCGAAGGTGAACACGAGCGGGTCCGCGTCGGCGCCGGCAAGGCGCAGGTCGCTCGGCAGCCTGGTGTAGTCGGTCTCGCCCGCCGCAAGGATGCGAGGATCGGGCGGTCCGAGCGCGTGACCGACCTTGAACATCACCCACCCGGCCAGCATCGACCCGATCGCGAAGGCGACCAGGCTGGTCAGCTCGCGCCGGGGCAGGAACCACCCCAGGACGAAGGCGGTCACCCCGCCGGCCACGAGCGCCACGACGACGTACCAACCGGTCCCGGCGAACCCGTGGTCGGGACCCGCAGGGTCGAGGAACCAGTCACCGCGGAAGACGACCCCGGTCGGCGGGGACCACAGTCGTTCCCACACGACCCCGGCCAGGGCACCGACCACGACGAAGACGGCCACGATGAGCCCGGCCTGCAGGGCCGGTCCGACGAACCGGCGCATCATCCCGACAGGCACCCCGGCCCGAGGAGCTGCTTGAGGTCGGCGAACAGGGCCGGTGACGGCGTCACGCGATGGTGGTCACCCACCTTGAGCACGATCGTCTTCTCACGCATCCTGACGTTGAGCAGGACCTCGGTGACACCGGGGTGGGTGGCCAGGACCTCCTTGAGGCTGTCGACGACGCCCGGGTTGATCCGGGTCTGGGGCAGGTTGACCGACACCGGGCCGGACGGCCCGTCGGAGAGGTCGGGCACCGTGACCTCCTGTGCGCGCAGCTCCGGCTGGTCCTTGTCGCGAGAGAGCTGGCCCTTGACCCGGATGATCGCGTCCTCGACCAGGTGGCCCGCAGCCAGCTGGTAGGCGCTGGGGAACAGCAGCACCTCGATGGCGCCGTCGAGGTCCTCGAGGGTGACCGTGGCCCAGGAGTCGCCCTTCTTGGTGATCTTGCGCTGGACGCTGGTCACCAGGCCGCTGATCGTCAACGTCGACCCGTGGGCGCGTTCCTCGTCGAGCATGAGCTGGCCGATGGTGCAGTCGGTGCCGGTCTGGAGCACGTGCTCGAGACCGAGGAGAGGGTGGTCGGAGACGTAGAGGCCGAGCATCTCGCGCTCGTGGCCGAGCAGCGTCATCTTGTCCCACTCGTCGATGTCGGGGATCGTCACGCTCGCGCCGAAGCCGCCGTCGGCCTCGTCGAGCCCTCCGAACAGCGAGTCCTGGCCGATCGCCTCGTTCTTCTTCACGTCGATGGCCTGGTCGACGGCGACCTCGTGGACGGTGACCAGCGCCCGGCGCCGGTGCGACATCTCGTCGAAGGCCCCGGCCTTGATCAGCGACTCGATCACGCGCTTGTTGCAGACGTTGACCGGGATCTTGTCCATGAAGTCGTTGAAGTCGGCGTAGCGCCCCTTCTCCTCCCGGGCCGTGACGATGCCGTCGACGACGTTGGCGCCGACGTTGCGGATCGCGGTGAGGCCGAAGCGGATGTCGGTGCCGACCGGGGTGAAGTCGGCGTGCGACTCGTTGACGTCGGGCGGGAGCACCTGGATCTTCATCCGGCGGCACTCGTTGAGATAGATCGCCGACTTGTCCTTGTCGTCGCGGGTCGACGTCAGCAGCGCGGCCATGTATTCGGCCGGGTAGTTGGCCTTGAGGAACGCCGTCCAGTAGGAGACCAGGCCGTATGCCGCCGAGTGGGCCTTGTTGAAGGCGTAGTCGGAGAACGGCAGCAGCGTGTCCCACAGGGTCTTGATGGCGCCATGGCTGTAGCCGCGCTCGCTCATGCCCGCGGAGAAGCCGGCGAACTGCTTGTCCAGCTCCTCCTTCTTCTTCTTGCCCATCGCGCGGCGCAGGATGTCGGCCTGGCCGAGCGTGTAGCCGGCGAGCTTCTGCGCGATCGCCATGACCTGCTCCTGATAGACGATCAGGCCGTAGGTCTCGCCCAGGACGTCCTCGAGCGCGTCGGCGAGCTCCGGGTGGAGTGCCTCGACCGGCTCGCGGCCGGTCTTGCGGCGGGCATATTTGTTGTGGGAGTCGGCGCCCATCGGGCCGGGGCGGTAGAGCGCGCCCACGGCCGAGATGTCCTCGAACGTGTCGGGCCGCATCGAGCGCAGCAACGCCCGCATCGGACCGCCGTCGAGCTGGAAGACGCCGAGGGTGTCGCCGCGCTGGAGGAGCTTGTAGGTCGCCTCGTCGGTGAGCTCGAGATCCTCGAGGACGATCTCCTCGCCGCGATTGACCCGGATGTTCTTCACCGCGTCGTCGAGGACGGTGAGGTTGCGCAACCCCAGGAAGTCCATCTTGATCAGGCCGAGCGACTCGCAGGTGGGATAGTCGAACTGGGTGATCATCGCCCCGTCGGCGGGCCGCTTGAGCATGGGAATGATGTCGAGCAGCGGCTCGCTGGACATGATCACGCCGGCGGCGTGGACGCCCCACTGCCGCTTCAGGCCCTCGATGCCCATCGCGGTGTCGACGACCTTCTTGACGTCGTGGTCACCCTCGTAGAGCTGGCGGAACTCCCCACCCTCGCCGTAGCGCTTGTGCTCGGAGTTGAAGATCTCCTGCAGCGGCACGTCCTTGCCCATGACGGCTGCCGGCATGGCCTTGGTGATGCGGTCGCCCATGGCGAACGGATAGCCGAGGATGCGCGAGGAGTCCTTGACGGCCTGCTTGGCCTTGATGGTGCCGTAGGTGACGATGTAGGAGACCCGCTCGTCGCCATATTTCTCGGTGACGTAGCGGATGACCTCGCCGCGGCGGCGCTCGTCGAAGTCGATGTCGAAGTCGGGCATCGAGACCCGGTCGGGGTTGAGGAACCGCTCGAAGATCAGACCGTGGACCAGCGGATCGAGGTCGGTGATCCGCATCGCGTAGGCGACCATCGAGCCGGCGCCGGAGCCACGCCCCGGACCGACGCGGATGCCGTTGTTCTTGGCCCAGTTGATGAAGTCGGCCACGACCAGGAAGTAGCCGGGGAAGCCCATGCCCGTGATGACGCCGACCTCGAAGTCGGCCTGCTTGCGCACCGCGTCGGGGATGCCGGCGGGATAGCGCACGTGGAGGCCGCGCTCGACCTCCTTGACCAGCCAGGAGTTCTCGTCCTCCCCGGGCGGGCAGGGGAACTTGGGCATGAACGTGCCGCTGCCCTCGGTGAAGGCGACGTCGCAGCGTTCGGCGATCCACAGCGTGTTGTCACAGGCTTCGCGCAGGTCGTACTTGTCGACCCACAGCGAGCGCATCTCCGCCGCCGACTTGAGGTAGTAGCCGTCGCCCGAGAACGCGAACCGTTGGCCGGGGCCGTCGCCGGCCGGGATGTCCATCGTCGAGCCGGAGTTGATGCACAGGAGGTGTTCCTGGCTGGCGGCGTCTTCCTGGTTGACGTAGTGGGAGTCGTTGGTGGCCAGGAGCGGGATCCGCAGGTCCTTGGCCAGCCGCAGCAGCCCGTCGCGGACGCGGCGCTCGATGTCGAGCCCGTGGTCCATCAGCTCGAGGAAGTAGTTGTCGCGTCCCAGGATCTCCTGGAAGTCCGCCGCGGTCTGACGGGCCGCGTCGTAGTTGTCGTGACGCAGGTGGACCTGGATCTCGCCGCTCGGGCAGCCGGTCGTGCCGATGATGCCCGAGCTGTGCTGGGCGAGCAGGTCGCGGTCGGCGCGCGGATTCTGGAAGAAGCCGTCGCGCCACGCCCCGGTCGAGATCCGGAAGAGGTTGTGCATCCCCTCGGTCGACTCGCTGAGCAACGTCATGTGAGTGTAGGCGCCGCGGCTCGAGACGTCGTCGGGACCGCCCTTGTAGAGGTTGACGCGCTTGCGCTCGAAGCGGCTGATGTTGGGCGTGAAGTAGGCCTCCATGCCGATGATCGGCTTGACCCCGGCAGCCTTGCACTGCCGATAGAACTCATAGGCGCCGAACACGTTGCCGTGGTCGGTCATGGCGACCGCCGGCATCTGCAGCTCGGCGGTGCGCTCGGCGAGGTCCTTGAGACGTGCGGCTCCGTCGAGCATCGAGTATTCGGTGTGCACGTGCAGGTGGACGAAGTTGTCCTGGGAGCCAGCCGACATGAGGGGGTCTTCCACACCTTCCGAGGGGTCGCAGGGATGCACGCATCCGGGGGGCACCGACGCGTCCGAGGGGGGGAAGAGCGCCAGCCTACGACAGTGTTCCCGGGCCCACTGACAAGACACTCTCGCCCGGTACGAGCCAGTCGAGCGCGTGCCCGTGGGGATGGGCAAACGCCACCGGGATGCCGTCCAGACCGACCACGAACCGTTGCGCCGGCACGTCCGTCGAGCCGGTGACTCGAGGCAGCACCCCCGGGGCCTCGTTGCTGATCCAGCGACAGTCCCCCGCGCCGACCAGGTCGACCATGACGTCGTGGAACCGGCTGCGGGCCCCGGGTTCGAGGTAGGCGATCACCGCACTGTGGAACACGACGGGCGTGCCGTGCACCCGCGCCTGCGCGACGAGTCCGGGCAGCTCCTCGAGCAGGTCGCCCTTCACGATGTATGCCGACTCCGCGCGCGCGACCCCGATCGCAGCGCTCAGTCGCGCCCTGCGGTCTTCCTGCTCGGGCCAGACGAGGGTGGTCAGCCAGGTCATCGCGTCGTCGTCATCGACGTCGAGCGGGTTGAGGTCGACTCCCCCACGCCAGCTGATCTCGGGGTGGGCCGTGGGGATCGGCACCGGACCGCTCACGGAGGCGGTCAGGGTCGGTCCCCCGCTCCCCGACAGGGCACCGGCAGGGGGCCAGGCGTAGTCGAATCGATCGGGGAACAGGCACAACCCCGCGCTGGCGCCCACCTCGATCAGGCTCAGCGGCCCGCTCACCCGGCCGATCCGCGCGAGGACGGGGGTCAGCGTCGCCAGCCGACCGGCCTCGTTGGTCTGGGTCGAGCGGTGGCGGATTGTCTCCTTGATCGCGTCGCCGTCGGCCAGCAGCGCCCGACGCAGCTCGCTGTAGTCGCTGGGGGCCTCGGCGCCGTGCCAGCGGGCTGCGGCGAAGAGGAGGTTGGGCTGCTGCTTGATCCGTGGCAGGTCGGCCAGCCAGGTGTGGATCTCGGGGTCCCCGGCCACCCCGAGGGCCCAGTCGACGAAGCAGGGCGAGTCGCCCTCGGCATACGCTGCGAACTCGCGATAGCGGTTGGCGACGTTGCCCTCCATCTGCACGCCGCCACGCTACGACACGTCGAGACGGCCGATCAGGAGGCATCCAGGGATTCGCTGATGACCAGGTGCATGATGCGCGCCAGGCGGTCCTCACCGAGGTCAGGCACCAGCGTCGCCATCCGGGCCACGATCTGGGCCTCGCGAGCGGCGTCCCGGCCGCGATCCAGACCGGCGGCTCGCTTGTGCTGCTGCACGGCCCTGGTCAGGGCGACCCTGCGGGCGAGGACGTCGGCCAGGACGAGGTCGGTGTCGTCGATCAGCGAACGGAAGCAGGCCAGCGGGTCGGCGCCGGGCCACATCATCTTGACGTCGGGCGCACCCTCCTCGTTGGCGTGGCCGTCGGTGTGCTCGAGCTCGATCAGGCCGTGCTGGGCATAGAAGGCCCGGGCGACGCGGTTGGACTCGAAGACCCACAGCCCGAAGCCGCCGGCGCGGGTCGACTTGCAGACCTCCAGCAGGGTGGAGCCGATGCCCGAGCGCTGCGCGTCCGGTGCGACATAGAGGCCGTCGAGCCACGTGCTCGTCAGCTTGGCGAAGCCGGACACCCGGGCGTCCGTCTCGGCCACCCACACGTCGTCCTCGCCCAGGTCCCAGGCGGTGACCCAGTCGCGGACCTCCGCGACCGGCCTGGCCAGGGGCGGCATCTGCGCGGTCGCGCGGGCAGCGAGATAGACGTCGGCGATGGTGGGCAGGTCGCCGGCGACGGCCAGTCGGATCGTGGCGTCAGCGTTCATCTCGGATGACCTCGAGCGCATGGGCCAGGTCATCGGGGTACGACGACTCGTACTCGACCTGTTCACCGCTCTCGGGATGCTCGAAGCCCAGCTTCATCGCGTGCAGCCACTGGCGCTCGAGCCCGAGTCGCTTGGTGAGGGTGGGGTCGGCGCCATAGGTGGTGTCACCGACACACGGGTGCTTCAGAGCGGCCATGTGCACCCGGATCTGGTGCGTGCGACCGGTCTCGAGGCGGATCTGGAGCAGGGAGGCGAACCTGTGCGCCTCCAGCGTCTCGTAGTGGGTGACGCTGTGGCGGCCGTCCGCCATGACGGCGAACTTGTAGTCGTGGCGGGGATGGCGACCGATCGGCGCATCGACGGTGCCTGACAGCGGGTCGGGGTGTCCTTGGACGAGGGCGTGATAGGTCTTCTCGACCGTGCGGTGCCGGAAGGCGTTCTTGAGCACGGAGTAGGAGTGTTCCGACTTGGCGATGACCATCACGCCGGACGTCCCGACGTCGAGCCTCTGCACGATGCCTTCGCGCTCCTTGGCGCCGGAGGTCGAGATGCGGAAGCCTGCGCCGGCCAGGTGTCCGACGACCGTGGGTCCGGACCAGCCTGGCGAGGGGTGTACGGCGACGCCGACCGGTTTGTCGATCACCACGATCGAGTCGTCGTCGTGGATGATCCGGATGCCCTCGACGATCTCGGGAACCACCTCGAGCGGATCGGTCTCGTCGGGGAACGTGACGTCGAGCATGGCTCCGGCACTCACCCGGTCGCTCTTGCTGGCAGCGACGGAGTCGACCTGCACCAGCTGCTGGGCGATCAGGTCGGCGGCCTTGGTCCGCGAGAAGCCGAACATCCTCGCCATCGCGGCGTCGACGCGCTCCCCGGCGAGGCCCTCGGGAACGAACACCGTGCGGCGGTCCACGCGGTCGCTCACTCCTCGTCCTCCACGCGGTCTCCGCTCAACGTGATGCCTCGAAGACTCTGCAGGATGATCACGCCGGCCGCGGTCATGATGCACATGTCGGCAATGTTGAAGACGGGCCAGTTGGGCAGCATCAGCCAGTCGATGACGTGGCCGCGCAGCACACCGGGCTCGCGGACCAGCCGATCGGTCAGGTTGCCGCCGACCCCGCCGATGAGGAGTCCGAGGCCCACCGACCACAGCGGACTGGCCAGCCGTCGGCTCAGGAACAGCACCACGCACACGGCGATGATCGCGAGCGCGGTGAGGACCTCGGTGAACTGGGTCCCGGTGCTGAACGCGGCTCCGGGATTGTGCGTCAGGTGCAGGACCAGGAAGTCGCCGACGACCGGGATGTCACGTTCGGCCAGCGCGGTCAGCGCCCACTGCTTGGTGCCGATGTCGAGGGCGTATGCCGCCGTCCCGACCACGGCGAAGAGCCACCAGGTGCTCCGGCGCCGATGCTCCTCGGGATCCGGATCGTGATCGCTGGGGTTCAGCGACGTTCCTCGCGCTGCTTGCATGACATGCACAGTGTGGCACGGGGGAAAGCCATCAGTCGCATCTTGCCGATGGGCTGGCCGCACGACTCACAGATGCCATAGCTGCCGTCCTCGATCCGGGCGAGGGCACGGTCGATCTGGGCCACCATGTCGCGCTCGAGATTGACCACCGTGAGCTCGTGGTCGCGCTCGAAGCTGGTCGCGCCCATGTCCGCCTGGTCGTGCCCGGCGCCGTCGCCGGCGTCCTTCATCAGCCCTGCCAGGTCGCTCTCGGCGTCCTCGATCACGTGCGCGAGCTTCTCCCGCTGACCGTGCAGCTCGGTCAGGACCTCGTCGAGCTCCTTCTTGGTCCAGGACGCCTCACCGGCCATGACCACCAGGGACGATGCCGATGCCTTCTTGGCGGCCACTGCGCTCTCCTTCTTCGCTGCCTTCTTCGTCACCGGCGCGGTCTTGGTCGACGCACCGGCCTCCTTCGCTGCGACCGGCACGGACTTCTTGGCCGGCGCGGACTTCTTCGCCGCGGGCGCGGACTTCTTCGCCGCCGGCGCGGACTTCTTCGCCGCGGGCGCCGACTTCGTGGCCGAAGCGGACTTCTTCGCCGCGGGCGCAGTCTTCTTCGTGGGAGCCGACTTCTTCGCCGCGGGCGCAGCCTTCGCAGGAGCCGACTTCTTCGCCGCTGGCGCAGTCTTCGTGGCCGGAGCGGACTTCTTCGCGGGCGCAGACTTCTTCGCCGCGGCCGCAGTCTTCGTGGCCGGAGCGGACTTCTTCGCGGGAGCGGACTTCTTCGCCGCGGCCGCAGTCTTCTTCGCCGGAGCCGACTTCTTCGCCGCGGCCGCAGTCTTCTTCGCGGGAGCCGACTTCTTCGCCGCGGCCGCAGTCTTCGTGGCCGGCGCGGACTTCTTCGCGGGAGCCGACTTCTTCGCCGCGGCCGCAGTCTTCGTCGCGGGAGCCGACTTCTTCGCCGCGGGAGCCGACTTCTTCGCCGGCGCGGCCTTTTTCTTCGAGGAGGCGGCCGGCACAGTCACCTCGGGGCTTGAAGGTGCCTCGACCTTCGCTGCCTCCGGACGGCGGCCGATGATCTTCTTGGCCGCAGCAGCAGCGCTACCGGCGAGGGATTTGCGTGTGCTGCGTGCCATGGAGTCGGTCTCCTTGTTAGCCATGGGTCATGTGGCCGATGCCACACAGGTGGCAGGAGGCTAGTCGTTGTCCGACCCCTGCTCCAAACGGCTCGCCCGGACAGGTGAGAACGGCCGACCCCGAGGGGGCCGGCCGTTGTCGTCGATCAGGGTGGGGCGGAGGGGTTCAGCCCTCCTCCTCCCCGAGGATGGAGCGGAGACGCTTGGGCGCAGGTGCATCGCCGACGGGCATCTCCGCGACTGTGGAGTCACCTTGGAGCGCCTCGAGCTGCTGGGTGAAGTAGGTCTTGAGCCGCGAGCGATACTCCCGCTCGAACGAGCGCAGCGTCTCCACCTCGGAGTTGAGCTTGTCGCGCTCCTTCTCGAGGTCACCGAAGAGCTGCTGGCGACGCTCGGCGGTCTCCGAGTCGAGCATCTGGGCCCGCTGACGGGCGTCCGCCTCGAGGCGGTCGGACTTCGTCTTCGACTCGGCCTCGAGCCGCTCTGCCTTGGTGCGAGCTGCGCCGACGATCTTGTCGGCCTCGTTCTTCGCCTCGTCGACGAGCTCGTCGGCGTTGCGGGTGGCCAGCTCGAGGAGCCGAGCCGCAGCGTTGGATGCCTGCGGCACCGTCTCCACGCGGATCGTCTCGGGGCCCTGCGCCGCAGCGACGGGAACCGGCGCCGGAGTCGGGGCGGGGGCCGGCTTCTCCTTCACGGGCTCGGGCGTCGCAACCGGGGCGGGCCTCGGAGGGGCCGCCTGGGCCGACGCCGACGAGCCCGACTGGGCAGCCGAGAGCTTCGAGCGGAGGTCGTCGTTCTCCTTCGTGAGCCTGGCGAGCTCGGCCTCGACCTCGTCGAGGAACTGGTCGACCTCTCCCATGTCGTAGCCCTCACGAAGGCGCACAGGCGTGAAGCGCTTGTTGCTCACGTCCTCAGGCGTCAGTGGCATGACCTCACCCAAACTTTCACGTCGTCGAACTGATGGGGAAACAACAGTGCAGCACACAGTGGCCTGCAGCCACACCCTAGCCCCAGCCGAGTCTGTGTGGTGAGTGACCCGAGTGACTGGTGGTTCTAGTTGATCGTGCTGCCGATCAGCGAGAGGAGGAGATAGGCGCTCACCATGACGATGAGGAAGCTCAGGTCGAGCGCGAAACTACCGAGCCGCAGGGGTGGAATGACCCGGCGGAGCGCCCGGATGGGTGGATCGGTCACGGAGTAGACGACCTCCAGGATCACCAGCAGCACGCCTCGTGGAGTCCAGCTGCGGGCAAAGACCTGGACCCAGTCGACGATGAAGCGGATCCACAGCAGGGCGATGAAAGCCCCGACGACGAAGTACAGGACCTGGCCAACGATCGGCACGTGAACTCAGCTCTGGTTGAAGAAGCCGTTCTCCGCGATCCGCTCCTTGTCCTCGGTCGAGACCGTGACGTTCGGCGGGGAGAGCAGGAACACCTTGTTGGTGACGCGCTCGATGCTGCCACGCGTGGCAAAGATCAGGCCAGCCGCGAAGTCCACGAGACGCTTGGCGTCGCTGTCGTCCATCTCGGAGAGGTTCATGATGACGGGTGTGCCGTCGCGGTAGTTCTCCCCCACCGAGCGCGCTTCGTTGTAGTTGCGCGGGTGCAGGGTGATGATGCGGCTCAACTCGGCAACAACTCCAGGAGAGACCGAGGCCGGACGGCGCCGCTCGGACAGGTCGGACACAGGGGCGGGACGGCGCTCGCGACCGGACGCGACGGGACGCTCGTCCACCGCGTCGTGCTGGCTCGTCTCGTGGTCATAGTCGTGCTCGTCGTAGTGGCCGGAGTCCTCGAGCAGGCCGAGGTACTCGCCGATCTTGCGCATCGCGCCGCTCATGACAGTGGTCCTTCTCGTTGACGAGGCGCGTGTGCGCTTCGCGAGTTGTGTGCTTCCGTTCGGACATTACTTGACCACCGGCCTCGGACCGAGGACCGCGGAGCCAACGCGCACGCGTGTCGCGCCGCAGCTGATCGCCGCCTCCAGGTCGCCGCTCATCCCGGCCGACAGCTCGCTCGCGTGCGGGTGGCTCTGGAGCCACTCGGCGCGGATGTCGGCGAGCCGTTCGAAGGCCACGGCCGGATCCTGCCCCAAGGGGGCGACAGCCATCAGCCCGCGCATCTGGAGGCCGTCCGCCTGTTCGACAGCCTCCGCGACGGCCGCGAGCTCCCCGGGAGCCGCGCCGGCCCGATGATCGGCGTCGGGCGGGTCGAGACTGACCTGCACCAGCACGTCGACGGACGCACCGCGCTCCTGCGCGCCCCGCTGCAGGCCGGAGACCAGCTTCACCCGATCCACCGACTCGACGACGTCGGCATAGGCCGCGACCGCTGCCGCCTTGTTGCTCTGGAGACCACCGATGAAGTGCCAGCGCAGTCCCAGGTCATCGCACTCGGCGGCCTTCGCCGCCGCCTCCTGGTGCCGGTTCTCCCCCACGTCGGTGATGCCGAGGTCGGCCAGGATCCGCACGTCGGCTGCCGGGAAGAACTTGGTGACCACCGTGAGGGAGACGTCGTCGGGCGAACGACCCGCAGCCTCGCAGGCGGTCTCGATCCGGCGGCGTACGGCAACCAGGTTGGCCGCGATCTCGTCGGCGCGGGTCATCGTCGCCATACCAAGCCTGCGAAGCGTCCCGCTGACGCGCCGTCGCGGCGGTAGGAGTGCAGGTCTGGCGTCTCGAGCGTGCAGGTGGCCACGTCGACCACGTCGACGCCGGCCCTGCGCAGCTGGGCGGCGACGCCGGCTCCGAGATCGAGGGCAGGCGTGCCCCACGAGGTCTCGCTGAACGCCTCGGGGACGGCAGCCGACACCTCCTCGCGCAGCTCAGCCGGCACCTCGTAGCAGCGGCCGCACACGTGGGGGCCGATCCATGCGGTGACCTGCTCGGCGCCGAGGTCGCGCATGGCTGCGACGGTGCGGCCCACGACGTCGAGGGCCGTTCCCGCGCGCCCCGCATGGGCGACGCCGATCACGCCGGCATCGGCGTCGGCGAGGACGACCGGGACACAGTCGGCCACCCGCACCATCAGGCCGACGCCCGGGAGGTCTGTCACCTGGGCGTCCGCCGTCGGCACGTCGTCGTCCGGACCCGCGGTGGGCGGCTGCGTGACGACGTGGACGGTGTCGCCGTGCACCTGGTCGAGCCGGGCGAACCTCACGTCGACCTCGGACTCGAGCGCGGTCAACGCGTCGGCGAAGCCCGCGCCGAGGCCTTGCAGGTCGATCGAGGAATCGGTGAAGGCCACGTCGACCCGAGACTCGGTCGACGTGGCCTGCAACGAATCGCGGAACGCGAACACCTACTTGAGGAAGTCCGGGACGTCGAGCTCGTCGTCGTCGAACTGCACCGACCGGCTCGGGCGGGGGCCGCCGCCGGGACCAGTGGGCGAGCCTGCGTCTGAGCCGGCGCCGGGGCGGCCTGCGACGGGGCCGACGCGTGCGCGGGGGCCGGGGCCTGGCGCTGCGGGGTCTCGCGACCGACCGCCGAGTCAGGCGTGCTCGACCGGACGGGCTGCGGCTGCGCAGGCGGACGCGAGTCTGACTGGGCCTGTGCCGGCGGGTTGGCTCGCAGGACGTTGCCCTCCTGCCGGCGCTTGGGCATGCCGCCGTCGAAACCGGCAGCGATGACGGTCACCCGGACCTCGTCGCCGAGGGCATCGTCGATCGTCGCGCCGAAGATGATGTTGGCCTCGGCGTGCGCGGCCTGCGAGACCAGCGCGGCAGCCTCGTTGATCTCGAACAGCCCGAGGTCGGAGCCGCCCGCGATCGACAGCAGCACGCCGTGCGCACCCTCGATCGAGGCCTCGAGCAGCGGGCTCGAGACGGCCATCTCTGCGGCTGCGACAGCACGGTCCTCCCCGCGCGCGGACCCGATGCCCATCAGGGCGGAGCCGGCGTTGGCCATCACGGACTTGACGTCGGCGAAGTCGAGGTTGATCAGACCGGGGGTGGTGATCAGGTCGGTGATGCCCGACACGCCCTGCAGCAGCACCTGGTCGGCCTGCTTGAAGGCGTCGAGGATCGAGACGTTGCGGTCGCTGATGGACAGCAACCGGTCGTTGGGGATGACGATGAGGGTGTCGACCTCTTCGCGGAGCTGGCTGATTCCCTCCTCCGCGGAGTTGGCACGTCGCCGGCCCTCGAAGGCGAACGGACGGGTCACGACGCCGATCGTCAGCGCCCCGAGCGAGCGCGCGATCCGGGCCACGACCGGCGCACCACCGGTGCCGGTCCCGCCACCCTCGCCGGCGGTCACGAACACCATGTCGGCGCCCTTGATCACCTCTTCGATCTCGTCGGCGTGGTCCTCGGCGGCGCGTGTCCCCACGTCGGGGTTGGCGCCGGCACCGAGGCCACGGGTGAGCTCGCGGCCGATGTCGAGCTTGACGTCGGCGTCGCTCATGAGCAGGGCCTGGGCGTCGGTGTTGATCGCGATGAACTCGACACCCTTGAGGCCGACCTCGATCATGCGGTTCACGGCGTTGACGCCGCCTCCACCGATACCCACGACCTTGATGATCGCCAGGTAGTTCTGTGCTGCTGCCATGGCTGCAGGCCTCTCGTGACTAGGGGTCGATATGGGGCTGTCCGGGGAAGAACGCCCGGTTGACTCCTTGAACCCTGCGGCGAAACCCTAACGGTGAGCCTGAGGGTTATAGTTATGTCAACCTCGCGTTGGTCATGACCATAGGCACACGAGAGTCCCCTCCCGGTCCGACACGCCGCCTGCGAGTGAGAAGACGAGAATCAGTTGGGGCGGGTGGTGGGGCTGCCGGGAACGCTGACGTCATAGACCTGGGCGCGTTGTACGGCGAGCAGCCTGGTCAGCACCTCGGCCTTGAGGTCCGACTCGGCAGCACTCCCCCAGTGCACCTGCCTGCCGTCGCGCAGCACCAGGGTGATCTGGTCGATCGTCTGCACCTCGACGTGGTCGACGCGTGCGGCGAGGTCGCCGGGCAGGGCCGAGACCACCGTGGCCGCCTCCTTGAGCGCGTCCGTGCCGGTCGAGGTCTGCGGCCGCACCCGCGGCAGGCCCTTGGGCATCGTGCGGTAGTCGCGGAAGACGATCCCCTCGGCGTCCAGGCCCTGCGTCCTGCCACCCAGCTCCACCACGGCCACGGCGGTGCGCTCGGTGACGGTGACCAGCACCCCGTCGGGCCAGACGCGGGTGACGTCGGCGTCCTTGACCTCGAAGAGCGCCTCCACCCGTCGCTCGGCGGCATCCAGGTCGACCACGGCGAGCTGCTCGCCGTTCGGGACAGCCGCGACGCGCACGACCCGCTCGTCGGAGAGCAGCGAGTTGCCCTCGACCTCGACCTTCGCCACAGACAGCGCGTCGGAGAAGAAGACCAGCCAACCGCCGACCAGGACTGCGACGACGAGCGCGACCGATGCGGCGACATATTTCCAACGCATCCAGCGCCTGGCCCACTGCCGGCGGGCGAAGCGCTGGCGGGTGCGCCTCTCGGCACGCTCCTCGGTGGTCTCGCGGACCTTCGAGTCAGGCATCGCGCTCGCGCAGGAGGGAGAGGACGGCAGGTCCAAGGGCGGTGACGCTCCCGGCCCCCAGGGTCAGCACGAGGTCGCCGGGCCGGGCGCGCCGCACCAGCTCGGCCGGCGCCGCGTCGAAGTCGGTCACGAACGCCACGCACTCGTCGGGCAGCGGGACCGCGTCGGCCACCAGGGCGCCGGTGACGGCCGGGTCGGCGTCCTCCCGCGCGAGATAGACGTCGAGCACGACGACCTCGTCGGCGGCGCCCAGCGCCTGCCCCATCTGGGCACCGAAGATCCGGGTGCGCGAGACGAGGTGTGGCTGGAAGGCGACCACGAGCCGCCCGTCGCCCACGACCGAGCGCGCGGCCTGGAGGTCTCCCGCGATCTCGACGTGGTGGTGGGCATAGGAGTCATAGACGCGGATGCCGCCGGCCTCACCCTTGAGCTCCATCCGCCGGCCCGTCCCGGTGAAGGCGGCCAGGCCTGCCGCGAGCGCGTCGAAGGAGTGGCCGAGCCGCAGGCCCATGGCCAGCGCGGCAGCAGCATCGAGGAGGTAGTGGCGCCCGGGGATGCCCAGGCTCAGCCGACCCAGCTCGACCCCGCCCTGCATGATCGTGCTGGTGGACGTCGACCCTGCGAACTCCGGGTCGACGATGCGCAGGTCGGAGCCCGCTGCCTCGCCGACCGTGATGACCTCGAGGCCGTCGGCGCGCGCGGACGCGGCCAGCGCCGCCGCACCGGGATCGTCGACGCAGCACACGAGGAAGCCGGCCCGGTCGATCGTGGCGGCGAAGTCGTCGAAGGCGGCGTGATAGGCCTCCTCGGTGCCCCAGTTGTCGAGGTGGTCGGCCTCGACGTTGGTGACGATGGCGGCGTGGGGCCGATAGACCAGGAAGGCGCCGTCGGACTCGTCGGCCTCCGCGACGAACAGGTCGTCGGAGCCGGCATCGGCGTTGCGCCCGGTCGCGGTCAGCACCCCGCCGACTGCATAGGTCGGGTCAGCGCCGGCAGCGAGCAGCGCGCTCGTCAACAGCCCGGTCGTCGTGGTCTTGCCGTGGGTCCCGGCGACAGCCAGGACCCGCTTGTCGGCCATGGTGGCCGCCAGTCCGGCCGAGCGCGGCAACAGCCGGAGCCCGAGCCGGCGGGCCTCGACCACCTCGACGTTGTCCTCGCGCGCGGCCGTGGTGACCACGACCGTGTCGGCGTCGGCGACGTGCTCGGCCGCATAGCCGAGGTGGCACGTCACGCCCAGCTCCCGCAGGGCGGGCAGGAACGGCGTGTCCTGGTCGTCGGACCCCGTGACCGGCACGCCGTTGGCGGCCATGATCCGGGCGATCGCCGAGAGCCCGGCGCCGCCGATGCCGATGAAGTGGACCCGCCCCAGCCGGTCGGCGGGAAGCAGGACCTCAGGGACGGGCAACCTCATCGGGCTGCCTCGAGGATGATCGCCGCGAGCCGGTCGTCGGCGTCGCGCGGCACCAGGGCTGCGGCCGCGGCGCCCATCCGTCCCAGACGATCGGGGTCCGTGGCCAACCCGGGGATCGTGACAGCCACCCACTCGGGGGTCAGGGCCGCGTTGTCGATCATCAACGCTCCCCCGGCATCGACGACCGAGCGTGCGTTGAGCGCCTGCTCGCCGTTGCCGATCGGGAGCGGGACGAAGACCGCAGGCAGGCCGACGGCCGCGGCCTCGGTGAGGCTGGAGGCACCAGAGCGACAGATGACGAGGTCGGCCGCGGCGTAGGCGAGGTCCATCCGATCGACGAAGTGCTCGACGACATAGGGGACCTCACCGCGCTCAGGAGTCGCCTCGCCCTTGGGGCCGACGACGTGCAGGACCTGCACCCCGGCGGCGGCGAGGCTGGGCGCGGCGGCTGCGACCGACTCGTTGAGGTGTCGAGCGCCCTGGGAACCCCCGGTCACGAGCAGCGTCGGCCGGTCGGGATCGAGGCCGAAGAAGGCCCGCGCCTCGGCGCGCAATCCCGCCCGGTCGAGGGTCGAGATCATCCGGCGGATCGGCAGGCCGACCAGCTCGGCGCGGGGCAGCGGGGTGCCGGGGAAGCTCACGGCGACGCGGTCCGCGACACGGGCACCGACCTTGTTGGCCAGGCCGGGCAGCGCGTTCTGCTCGTGGATCACCAAGGGCAGACCGCGTCGGCGCGCGGCGAGATAGGCAGGCATGGAGACATAGCCGCCGTAGCCGACGACGACGTCGGGTCGCACCCGGTCGAAGACCTCGAGGGTCGCGCGTACGGCGCCGCGCAGCCGCCCCGGCACCCGGAGCAGGTCGGCCGAGGGTTTGCGGGGCAACGGCACCGGGGGGATCAGCTCGAGCGGATAGCCCGCAGCCGGGACGACGGTGTTCTCCAGGCCGCGCGGCGTGCCGAGACAGGTGATCTCGATGTCGGCGTCGAGACGCCGCAACGCGTCAGCGGTGGCGATGAGCGGGGACGTGTGGCCGGCAGTGCCGCCGCCGGCGAGAAGGATGCGCATGTCGGAGGAAATCTATCGTCCGGCCGACAGGCCCGCTGATCGGCTGCGACGACGCGCCGCGAGGGCGCGAGCGGCGTCAGGCTCGCGACGAGCGAACCCGACCAGGAGTCCGAGGGCCACCAGCGACGGCACGAGCGCCGACCCGCCGTAGGAGATGAGCGGCAGCGGGATGCCGATGACGGGCAGCACAGCCAGCACCATGCCGACGTTGATCATCATCTGGCCAAGCAGCCAGACCACGATGCCGAAGGACATGTAGCGCACGAACGGGTCATCGGTGCGCAGCGCGATCCGCACCGCCGCGAAGGCGATCGTGAAGAACAGGACGACCACCAGGAGCGTGCCGGCGAGGCCGAGCTCCTCGCCGAGCACGGCGAAGATGAAGTCGGTGTGGGCCTCCGGCAGGTCGCCCCACTTCTGCCTCGAGGCCCCGATCCCCTGCCCCAGCCAGCCGCCGGTCGAGAGGGCGTAGAGGCCGTGGGCCGGCTGCCAGCCGGCGTCGTGGTAGTCCTTGAACGGATCGACGAAGTTGGTCAGTCGCTCGAGTCGCTCCTGGCTCGTGGTGGCGAGGAACAGGGCGAGCACACCGACGCCGGTCAGTGCCACCGTGAAGAACCTCGCAGGCGCGCCGACCACCCACAGCATCGCGAGCAGGATGGCGAACAGCACCAGGGCCGTGCCGAGGTCGCGGCCGGCGACGACGAGGGTGATGACCATCGCCATACCGGGAACGACGGGCACGACGACGTGGTGCAGCTCGCCGAGACGTCGTTCCTTGTGGGCATAGATGTGCGAGGCCCACAGGATGATCGCGAGCTTGGCGATCTCGGCGGGCTGGATGGCCACCGGGCCGAGCGAGAGCCAGTTCTTGTTGCCGTTGATGACCACGCCGAACCTCGCCACCAGGACGAGCAGGGCCAGCGCGACCAGGAAGCCCGGATAGGCCATTCGTCGCAGGTGCTTGAGCGGGATCCGCGACGCCACCCAGGCCGCCGGCAGCCCGATCGCCACCCACATCAGCTGTCGCTTGACCACGGCATAGGAGTCGCCGAGGTTGCGGAAGGAATAGACGCTCGAGGCGCTCAGCACCATGATCAGGCCGATGGTGAGCAGGAGTGCCGAGGCGCCGAGCAGCAGGTAGTAGGAGGAGAGCGGGCGGTCGAGGGCCTCCTTGAGGCTGCGCAGGCCCACGGTGAGGCCGCGGGGTCCCCGCGACGTGGTCGCCGGCCGGGTCGGAGCCTCGGGGGTGGTCGTCGCCATCCGGAGGTCTCCTTCCTGATCAGCCGCTCAGGTGTCCTGGTCCGCCAGCCGTCGGCGGACCGCGGCGGTGAACTCGTCACCTCGGGCGGCATAGTTGGCAAACATGTCCATGGAGGCGCAGCCTGGCGCCAGCAGCACTGTGTCGCCCGGTCGGGCCAGACGTGCAGCAGCGTCGACGACGCGTTCCATCGCAGAGCCAGTCTCCCCGTCACCGATGTCGATGACGGGAACATCCGGTGCGTGTCGCGAAAGGGCGTCGGCGATCACCCGGCGGTCCTGACCGAGCAGCACCACCCCTCGCAGGCGCTCTCGCACCTTCTGAGTCAGGTCGTCGAAGCCGGCGCCCTTGGCGAGCCCGCCCGCCACCCAGACGACCGAGTCGTATGCCTGCAACGAGCTCATGGCGGCGTGCGGGTTGGTCGCCTTGCTGTCGTCGATCCACGTCACGCCCCCGGCCGTGGCGACGTGTGCGATCCGGTGTCCATCGGGGCGGAAGGCCTTGAGTCCGTCACGGACGGCCGCCTGCGAGACACCGTGGGCGCGGGCGAGGGCGGCGGCCGCCAGCGCGTTGGCCACGAAGTGGGGAGCCTGGGACGCCAGGTCCGACAGCGTGCACAGCTCGGCTGCACTGGTCGAACGGTCCTCCACGAAGGCGCGATCGGCTAGGAAGTCCTCGACGATGCCGAGCATGCCCACGCCGGGCGTCCCGAGGGTGAAGCCGATGGCGCGAGCTCCCTCGACCACGTCTGCGTCCTCCACGAGCCGCCGGGTCTGGGGGTCGGCGACGTTGTAGACGCAGGCACGCTGGGCGCGGTGGTAGATCCGTCCCTTGTCGGCGGCGTAGTCGAGCATCGGCTGCGGACCGGTGTACCAGTCGAGGTGGTCCTCGGCGAGGTTGAGGACCGCGGCCGACTCCGCGCTCATCGACTGGGTGTAGTGGAGCTGGAAGCTGGACAGCTCGACTGCGAACACGTCATAGGGCTCGGGATCCATCACGGCCTCGACGATCGGGCGCCCGACGTTGCCGACGGCCGCGCTGCGGAGTCCGGCAGCGCGCAGGATGGAGTCGAGCATCTGCACCGTCGTGGTCTTGCCGTTGGTGCCGGTGACCGCGAGCCAGGGAGCTGGTTCGCCCGTCGGTCCGGCGTCACGAAGCCGCCACGCCAGCTCCACCTCCCCCCAGACCGGGATCCCCCGTCCCGCTGCCTGGGCGAGCAGCGGCGCAGAGGGCCGCCAGCCCGGCGAGGTGACCACCACGTCGACGTCGTCGGGGAGGGTCTCGGTGGCGCCCGCGTCCAGCCTGATCGTGGCGCCGAGGGTCTCGAGCAGCTCGGCCTTCTCGGCCTTGTCGTCCGACGTCGCCTCGTCCAGCGCAGTGACCTCCGCGCCCAGGAACAGGAGGTTGTCGGCGGCGGCGAACCCGGAGACACCGAAGCCCGCGACCACGGCGCGCACGCCGTCCCACGAGTCTTGACGACCCAACGAGCTGGGATCGGGGCGCGCTGGGGTGGGTGTCATCCGATCCCGGCCACCCATTCGGCATAGAAGATCCCCAGCCCTGCGGCCACGCACAGGCCGGTGATGATCCAGAACCGGATCACGACCGTGACCTGCTCCCAGCCGAGCATCTCGAAGTGGTGCTGGATCGGGGCCATCCGGAAGATCCGCTTGCCGACGCCGCCGGTGCGCTTGGTGATCTTGAACCACGACACCTGCAGCATCACCGAGAGCGTGATCATCACGAACAGGCCACCGATGATCAGCAGCAGCAGCTCGGTGCGGGTGAGGATCGCGAAGCCCGCCAAGGCTCCGCCGAGCGCCAGCGAGCCGGTGTCGCCCATGAAGATCTGAGCAGGCGAGGCGTTCCACCACAGGAAGCCGAAGCAGGCGCCCATGATCGCCGCCGACACGACCGCGAGGTCGAGCGGGTCTCGGACCTCGTAGCAGGAGCCCCCCGGCACCAGGGCGCACGACTGGCTGTTCTGCCAGATGTTGACCAGCGTGTAGGCGGCGAAGACCATCACGCTGGCGCCCGTGGCCAGTCCGTCGAGGCCGTCCGTGAGGTTCACGGCGTTGCTGGTGCCGGTGATGATCAACCACATCAGCACGATCACCAGGATGGTCGGCAGCGACCAGGAGTCGAAGTCGCGGATGAAGGAGAGGTGGTGTGAGGCAGGCGTCTTGCCTCGGTCGTCGGCAAGCGCCGGCGACAGCGCCAGGATCGCGAACGCGACGGCGATCACGGTCTGACCGATGATCTTGGCCCGGCTGCGAAGGCCGAGGTTGCGCTGCCGACTGATCTTGATGAAGTCGTCCAGGAAGCCCACCGTGCCCAGCCCGACGAACAGGAAGAGCAGCAGCATCGCCGAGGCGGACGGAGCCTGCATCGTGATGAGCTTGGCCGCGAAGTAGCCGATCACCGCTGCCCCAATGATCACGATCCCGCCCATGGTGGGCGTGCCGCGCTTGGTGTGGTGGGTGGTCGGGCCGTCGTCGCGGATCTCCTGGCCGTAGCCGCGCCTGGAGAGCACCGTGATGGCATACCGCGTGCCGATCAGCGAGATCAGCAGGGACAACCCCCCGCCGAACAGGATCGCTCTCATCGGGCGCTGCTCCCTTCGTCCTCGCTCGCCATCGGGTCTGCCAACAGTGCGGCTGCGACCCGCTCGAGCGCAGCACCGCGAGACGCCTTAACCAGGACGACATCCGCAGCCGCCACATTGTGTCTCAACCAGGTCAGCGCCTCGTCACGCCCCGCCGTGACGACCACCTCACCCCGCCAGCCAGGCTCGTCGCGCGTCCCGATCGCCATCTCGGCGGCCAGGTCGCCGATGGTCAGCACGACGTCGACGCCGAGCCGGGCGGCATACGCCCCGACCCCGCGATGCGCCTCCACAGAGCCCCCGCCCAGCTCGAACATGTCTCCCAGCACCGCGATCGTGCGGCGTCGGGACCGCTGGCCGATGTCGCGCAGCACGTCGAGCGCGGCCGCCATCGACTCCGGATTGGCGTTGTAGGCGTCGTTGACGACCACCGCCCCGTCGGACCGCTCACCCAGCTCCATCCGCCACCCCGACTCGGGACGGGCCTCGGTCAGGCCATCGGCCACGCTGTCGAGGTCCACGCCGGCGGCCAGCGCCATCGCGGCCGCTGCGAGTGCGTTGTCGACCTGGTGACGGCCGAGCTGGGTGAGGTGGACAGTCGCTCCGCTCCCGCGCCACTGCAGGTCGAAGGACCGGCGACCGAGGTCGTCGCTGGTCACCTCGGTGGCGTGCACGGCTCCCCCGTCGCCGAAGGTGACCACGGTCGCAGGGGTGCGGGACGCCATGGCGGCGACGAGGGGGTCGCCGGCGTTCAGCACGGCGGTGCCGGCGGGGGTCAGCGCCTCGATGATCTCGCCCTTGGCCACAGCGATGGCCTCGCGGCTGCCGAACTCGCCGATGTGGGCCGTCCCGACGTTGGTCACGGCCGCAATGTCAGGTGGCGCGATGCCGCAGAGGTGGGCGATGTGCCCGATCCCCCGCGCTCCCATCTCGACCACGAGGTGCTTGGTCTCGGGGTCAGCGCGCAGGACGGTCAACGGCACGCCCAGCTCGTTGTTGAAGTTGCCGCAGGTCGCCACCGTCGGTCCGTCACCTGCCAGTATCGCGGCGAGATAGTCCTTGGTGCCCGTCTTGCCCTGCGAACCGGTGAGGGCGTATGTCGTGAGGCCGGCCAACCGGTCGTGCACGTACCGCGCCAGCACACCCAGGGCCGCGGCGACGTCGTCCACGACCACGCTCGGCACGCCCGTCGCCCGGCTGCCCAGCACTGCTGCCGCGCCGGCGGCGACGGCCTGCTCGGCGAAGTCGTGACCATCCACGCGCTCACCGACCACGGCGACGAAGAGCCCACCAGGCTCGGGGGTGCGGGTGTCGACGAACGCTGCGCCGGTCACCGACGCCTCCCCCTGCGCCGTGCCACCGACGACGTCCGCAATCTCGCTCAGCGTCATCGCGATCATCGTGGCCCCACCGCCTCCACGGCCTGCCTGGCGACGACCCGGTCGTCGAAGGGCTGCACGACGCCGTCGATCTCCTGGCCGGTCTCGTGGCCCTTGCCGGCGATCAGGACGACGTCGCCGGGTGCTGCTCGGCGTACGGCCTCGTGGATCGCGGCGCGCCGGTCCCCCACCTCGACGACCTCGGCGGATCCACCTGCAGTGCCGGACAGGACGGCGGCGCGGATGGCGGCCGGGTCCTCGGTGCGCGGGTTGTCGTCGGTCACCACCAGCACGTCAGCGAGCCCGGCGGCGATCTCGCCCATGATCGGGCGCTTGCCGGGGTCGCGGTCGCCCCCGGCCCCGATGACGAGGATGACCCTGCCTCGCGTGAGCGGCCGGACTGCGGCCAGGACGGCCTGAACGGCGTCGGGCTTGTGCGCATAGTCGACGACGAGGGCGAAGTCCTGCCCGGCGTGCACCTGCTCGAGACGCCCCGGCACCCCACCGCCCTGGGCCAGGCCGGCGGCCACCCTCGAGACGTCGAGGCCGGCGAGGCCGGCCGAGGCGACCGCGGCCAGGGCGTTGGCGACGTTGAAGACACCCGGCACCGGGACCCTGCCCTCGACCCGCAGGCCGTCCGGACCGAGGACCGTGAACGTCGAGCCGTCGGCGGCCAGGTCGACCTCGACCGCACGCCAGTCGGCGTCGGTGCGGTCGGGATCGGTCGAGAAGGTCTGCATCGGGATCGTCGCGCGGTCCAGGAGCCGCCGGCCGAACTCGTCGTCGACGTTGGTCAGGCCGCGACGAGCACGCTCCGGGGTGAACAGGGACGCCTTGGCGGCGAAGTAGTCGTCGACGTCGGCGTGGAAGTCGAGGTGGTCGCGACCGAGGTTGAGGAAGGTGGCGACGTCGAAGACGACACCGTCCACGCGTCCCAGCACGAGCGCGTGCGAGGAAACCTCCATCGCACAGGCCTCGACCCCACGTTCGCGCATCAGCGCGAAGAGGCCATGGAGGTCGGGCGCCTCGGGTGTGGTGAGCGAGGTCTTGATGTCGGCCCCGGCGATCCGGGTCCCGACGGTGCCGATCACCGCGCCGGTGATCCCGGCGGCCGCCAGGCCGTCGTCGAGGAGCCGCGTCGTGGTGGTCTTGCCCTGGGTCCCGGTGACACCGATCATCCGCATCGCGGTGGCAGGGTCGTGATAGATGCGTGCGGCCAGCAGTCCCAGCAGCCGACGGGGCTCGGCCACCACCAGGGTGGGCATGGACGCGGACAGCCTCGCGGCGCCGTCCTCGTCGGTCAGCACGCAGACCGCACCGGCCCCGAGCGCGTCCGCGGCGAAGTCGGCGCCGTGCGCTCGGGCGCCCGGCAGGGCGGCATACAGGTCACCCGGCTGGACCCTCTGGGTGCTCAGCGAGATGCCGGTGACGACGGCGTCGAGACTGCCGAGCGTGCGCAGGGTGGTCTGCGAGCCCAGCCACGTCGCGAGCTCCGAGACCGCCGTCGCGGGGGGCGTCGTCGGCCGCCCGGCGAGGGCCTGCGGAACCGGCTGGGGATCACCTGACACCTGCGGAGCGTATCGCTGCCCCGTCACCACTCCACCGGGAGTCGTGACGGCTTGCCGCCCGTCGGCGGCACGCGGTAGCGGCTCAGCGCGAAGCCCATGATCCGGGAGAAGGCCGGGCCTGCGATGGAGCCACCACCCCCGTCGACCTGGGGTGCGTGCACCACCACGTAGACGGTGAAGCGGGGGTCGTCGGCCGGCGCGAACCCGCCGAACGAGACGCTGGTGGAACCGTCGTAGCACCCGCAGTCGGGAGCGACGCGCTGGGCGGTGCCGGTCTTGCCGGCCACGAGGTAGCCCGGGACCTGGGCCCCGGGGGCGACGCCTGCCTCGGGGTCCACGACGCGCTCCATCATCCTCGCCGTCGCGCGCGCCGCGCGGGCGCTGACGACCCGCGTCCGCGTCGCGACGTCGGTGCCGACCACCTCCCCGTTTTCGGTCGTCGCGGAGCCCTGGATGATGCTCGGGGTGATGCGCACCCCGTCGTTGGCGATCGTGTTGACCGCGGCGGCCATCTGGACGGCGTTGACCGAGACCGACTGCCCGAAGGCGACGCGGTCCTTGGTCTGGCTGTTCATCACCGCGCCGGGCGTCAGGATCCCCGGCGACTCACCGCGCATGCCGATGTCGGTGCGCCGGCCGAGACCGAACTTCTCGAGATAGCCCACGAGCTCGGCCGGGGCGAAGGCGTCGGCCGCCAGCACGGTGCCGATGTTGGAGGACTTGGCGATCACGCCGGCCAGCGTCAGCCTGATGTTGCCGTGGTCGAACCAGTCGCCGATGACCCTGTCCTGGCGAGCGAGGTTGGCCGGAATCCGCAGTCGGGTGCGCGGCGTGACCTTGCCGGCGTCGATCAGCGCCGCCGCGGTCAGCACCTTGGCCACCGAGCCCGGCTCGTAGGGCTCGCTCACCGCCCGGGAGCCGAGGTCGTCCTTGTCCGCATCCACCGCCTTGTTGGCGTCGAAGGTCGGCGCGTCCGCCAGCGCGAGCACGTCGCCGTTGCGGGAGTCCAGGACGACAGCGACGCCGCTCGACGCCCTGTACTTCTTCAGCGTCTGCCCGAGCACCCGCTGGGTGAACCACTGCAGGTCGCGGTCGATGGTCGTGGTCAGGGCCTCGCCGTTCCTGGCCGGCACCACGGTGTTCTCCCCCAGCGGGATGCGATTTCCGCCGCCCACCTGGAACCGGGCCTGGCCGTCGGTGCCGGCGAGCCGGGCGTCGAAGGTCCGCTCGAGGCCGCCGAGGGCCTCGTCGGTGCCCATGAAGCCCAGCAGGTTGGCGGCGACGTCGTTGGCGGGATAGTCGCGGATGGGGTCGTCGCGCAGGGAGATGCCCTCGAACTCAGCGGCCCTCAGCTCGGCGAGCACCTCAGTCGCGAGCGTGCTCGGCACGCGCCGGGCGATGTATTGGAAGCGGCTGTCGCGAGCACGGAGCCGTTCGAGGGTGTCGAAGTAGTCGACGTCGAGTCGCTCGGCGAGGAGGGTGGCGAGCGCCGGCGCCTTGGCGGCGGTCATCGCCGGGTCCGCCACCACCATCTTCCCGTGGATGGAGTCGGCCAGCGGGAGCCCGTTGCGGTCGAGGATGTCACCGCGCTCGGCCGGCAGGACGACCTCCTCGACCCCCTCCTTGGCTGCCATGGCGGCGTAGGACTTCGGGTCGATCCCCTGGAGCTGGACGAGTCGCGCGCCGAAGAACGAGAGCACGACCGCGATCACGATCAGGCCGAAGCGCAGCCTGAACTGCGGGGCGCCTCGCCGTGCGTCGAGGCGCTGGCGCGCCGCGGCGGTCGTCTCTTTCGGCAAGGTCACTCCGTCCGGAGGTCGTAGGGGAAATCTAGGTGGCAGTGGTCGACGGCGGCCGCAGCCGCGCCGTCAGCGTCGCGCGTCTCGGGCCCGGTGCTTCTTCGCGGCCCGGTCGACCGGTGCCGGCTCGGCGGTCACCTTGACGATCGTCGGGGCGGGCGCGAGGACCAGAGGCTTGACCGGCGCCGGCGGGGTCAGGTCGAGCTTGTCCTCCGGCAGGGCCGGGACCTTCTCGCCCTGCACCGTCCCGTCCAGCCCGAGGAAGGTCGGCGCTGCGGGGATGACCATGCCCATGGCCTGGGCCTGCTCGGCGACCCGGTCCTGGTTTCGCAGGTCCTCGATCTCCATCTGCAGGGTCTGCTCCCGCGCCGCGAGGCTGGTCGCCTGCTCCTCGAGCGACGTGGCGGCGAACGAGGCCTGCTGCATGGAGGTGTTGAACAGGAGCAGCCCCACGACTCCGGCGAGCAGGACCAGGCTGACCAGGGTCACGAACGGGACCCGCTTCGCCCGGCTGCGGGCTCGCGGCACCACGGTGAGGCGGGCCTTCTCGACCGCGGCGTTGGCGATGCGTGGGACCCGGTGGCGGACGGGGACGGCAGGACTGCTCATCGGGGGACTCCTCGACTGGACCGTGCTGGGGGAAGGACAGGACGGACGCGTTCGATGGCTCGCAGCCGGACGGAGGCGGCGCGCGGGTTCTGCTCGATCTCGTGCTGGTCGGCCATCTCGGCCCCCCGGGTCACCAGCCGCAGGCGCGGCTCGCTCCCCTCGGGCAGGAACGGCAGATCAGGGGGTACGTCGAGTCGCGACGCGGCAGTGAAGGCGCGCTTGACCAGACGGTCCTCGAGGGAGTGGTAGGACTCCACGACCACGCGGCCGCCGACGCGGATCGACTCGATGGCTGCAGGGATGGCCCGGTTGAGGACTGCGAGCTCGTCGTTGACCTCCATCCGCAGGGCCTGGAACGTGCGCTTCGCCGGGTGTCCTCCGGTCCGCCGCGCCGGAGCGGGGATCTCGGCATAGAGCAGCTCGACCAGACGGGCACTGCTGGCGAACGGTGCGACCTCGCGCTCCCGCACCACGGCACCGGCGATCTTGCGCGCGAACTTCTCCTCGCCGTAGTCGCGCAGGACCCGGGTGAGCTCTGCGGCGGAATAGGTGTTGAGGACATCGGCAGCGGTGGGGCCGGTCGTGCCGTCCATCCGCATGTCGAGGGGTGCGTCCTCGGCATAGGCAAATCCGCGTTCGCGCACGTCGAGCTGCATGGACGAGACGCCCAGGTCGAAGAGCACGCCGTCGACGGCGTCCAGCCCCTGGTCCTTGATCACCTCGGCGATCTCGTCATAGACGGCGTGTACGCCGACGAACCGCTCTCCGAAGGGACGCAGCCGCTCGCGCGCAAGCTCGAGGGCGGCGGTGTCGCGGTCGATGCCGATGACGCGGGCGTGCCCACACTCGCGAAGCACCGCCTCGGTGTGACCCCCCAGACCGAGGGTGCAGTCGACGAGGACCGCACCCTCGTGGTCGAGGGCAGGCGCGAGGAGAGCAACGACCCGGTCGAGCAGGACCGGGGCGTGGCTGGGACGCGTCATGCCCTGCTACCGACCCAGCTGTGCGAGGACGAAGAGCATGACCGTCAACCCCACCGAGGCGGTGGCCGAGAAGGCCATCAGCGCGATCGCGTCACGAGCCTGTTCGCGCACCCGCAGCGGTCGGTCGGCGGTGACGCCCACCTGACTGCGAGTGACTGCGGTGCTGCTCATGACTTCGACCCCACACGGTTGTTGGTGCACGCGAGTGCGCTGCTGGTTGCTGGTTGCTGGTGCTGACTGGCGGGCCGCCGGACCTGGTCCCTGCCCGCTCCCCCAGGGAAGTGCCCTCTGACACCGGGGAAGGTGCGTCAGATGACGGGAGGGAGCGGACACGAGACCGGATGCTGCGGACCTCGTCAGCTGTTCAGTTGTGGTGCTGGCTAGATGCCGGGGAAGACCTCGTCGCTGAGCTCGGAGAACTTCTGCTCCTGTTCCTCCGAGTAGGTGGCCCAGGCGGTCGGGTCCCAGATCTCGATGCGGTTCATCGAGCCGATGACCACGACGTCCTTGGTCAGCGACGCGTAGGTGCGCAGCGGAGCCGGGATGGAGATGCGTCCCTGCTTGTCCGGCAGCTCCTGGGAGGCGGCGGCAAACAGCATGCGGACGTAGTCCCGGGTGCCCTTGTTGGTCACCGGCGCCTCACGGAGCCGTTCGGTCAGCCGGCCGAAGTCCTCCAGTGACCAGACCGTCAAGCAGCGCTCCTGCCCTCTGGTCACCACGAGTCCCTCCGTCAGCTGATCCCTGAACTTCGCCGGGAGGAAGAGCCGACCTTTCTCATCGAGCTTCGGGGTGTAGGTGCCGAAGAACATCCGGCCCACCTCCCTGCTCGATGCGAGAAACCGACCCTGTCCCCCACTTCGCTCCACTCTACTCCACATCGCTCCACCGTCAACCATATTGCCGCGATTCCTCCCGCTTTCCCGGACGTCCTGTCGCCCAGGCGCAGCCGCAGCACCGCGGTCCGGCGTGTGAAGAACGCCCCACGGGTGCCTGGTGGAGGGAAGTGGGGAGAAAGTGGAGGACGCCCTGGAACCGCTGAGTTGCCGCGACGGCATACGGTGGTTCCCATCACATTGGGCCCGCCTGGCGCCGGGACGGACATGAGAGTGGGAAGCCGTTGAGCTCGTTGGTCTCACCGGATGCGGACCTCGCGACGCTGGCGCGGGTCGTCGGCCTGGTCCGCTCGAACATCGAGCGGGTCATCGAGGGCAAGCCCGACGTCGTCAATGCCGCGATCGTGGTGCTGCTGGCAGAAGGACACCTGCTCATCGAGGACGTCCCCGGGGTCGGCAAGACCCAGCTGGCGAAGGCGCTCGCACGCAGCATCGACTCGACCGTGCGCCGCATCCAGTTCACGCCCGACCTGCTGCCGTCCGACGTCACGGGTGTGTCCGTCTTCAACCAGGACACCCGCGAGTTCGAGTTCCGGCCGGGTGGTGTCTTCGCCAACATCGTCGTCGGCGACGAGATCAATCGCGCCTCCCCCAAGACGCAGTCGGCGCTGCTGGAGTGCATGGAGGAGCGACAGGTCACCGTCGACAACACGACCTATTCGCTCGACAAGCCCTTCATGGTGATCGCAACGCAGAATCCGATCGAGATGGAGGGCACCTACGCCCTGCCCGAGGCGCAGCGCGACCGCTTCATGGCGCGCGTCTCGGTGGGCTATCCGGTCGAGGCGGCCGAGATCGCCATGCTCGACGCCCACACCACGACCAACCCGCTCGACGACCTGGAGCCGGTGACCGACGCCGGCGAGATCCGCAAGCTCACCGAGATCGTCGGCGAGGTCCACGTGTCGCCTCCGGTGCAGCGCTACGCCGTGGCCCTCACGACTGCCACCCGCACCTCCACGGCGCTGCACCTGGGCGCGTCGCCGCGAGCCACGCTCCACCTCGTGCGCGCGGCCAAGGCGGTCGCTGCGATGCAGGGCCGTGACTTCGTGCTGCCCGACGACCTGCACTCGCTTGCCCGCCCCGTGCTCGCGCACCGGCTCCTGCCCAGTGTCGAGTCGGCCATGAGTGGCCGTTCGACCGGCGCGATCCTCGATTCCATCGTGGCCGGGGTGCCCATCCCGGACGCCGGCCGTGCGTGAGGCACTCGCCTGCCTGACCGTCCGCGGACGGGCATTCGTCGCGGCCGGGATCACGACGGTCGTGTCCGCGATGATCGTGGGTCAGGGCCCCTGCTGCCCGTCGGCGTCCTCGTCGCCGCGCTGCCCTTCCTGTCCGCCCTCTGGATCGGACGGTCCCACTTCAAGCTGGCGCTGACCCGCAGCGTCTCCCCACACCTCGTCGCCGCGGGGCAGCCCGCGCGGGTCGAGCTCAGCCTCACCAACGAGTCGCGCGCGCCCACCGGCGTCCTGCTGCTCGAGGACCAGCTGCCCTACGTCCTCGGCACGCGCCCTCGCTTCGTGCTCGAAGGCATCGGGCACGGCTGGCACCGCACCGCCGGCTATCAGGTGCGATCCGACGTGCGCGGCATCTATGACATCGGACCGATGACCGTGGTCGCCACCGACCCGTTCGGGCTGGTCGAGGTCGGCCGGTCCTTCCACGCGACGGCGGCGCTGACTGTCACGCCCCGCACCGTGACCTTGCCGGGGATCCTCCTGGGCGGGGCATGGACCGGGTCAGGCGACAACCGCCCGCGCGCCTTCACGACCGGCAGCGCCGAGGACGTGACGGTGCGCGAATATCGCCAAGGCGACGACCTGCGCCGGGTGCACTGGCGCAGCTCGGCCCGCACCGGCGAGCTGATGGTCCGCCGTGAGGAACAGCCGTGGCAGTCGCGCGCGACGGTCTTCCTGGACAACCGGCTGACCTCCCACCGCGGACAGGGGGTCGCCTCGTCGCTCGAGGCGGCAGTCTCGGTGGCCGCGTCCGTCGCGGTCCACCTGAGCCAGCACGGCTTCGCCGTACGCCTGGTCACCGCCACCGGCGAAGAGCCGGGGACCGCATGGCATTCCCGCACGTCCTCGGTCAACACCGGGCCTCTCCTCGAGGCGCTCGCAGTGGTGCGAGCCGAGCAGGCCGCCCGCCTCGACACCACCTGGCTCGCCGAGCCCGGCCACGGAGGCCTGCTCATCGCGATCCTGGGCGCCGTCACCGACGCCGATGTCCCCTTCTTCAACCGTCTTCGGCAGCACGCCGCCACGTCGGCAGCCATCGCGCTCGACGTCGACGAGTGGGCGACCCGATCAGGCGCCTCAGCCACCGCCTCGACCGCCGTCGGACTGGTCCGGTCGGGCTGGCGCGCCGTGTCGATGGGCCCCCGTGACTCCGTCGAGGGCGTGTGGCAGGACCTCGGACGTCTGGGTCACAAGCAGCTGGTGGAGTCATGAAGCAGCAGCGCGCAGGTCTCGGCTTCAACCTTGCACTGGCATCGGTGGCGGCGGCGACCACGTGGATCGTCCTGCTCTCCTGGCGTGCCTTCACCATGGAGCCCGAGGCAACCGTGCCCCTGCTCTACACCGCGGCGATCATCGCCCTGGTCGGCGGGACCGCCCGGTGGCTGCACGTCCCCACAGCCCTCGGACTCCTCCTCACGGCCGCCGTGGCGGGGGCGTGCGTGCTGGGCTGGGTGACCGGCTCAGCGGTGCCGTCGCCCTCGGTCCTGGCCGACTACGCCACCCGGGTCGGGGAGGCGCTCGACTCCACGCGCAAGTTCCGTGCGCCTGTCCCGGTCGAGGCTGCGTCAATCAGCCCGCTCCTGATCACGGCGGGGGCGGCGGTCGTCGTCACCGTCGACACGCTGGCCGGAGGCCTGCGGCGCATCCCACTCGCTGGTCTGCTCCTGCTCGCCGTCTATTGCGTTCCGGTGTCGATCACGGGCGTCGGTCTGACGTGGCCCGCGTTCGTGGCTCTCGCCATCGGCTTCCTTGCCATGTTGCACCTGGTCCACCTCGACCGCGTCACCCGCTGGGGCCGCGGGGTCGACTCCGGCGGGTCAGACCGGGCCGGCCTCACCGTCCGCACCGGCGCAGTCGTCGGCGCCGCGATCAAGATCGGCGCGCTCGCCACCGCGCTGGCGCTGGCGCTGCCCCTGGCCCTGCCGACCTACGAGGTGACGCTCTTCGACGGTCCTGGTCCGGGAAAGCGAGAGATCCAGGTCGCCGACCCGCTGGTGGACCTGCGACGCGACCTCGCCCGCGGCGAGGACATCCCCCTCCTCCAGGTGACCACTCCCCACAGGGACCCCAGCTATCTGCGCATCGCAGTCCTGACCCGGTTCAACGGCAACACCTGGACGCCCGGCGACCGCGACATCCCCGACGACCAGGTCGCGAGCGGCCCGATGCCACCCCTCGTCGGCGTCACATCTGCGTCCCCGCGCCAGGAGTGGCCCTACCGGGTGGAGGTCAACGAGGACTTCGAGTCGAGGTGGTTGCCCACGACCGCGCAGGTCAGCTCGATGACCGTGGAGGGTGACTGGCGCTACGACCTGTCCACCATGGACTTCATGACCAGCGACCCGGAGGCGACGACAGCGGGGCTGGACTACTCCTTCACCGGAGTTGGGGTGGAACCAGATGCCGAGCTGCTGGACGAGGCTGCCTCAGGCATCTCGTTCATCGACTCGTCGTTCTTCGAGATTCCGTCCGGGATCGCCCCCGAGGTCGGCAGCCTCGCGGCCGAGGTCACCCAGGACCAGACGACCCGCTTCCGCAAGGCCCAGGCGCTCCAGCAGTGGTTCCGTGAGGACGGCGGCTTCGAATACAGCACCGCCAACATCGAGGAGGTCTCGGAGGGCACGCTCACCGAGTTCCTCGACGAACGAGTCGGCTACTGCGAGCAGTTCGCTGCGTCCATGGCCATCATGGCGCGCGTCATCGGGATCCCGGCCCGGGTCGCCGTCGGGTTCCTGAGGCCTGACTCCGTCGGGCCGGACACCTACGAGTTCTCGTCGCACGACCTGCACGCCTGGCCGGAGCTGTTCTTCCCCGGCGCCGGCTGGGTGCGCTTCGAGCCGACCCCGGGGGCCAGGGCTGCGTCCGTGCCTGCCTACACCAGTGCGGATCTCGCGCCCAACCCGACTGCCACCCCCTCCGCACGCAACACACCTTCCACCGACGCTCGTTCGCGCCAGCTCCGGGATCCGGAGACCACCGCGATCGCCGACGAGGCTTCGACATTCCCCTGGGTGCGGCTGCTGGTGGCTGTCGGCACCCTGGCGCTGCTGCTCGTGGGCGTGCTGGCCCCGACCCTGGTCCGCCGTCGACGGCGTGAGCGGCGACTGCGCGGGGACCTGGAGGAGCTGTGGCGCGAGCTCCGGGACCACGTCACCGACCTGGGTCACGAGTGGCCCGCAGATCGCTCACCCCGGCGGACTGGGGCGTGGGTCTCGACCCACTTCGGCGCACCCGCGGAAGGCTCGTCGAGGAGTGAGCGACCCCGTACCGGGCCGGACCAGGACCGAGACGCTGTCCGGGCCCTGGACCGATTCGTCGAGCAGCTCGAGCGAGCGCGCTACTCGCGTTCGGGTGGGTCGGTGGCGATCGAGCAGGCGGCCGAGGACGTGCTGGTCATCGAGGCTGCTCTCGATCACGGCGTCGGGCCGCGGGTGCGGCGGCGGGCGCGTTGGCTTCCGCGTTCACTGCGACACGTCGCTTCTCGTCCTGCGCGGGCAGGCGGGTCGGATCGGGAGGTGTCGACCCGGACAGGCTCGACCGAGACGGAGACGACCGAAGCGGTGCGGGGCTGACGTGACCTGACCTGCGGTCGGTCGGTCGGTGTCGCGGGCCTCAGTAACCCTGGTCGCGGCGGTGGCGCCAGCGCTGCTCCATGCGCTCCATGAACGACCCGGAGGCGCGGGAACGGAAGGGCGACTGGCGGGGCTGGTGACGACGGCCGCCGTCGACGACCCCGAAGCCCTCGTGCCGGGTCTCGCGCGGAGAGTGGTGGTGAGAAGAGGGGTGGCGCGCGGCGGGGTGGCGGACAGCGGTGACCCCGATGGTCGCGGCGCCGAGCATGACCACGAAACCGATGATGCCGAGGATCACCGGCTGGCTGGCCAGCACGCCGGCGATGAGGATGGCGACGCCCAGCACGAAGACCACTCCGGCGACGATGGCGCGGCGGCGGGCAGCACGCTGCATCGACGTGCCTCGGAGGGTGGATGCGAGCTTGGGGTCCTCTTCGACCAGAGCGCGCTCCATCTGCTCGAGCAGTCGAAGCTCTTCCTCGGACAGCGGCACGATTCCTCCTCACCTCACTGTTGTGGCAAGTCTAGGCACGGGTCGGGCAAGGGAGGTAGCGGCTGGGGAAAATAGCTCGGTCAATATGTCCGCAAGAGGCTCGCCGGGCGCACCGCGGCCGTCCCGAACCGCCGGGTGGCCCGGTCGACGGCACGGTCCGCGTCGGCCCAGCCGTGCTCCGGCTCCCCCAGCACCAGCTGTCTGTGCACGCTCGCGCGCGGGACCAGGCCCTCCACCCGCACCCCCACCAACCGCAGCCGCGCCCGTTGCAGGCCCAGCGCGTCATAGAGCCGGATGGCGGCGCGATAGATCTCCACCGTCACGTCGGTGGCCTCGGGCAGGGTGCGTGAGCGGGTGATGGTGGTGAAGTCGGCGAACCGGATCCTGATCGTGACGGTGCGTCCTGCCACGCCGGCCGTCCGCATCCGTCCCGTCACCCGGTGGGAGAGCCGGAGCAGCTCGCGCACCACCACCTCGCGGTCGTCGGTGTCCTTGGCGAAGGTCTCGTCGGCCCCCATCGACCGCTCCGGCTCGAGCGGTCCTGCCTTGGGCGTGATCGCTCGACGGTCGGTGCCCCATGCCAGCTCGTGCAGCTGTGCGCCGAGGTGGTGCCCGACCGCGCGCTGGAGGGTGCGCAGCGGCGTGTGTGCCACGTCGCCGACCGTGATCAGCCCCAGCCTGTGCAACATCGCCTGGGTCTTCTCCCCCACGCCCCACAGCTCACCGACGTCGAGCGGGTGCAGGAAGGCCGTCACCCGCTCCGGCGGCACGACCACGACACCGTCCGGCTTCGCTCGGCGGCTGGCCAGCTTGGCCACCGACACCGAGGCCGCCACCCCGACCGAGCAGGTGATGCCCTGCTCGTCGTGGATCACCGACCGCAGGCCTTCGGCGATGGTGGTCGGTGCACCGAGCCGCCGGATCGAACCTCGTACGTCGAGGAAGGCCTCGTCGAGCGAGACCACCTCGACCAGGGGGGTGACCCGCCGGAAGTTCTCCAGCACCGAGGACGAGACACGGGCGAAGGTGTCGAAGTCGGGTGGGATCACCACCGCCGTCGGGCAGGCACGTCGGGCACGCGTCATCGGCATGGCCGAGTGGACGCCGTACTGACGTGCGAGGTAGTTGGCAGAGAGCACCACCCCGCGGCTTCCCCCGCCGACGATCACGGGGACCTCGGCCAGGTCGGGACGGTCGCGGGTCGCCACGGAGGCATAGAAGGCGTCCATGTCGACGTGCAGGATCGGGGTGCTGGTCATCGGACCCCGCTGGGGTCGACGGCGAGGGGGTCAGCGAGTGGCGAGGACGTGGAGCTGTGTGGCGAGGGGGAGGTATTCGGCTCGCGTGGACACCGCGCTCTCGAGCTCGGCCAGCGCGGAGGCAGCACCCGGCTCGAGGTCGAGCAGCGAGCCGGGCACGAGGTCGGCGAAGACCCTGACCCCGTGGACCGTGGTGGCATCGAGTCCGGCTGCAGCGAGCAGCGGGCCGATCTCCTCGGCGGTGAAGCGGTGTCGGTCGGCATCCGGACCGTCGAGCAGGTCGCGAGCCGCCTGGAAGTGACCGGCCATGGCGCGCGCCACCACGGCGGCGTGCCGCTGGGCGACGAGGAGGCTGAGGTGACCGCCTGGACGCAGCACCGAGGCGATGCTCGCCAGCGCAGCGGCCGGGTCGTCGACGACCTCGAGCACACCGTGGCACAGCACCAGGTCGGCCCCATCGGCTCCGACGAGGTCGGCCATGTCGGTGAGGTCGCCCTGCTGGCCGGTGATCCGGTCGGCGACGTCTGCCTCTCGCGCCCGCCGGTCGAGCGCGGCGAGGGCGTCGGGGCTGGGGTCGATGACCTCGACCCGGTGTCCGAGCTGGGCGAGGGGTACGGCGAAGCCGCCGGTGCCACCCCCGATGTCGACGATGCGGGCCTGCTGCTCGGGATAGGAGCCCGGCTCGTCCAGCAGCGCGCTGACGGCGGTCCACACCACACCGGTGCGGACGGACTGGCGACGCTCGCTGGCAGAGGGATGCTGCATGGGGGCAACCCTAGTCGGGCGAAGCGGGTGGAGTGGCTCATCCGGGGCTCCCCGGGCTGCGGTGCCACAGCTTGCGGTCGACATCGGGCGACTGAGCCGAGCGAGGGACGAGCGAGCGACTGAGCGCGACCCCAGCACTGCTGGGGTCCTCGCCCGCCGGCTTGATGTCTGCGTATGGCGACATCACGAACCCGCTGGAGTGGACGAGCACCCGCCGCTGGTCCGGAGCGGAAGGTGCGAACCCCTCGGGCACGCGCGCCAGCTCGGCGTGCACCGCAGCCAGGGCGTCGTCCCGGCTGCCGGCGCGCTGCCACAGGGCATGCAGGGCAGGCAGGTCCCAGGCACCCGTGGCCCGCAACGACACCCCGCGCCGGCCGGTGCGTCGCAGCTCACCGCGCACGACCAGCAACCAGGAGGCGAAGACCGTGGCGGCATAGGGTCCCTGCGCATCCTCGAAGAACGTGCAGTCGACCGGACCGGTGCTGTCGTCGAGGGTCAGGAAGACGACCCGGCGACCCGAACGGATCGGTGGCGTCTGGGTCGCGACCTTGACCCCGGCGACCAGCAGCTGGGAGCGGCTGCGGCGGGTGAGGAGGTCTCTGCTCCGGGTGCTGCCGAGTGCGTCGAGGAAGTCGGCATAGGGAGTCACGACGTGCTGGGTGACGTCGAGACCGAGGATCTCCAGCTCGGCTCGCATCCGCTCCTCGCTCGTCATCTCCGGCAGCCCGGTCGCCACCTCACCACCCTGGCCCGGCTCGTCGCCCAGGCTCAGGGTCAGCTGCACCGACTCGACCGGCCGCGGCAGCGCCGGCGCCCTGGACTGGGCAGCGGCCCTCCTGGCTGGGTCGGTGCTGTTGCGGCCGGCGGCGTCACCGGCCCGCTCCGTGGCCCGCGCGGTCGTCTGGACGCGTCCTCGCGCCAGCCCCCTGCCGCGGGACGTGCGGTCGAGGAGGCGGGCATGACGGTCGAGCTCGGCGACCTGGAGCAGCAGGTCGCGGCGGGTGAGTCGGCCGCGTGGCCGGACGGTCTGCTCACCGCCCCCGATGCGATAGATGTCGTCGAAGGCGCCGGCCAGCACCAGTCGTTCGAGCACCGGGCGAGAGACCTGGGCGCGGTGGAAGAAGTCGGAGAGCGAGGCGTAGGGGGTGGTGCACTCGTGGCCCGTCCCACCCCGGGCAGCGACGATCCGGGTGACCTCGGCGGCGCTGATGCCCTTGACCTCCGCCAGCGCCAGTCTGATCGCATGGGTCGGACCGTCCGCACCACCAGGACCCGCCTGCGCGTCGGCGCGCTCGACGACGTAGTCGGCTGCCGAGGCGTTGACGTCGAGGCCCAGGACACCGACGCCGAACTGGCGCGCGTCGTCGAGGATCAGCCGTTTGGGATACATCCCCGGGTCATGGGTGAGGACCCCCGCCAGGAAGTGGGCCGGGTAGTGGGCCTTGAGCCAGGCCGACTGGTAGGTCGGCAGGGCAAAGGCAGCAGCATGGGCCTTGCAGAAGCCGAAGGAGGCGAAGGCCTCGAGCACCTTCCAGATCCGCTCCACCAACGGGAGGGGATAGCCCCGGCCGAGGGCCCGCGGGTGGAACCACAGCCGGGTCTGTGCCATGCCCTCGGCGTCGCCCAGCGCCCGACGCTTCTCGTCGGCCTCGGCGTTGGACACCCCCGCGAAGAGCGCGATGATCTCGATGACCTGCTCGTGGAAGACCACCACGCCCTGGGTGGGACCGAGGATCGGCCGCAGGTCGTCGTGGAGGTGCACGACGGTCTTCCAGCCCTGCTTGGCCTCGAGGTAGGGGGTGATCATGTCGCTCTTGACCGGCCCGGGCCGGAACAGCGAGATGTCGGTGATGATGTCCTCGAAGGACTCGATGCCGGACTTGCCGACGAGCTCGCGCTGGCCGGGTGACTCGATCTGGAAGACGCCGAGAGTCCGGGCCGAGCTGATCATCGAGAAGGTCGTGGAGTCGTCGAAGGGCACCTGCGCCTCGTCGTCGAGGTCGATCTCCTCGTCGTCGACCCGGCGGATCTCGGCCACCGCATGAGCCATCGCCGACTGCATGCGGATGCCGAGGACGTCGAGCTTGAGCAGCCCGAGCTCCTCGACGTCGTCCTTGTCGAACTGGCTCATCGGGAAACCGGCATAGGACGCCTCGACCGGTGTGCGGTCGAGCAGGGTGAGGTCGGAGAGCAGCACCCCGCAGGGGTGCATGGCGATGTGGCGGGGCAGCCCGTCGAGGCGCTCGACCAGGCGGAACATCAGGTCGAGACGCTGCTCGCCGAGGCCGCTGGCGCGCAGCTCGGGCAGCTCGCGCAGGGCGATCCGCACGTCGCGGGCGCGGATGTGCGGGAAGGCCTTGGCGATCGCGTCGATCTCGCCGGGCGGCATGCCGAGGGCGGCGCCGACGTCACGCACGGCGTGGCGCACGCGATAGGTGTCCATCATCGAGACGCAGACACAGCGCTCGCCGCCGTACTTGCTCAGGATCGCCTGATAGACCTCGAGCCGCCGAGCGGACTCCACATCGACGTCGATGTCGGGCAGCGAGGCCCGCAGGGGCGAGAGGAACCGCTCCATCAGCAGGCCGTGGCGGATCGGGTCGACCCCGGAGACCCCGAGCAGGTAGTTGACCAGGCTGCCGGCGCCGGAGCCGCGGGCCGCGCGGCGGATGCCCATCTGCGCGATCAGGTCGGTGATGTCGGCGACGGTGAGGAAGTAGGAGGCATAGCCGAGGCCGCGGATCAGCTCGAGCTCGTCGTCGAGCCGCTTCCAGATGCGCTGGCGCGGCGCCGAGCCGTAGCGGTCGCCGATCGCATCCTCGCAGCGGGCGCGCAGCATCCCGTCAGCGCTGGTGCCCTCTCCGCTGAGCTGGAACTCGGGGAAGTGCACCTCACCGATGCCGAGGTCGGCGCGCGGGTCGAGCGCACACCGGTCGGCCACGGCCCGGGTCTGGGCCAGCAGCAGCCGGCCGTCGCGATCACCCAGCCCGGCCAGCCGACAGATCTCCTCGGCCACCTCGAGCATCTGCTTGCCGGACTTCAAGAAGCCCTCCGCGTTTCCGCGATCGACGTGCCTGCGATCGAGCGCGACCAGCCGCCGGGACGCATCGAGGACGTCGACGACGGGGGCGTCGAGCCGATCGGCGTAGCGCACCGCGTTGGTCAGCACCGTCCCCAGCCCGGCCCGGCGCGCGACCTGGGCCATCCGGGCGGCGTGCGGGCTGGTGCCCGGGCCCCACTGGTGTCCGCTGCCCGGCAGCCGGTGGGAGACCAGCTCGACGACCAGGTTGTCGCGGGGCACGATCTCGCGCCACCGCGTCAGCGCCTCAAGCGCGAGGTCGTCGCGTCGCCGGGTCGTCGCCACCCCGATCTCGGAGGTCGGTCCGAGCAGCACGATCACCTCCCCGCCCATGAGGTATGGCGCCAGCGACTCCAGCGTCGCGACCGGCTGGCCCCGCTGCCCGGTGAGGTGGGCGTTGGAGGTCATCCGGCAGATGGCCGCCCAGCCGGCCTTGCCGGTGGCCAGGAACGTCACCCTCGTCGATCCGCCCCGATGTGCCGGGAGGTCGCGATGGACTCCCCCGCGCACCGGGGTGCGGGGGGCGGAGGCACCCGGTGGCGGCCCCTGCGCGTCGGCCACCGGCGCGAGCGCCAGGTCGACCCCCAGCACCGGTCGGATACCGGCTCGGCGAGCGGCCTGGACGAACTTCACCGCACCGTAGGTGCCGTCGCGGTCGGTCAGGGCCAGGGTGTCCATCTCCTGCTCCGCGGCTCGCTCGACGAGCGTGTGGGGGTGGGAGGCGCCGTATTGGAGGGAGTAGCCCGAGGCCACGTGGAGATGGACGAACGGGTCAGGCGACACCGGACTGTCCAGACAGGCGCTGGTCGAGACCGGCGTGGGGCACCAGCCCCAGCGCCGACTCGACCACGGCCAGGAACCGGTCTGAGTCACGGACCAGGTCGTCGGCCTCCCGCTCGGTGACGGCCCGGGTGGAGCCGGCCTCTGCGGCGGCCCGCTTGCCTGCTCCCGCGGCGAAGAAGCGGGCCCACTCGGAGAGCTCGGGGGCGATCTCGGCCAGCAGCACCCAGGCGTTCTTCTGCCGTCCCCGGCGCGGCGCTGGCCGGGCACGGGCTGCGAGGAGAGCGGCCGTGGCCCGCAGGGCTGCCACATGGGCACAGGCATAGCGGGTGGGCACGTCGCGTGCGGTGATCGCCTCCTGGAGCGACTCGGCCGCCAAGGAGAGGTAGGAGTGGGTGGTCGCTGGCAGCAGGTGGGGATTGGTCGTCGACATCCCAGGCCCCTAGTCCGCACAGCCGACGAGCTGCCAGCGGCCGTCGGTCCAGTCGAAGGAGAGGTCGAAGACACCGCTGGTCTCCATCCGACCCGCCTCGACCCGCCACAGCTCACGCTCGAGGAGCAGGTCGCTCCCCGGGCCCGGTGGGTCCTCGCTCTCGGTGGGCTGCCACCAGGGCGCGGTCTCCACCCAGTGCGCGACCACGGCGCGCACCTTCCACAGGCGGCCGCGCCACAGGAACGCCTCGGGGCCCTCGGTCTCTCCACGTCGCACTTCGACGGGGTCGTGTAGTAGTCGCATGCTGCGTCTCCTCATCGCTCCTCGACCCCACCACCGGCCCCGGGGACGGTGGGGTCGAGGTCACCGCCCACCGGGGCCGCGTCCGAACAGGTGTTCGAACAAGACCAAAGGTACACGGCCCCACCGACAGTGGGTCAAGAGCGAGCGCAGAAACCTCTAGTGCACACGCAGGTAGGCGCTGGTGTCCTTGCGCCACAGGAAGAAGACGAGCAACAACCAGGCCACGAGGAAGACCGCCGAGACGACCACGAAGGCCGCCGGCAGGTCGTAGTCGATCCCCAGCACCGCCACCAGGATGCCGAAGAAGCTGGTCGCGGTCAGCACCAGTCGCGACCACCCGTGCCCGTCGACGAGGAACGCCCCGAGCACGCCGACCAGCCCCACGAAGACGATGAACGAGACCACCGCCAGTGGCACGAACTTCGGCACCATCGCCTCGTCCCGCAGCGCCGCCATCCCGCCGGAGACCAGGATCTCCTGGGCCCGGGAGTTGCCCTCGGCCCATGTCGCGATGACCTCGTCACGCTGCAGCCAGGTCAGCAGCACCCCCGTACCGCTGGACAGGACCAGCACGACCAGGCACCACAGCGCGTTGCGGACCGACCGGGGCACGTTCCGGCTCCCGAGGAACGGCAACGACTTCTGCATATCTTCCGGCTCCCCCTGGAACGACGATGGGACTGACTAGGCTCGCACCATGGCGAACGAACACCCAGCTGTCACCTCATTTCGAGGCCAGCTGGCCCGGCGCGGCGGCACCGGCGACGTGATCATCCTGCCCGACTCGGTCCACACCGCCATACTCGCCTCGCAGGCCCTCGGGTGCGAGGTCGGCGCCATCGCCAACAGCCTGCTCTTCGACGCCGGCGGCCAGCCCGTCCTGATCCTCACCTCCGGCGCCCACCGCGTCGACACCGCCAAGGCCGCAGACCTCATCGGTCTCGGACGACTGCAGCGGGCCAGCGCAGACTTCGTCAAGCAGCACACCGGCCAGGTCATCGGAGGCGTCTCCCCCATCGCCCATCCGGCGCCGGTGCCGACCTGGATCGACACCTGGCTGCGCCGCCACGACGTCGTGTGGGCCGCTGCCGGGCATCCCGCCGCAGTCTTCTCCACGACCTTCGAAGAGCTGGTCGAGATGACCGGCGCCGTCGAGATCGAGGTGGAGTGATGGAGATCTGGCTCAACCCCGCGTGCTCCAAGTGCCGTACGGCGGTCGCCGAGCTGGACGCCGCCGGCACCGACTACACCGTCCGCCGCTATCTCGAGGACCCGCCGACGGCCGACGAGCTCGCGGCCGTCGTGGACCGCCTCGGCGTCGACCCCTGGCACCTGGCCCGCGACAAGGAGGCCCGCGAGGCCGGCATCGACCTCCCCCGCGACGCCGGGCACCGCGACGCCTGGCTCGCTGCGCTCGCCGCCCATCCCCGCGCCATCCAGCGCCCGATCATCACGGCCGCAGACGGCACCACGGTGGTGGGGCGCGACCCCGACTCGCTGCGTGCCGTGATCGACGCGGAGACCGTCCAGGAACGGCTGACCCGCCCGCCCGGGCCGTCCTCCTAGGGTGGGGTCGTGGAATCACTCGCCCTGACCTTCTCCAGCGGCTGGGCCAGCGGCATCAACGCCTATCTGGTCGTGCTCGTGCTGGGCCTGGCCGACAAGACCGGCGACTTCGCCCAGATCCCCGACGTGCTGGCCCGCTGGGACGTCATCACCGTTGCGGGCTTCATGTATGCGATGGAGTTCATCGCCGACAAGATCCCCTACATCGACTCCTCCTGGGACGCGATCTCCACCGCGATCCGCCCCACCACGGGCGCCGTGATCGGCGTGCTCCTGGCCGGTGACGCCTCGTCGCTGGACCAGGCCATCCTCGGGGTCGTGGGTGGTGGCAGTGCGCTGCTCTCCCACCTGGTCAAGGCGGGCGGCCGGCTGGCCATCAACGCCTCCCCCGAGCCGGTGACCAACATCGGTGCCAGCCTGGCCGAGGACATCGCCGTCTTCGCCGTCGTCGCCTTCGCGATCAACAACCCCGAGGCAGCCGCCGCGATCGCCGGGGTGCTGCTCGCGCTCGGGCTGGTCCTGCTCTACATCCTCGCCAAGGTGATCCGACGGGGGTGGCGGAAGTGGAAGAAGAAGGACCCGATCGCGGCGTCGGCATGACCCCGGAGGCGAGGCCCGGGGCGGGCAGCAAGCGGATCGTCGTCGTCGGCGGCGGCTTCGGCGGGATGGCGAGCGCGCTGCGGCTGGCCAAGCTCGGTCACGAGGTCACCCTCCTCGAGGGCTCCGCGGCGCTGGGCGGCGCGCTGGCTCCGATCAGCGCCGACGGCTTCACCTGGGACTCCGGCGCGGCGACGACCCTGCTCCCCGCGGTGCTGCGCGACCTGTTCCGCAAGACCGGTCGACCGCTGGAGCGGGAGGTCGACCTCATACCCCTCGACGTGATCCGCGAGCACAGGTTCGAGGACCGCTCGGTCCTGCGCCTGCCCGGCGGCTCGCGGGCCGCGCAGCTCGACGCCTTCGACCAGCTGGGCGGGTTCGGCAGCTCGTGGTCGGCGTACGTCGATGCGCACGCCGAGACCTGGGAGGTGCTCCGGCGGGGCTATCTCGAGCAGGCGTGGGACCCGGCCCTGGCGCCACGTGGACTCACCGACCTGCTCACCAGCCGCGAGATGCTGCACAAGCTACTGCGTGGCGTCTTCAAGGACGAGCGCCTGCGGCTGGTCGCCAGCCACCCGTTCGTGATCGACGGCCACGACCTGCGCAACGTGCCGGCGTGGATGGGGGTCACGTCCTATCTCGAGCAGACCTTCGGCGCCTGGACGATCGACGGCGGGCTCTCAGCGCTCGAGGCAGTGCTGACCGAGCGGCTCACGACGCGTGGGGTCACGGTCGTGCGCGAGACGACAGCGCTCGACGTGGTGGTGCGCGAGGGGCGGGCCGCAGCCGTCCGGACCCAGCTCGGGGAGATCGACGCCGATGCGGTGGTGTGCGCGATCGACCCACGGCGCCTGCCGGTGCTGGCGTCGTTCGTGCGTCGGACCATGCCGGCCATCCCGCCGGTGATCTCGCACGTCGGCCTCGAGGGCGACGTCCCTGACCTGCCCCACGAGGTGGTGCTGCACGGCGACCCGATGCTGGTCATCCGCCGAGGGGGGCAGGCGCCCCCGGGTTGCACGGCGTGGACCGTCGTCGGCCGCGGCAAGCTCGCCGAGGACGTGCTGCGGGCGCTGGCCCGCCACAAGATCGACGTCCGCTCCCAGGTGGTCAGCCGCATCGACCGAACTCCTCGCGACCTCGTCGACGCGTGGGGCGGCTCCCCGCTGGGCGTGCTGTGGCAGGGGCGGCAGACCGTCCGCGACCGGCTCGGCCCCACCACCCCGGTCCCGGGTGTCTATGCGGCCGGGGCCCATGCCACGCCTGGTGCCGGCCTGCCCTTCGTCGGCCTGTCCGCTGCGCTGGTCGCTGCCGAGATCGGCGCCGCCTAGCTCGGCGTGCACACTCGTCCTGGTGGACGGACTTGCACGCCGGGCGTTCGAGCCGACGGGCAGACGGGCGGGCACATCCGTCCAGACGGACAGATATGCCTCATCACGGGGCGCGCCGGCCCGGGAAGTGGGGGCGCCAGTCGTCGCTGACCCGGTCAGGCAGACCTGCGAGCCCACGATCACGCAGGACCTTGAAGACCCGCTGGACCGTTCGCTCCGGCTGGGCATAGATGTCCTTGGCCACCACCACCAGCAGTCGCCACCCGTCGTCGTCGATCGCTTCGCGCCGGACCAGGTCCCGCTCCCAGCCGGCCTCGCGCTCGATGTGGACTCGGCCGTCGTACTCGACGACGACCTTGACCCCGGGCCAGCAGAGGTCGTAGCGACGAAGCACCTCGTCATGGAGGTCGCGCATCTCGCGGTTGACCTCCGGCTCGGGGATGCCCGCCAGCACGAGCAGCATCCGCAGACGGGTCTCCATCGGCGAGTCGACCCTGCGACGCACATAGCCCAGCGCGGTCCGCGCGCGCCGGACCGCAGAGCCTGACGCCGCCGCCACCGCAGCCGCGAGTCGCTGGTGCGTCATCCCCTTGCGCCGCAGCATCCAGTCACCCAGGACGACCAGCTCGACGAGAGGCAGCTCGTCGGCCATCTCCACGAAGAGGTCAGCCAGCTCCGTCACGGCGATGCCTCCGACGTCGCGAGTCCGGGCGTCTGCACGCACGTGGCAGACAACCCCTTGCCGTCGACGGCGAGCGTTGGGCTCCGAGACAGTGATGTGCTCCTCGGGACAGGTCGCGACGGGCGCCCCCCAGACCCGTGCGGCCGAGCAGTGGCTCGCGGATCCAGCACCGTCAAACGGGATGAGAGCAGCCTGGGTGCGCAGCATCGGTGAGTCCGCGACTGCGGCGGAGACCAGGATGCCGTGGCTGAGCCTGCGAAAGTCGGGGCCGTTGAGCTCGCGGCGGGTCAGTCCACTGTTCAGTCCTGCGGCCCTGGTGAAGGGGCGCGTGGGATCCAGCTCGTTCGCGTCCGCCATGGGACCAGCCTGCCGTCGGTCCGTTGGTCGCTGCTGGCTCCATCCACAGGCCAGCCGTGAGGCTCTGAGGTCCGGTTGCCCCACATGGACGGAACTGCCCGCGCGTGTGCGCCGCTCACCAGGACCGTGAGGTGCAGGGTCGACCACCTGGACGAATCTGCTCAGACCAGGGCCCAGGTGACCGTCAGGCCCGCGGAGATCGAGGTCTCCCCCGGCTCGATCTTGGCCGAGAGCGAGGCCGTGGCACCCGGGCGCGGGACTCCGGCGACCGCCTCCCCGATCGCGAGCACCTCACCCAGGGACGCTCCGGCAAGCTCGGCCAACCGGCCGGCCTGACGGTGCGCGTCGGCATACGCCTGTGCCACTGCCTCGTCGCGGGCAGCCCCCGGCTCTGACACCTCCAGCGACACCCCTTCGACGACCAGGGCGTCGCCCACCTCGGTGGCCAGCGCGTCGAGCAGGACACCGGCGATCGCCACGTCTGGGCAGCCGATGGCCAACGAGTGCCTGGCCTCGAAGCCCTGCTGCTGACCGTGGTCGTCGTGCCACGGCCAGACGTTGATGCCGGTGGTGGCGACGCGTCGCTCGGACGTGTGCCGACGCGCCACCGCGCCGATGGTCCCGGCGGCCGACGTCGCGCCGCCGAGCGCTTCGGCCAGCCGCCCGGCTCGCGCGAGCGCGGCGACCCTGACCACGGCGGAGTCGGGGACCACGGCGACGTCGCCCTGACCTGTCACGGTGACGGTTCGCTTGTCCATGGCCCGAAACCTAGCGCTGCTCGAGCCTCTTGACGCGCTCGTGACGTGCCCACACAGTGGAGGCACACGTCGAGGGGGGAACGCGATGTTCTGGTGGATCGTGCTGGCAGTGGTGGTCGTCGGGTTCGCGCTCGCGTGGTGGAGCAGCGGCCGCGCCCGGGGCGAGGTGTCGCCGCGAACGCCCACGGACCTCGCACGCGTCCAGGGCGACGCGATCCGCAAGCACGGCACGGCCGGCGCCGGTGGCATGGGCGGGTTCCCCGGCGGTGCCGGCGGTTTCGGGGGTTGACGGCTGACCTTCAGTCGCCGGGTGCGGCGGTGGGTCAGACCGTGATCTGGAGCGCCTGGAAGATCTCGCGCGTCGCGCGGGAGAAGTTGAGCGTGTAGAAGTGGAGTCCGGGGGCGCCGCCTGCGAGGAGCTCGTCGCAGAGCTCGGTCGAGATCCGGATCCCCTCGGCCCGTAGCAGGTCGGGGGTCTCGGCGAGCGGCTCGAGCCGCGAAGTGACCTCTCGCGGCATGACACGACCCGACAGCTCGACCATCCGGTTCATCGACCGGAGGCTGAGGATGGGCATGATCCCCGGGATGATCGGCATGTCGACCCCGATGGCTCGGGCGCGCTCCACGAGGGCGAAGTAGTCGCTGGCCCGCAGCACCATCTCGGTGACGGCGAACTCGGCGCCGGCGTCGGCCTTGGCCTTCAGCACCTGGGCGTCGTGCTCGAGGCTCTCGGAGTTGACGTGTCCCTCGGGGAAGGCCGCGATGCCGACGGCCGCGTCGTAGTGCTCCTTGATGAACGCGACGAGCTCGGAGGCGTACTCGAGGCCGTCATCGGTGCTGACCCACTCGGTGTGCGGGCCGCCGGGTGGGTCGCCGCGCAGCGCCAGGAAGTGGTCGACGCCGGCGTCCTTGTAGGCGTCGAGGATCTCGAGCAGCTCGGCGCGGCTGTGACCGACGCAGGTGAGGTGGGCGACCGGGGTCAGTGACGTCTCGGTCGCGATCCGGCCGGTGACCCGCACCGTGGTGTCGCGCGAGCTGCCGCCGGCGCCATACGTCACCGAGACGAAGGTCGGACGATAGGGCTCCAGCTCGGTGATCGCGCGCCACAGGCGCTCCTCACCCGCTTCGTCCTTGGGTGGGAAGAACTCGAAGGAGAACGACTTCTCGCCGCTCTCGATCAGCTCTCGCATGCTGCGCCCGGGTCCCCTTGTCATGGCAGGAGCCTAGGGATGGAGGCGGGCCGCGACCCAATCCGTCCACGGGGCAACCGCCCGACTAGGCTCCCCGGGTGAGTGAGAGCGCAAGCACCGAGTGGGACCCCGAGGCCTTCCGGGCGCAGGTCCAGGCGGTCCTCGACGACTTCCTCGACGAGCAGGCGAGCCGGCTCGCTCCGCTGGGTGGGGACGCGGCCCGCCTGCTGTCCGAGGCCCGCACCAGCGTGCGCGGCGGCAAGCGCTTCCGGGCGGCGTTCTGCTACTGGGGCTACCGCGCCATCCGCCCCGAGGTGGCCGACGAGACCGCCCTGCTGCGCGCCTGCGCGGCCCTCGAGCTGCTCCACGCGAGCGCGCTCGTCCACGACGACTTCATGGACGCCTCCGACACGCGCCGCGGCCGGCCCGCCACCCACCGGACCTTCGAGGCCGAGCACCGGGCAGCCGGGTGGAGCGGCGACCCGGTGCAGTACGGCGCCGCGGCGGCCATCCTGCTGGGCGACCTGCTCCTGGGTTGGTCCGAGGAGCTGCTGCGCCGCTGCGGGCTGCCGCTCTCCGAGGTGGCGCCGGGCCTCGCCTACTTCGACGAGTGCCGCTCCGAGGTGATCGCCGGGCAGTTCCTCGACGTGTCCGTGCAGGCGCGAGCGCGCGCCGATGTCGCGACCGCGATGACCGTCCTGCGCTACAAGTCAGCGAAATACTCCATCGAGCGCCCGCTCGACATCGGAGCCGCGCTCGCCGGAGCGACGACGGAGCAGATCGCTCAGCTGTCGAGCTTCGGGCTGCCCCTCGGCGAGGCCTTCCAGCTCCGTGACGACCTGCTCGGCGTGTTCGGCGACCCGGAGGTCACCGGCAAACCGGCCGGCGACGACCTGGTGGAGGGCAAGCGCACTGTTCTGGTGGCCCTGGCACTGTCAGCTGCAGGTCGCGCGGATGCCGACCGGCTCGACGCCTCCCTGGGCACCCCGCTCGATGAGGAGGCCGTCGCTTCCCTGCGCGACCTCATCGACTCCTCGGGCGCGCACGCCGACGTCGAACGACGAATCGGCGCGCTGGCCGAGACCGCGCTGGCGGCCCTGGCCAAGGCCGACATCGACGAGCAGGGGCGCCGCGTCCTGACCGAGCTCGCATCCGCCGCCACCCAGCGGACGGTCTAGTCGAGCGACGCGATGCCCGGGAGGTCGGGCCCGTCTCCTCGTAGCAGCACCGAGAACGGCGCGCGGCCGTCCTCGGCGGCTCGCGCCGCGAGGATCTCCAGCGCGACGTCGAACGCCCTGGCGTCCGCGCGGGCCAGGGTGCTCCACCCATCCCACAGCACGATGGTCCCCCGGCCTGCCCCCTCCTCACCCACGTCGTGCAGGCAGTCGGCGAGCGCGTCGAAGTTCTGCCCGTAGTGCGCCGGGAAGTCCAGCGCCCGGCCGATCGCCTCCAGGACCTCGGCCTTGGTGCCGCTGAGCCAGCCATCGACATACGCGAACGTGAAGCCGGCGTGCTCGACCGTGCGCCGGACGTCGGCGACGTCGAATGCTGCGTGCCAGCGATAGACACCGGGCTGCGCCTCGCCCTCGACGATGCCGACCAGGAGTCCTGCGAGCCCGCTCACGAGGTCACCTGACGATCCGGGAGAAGGACGAGTAGTGGTCGTCGGTCCAGTACAGCTCGTCAGCCGACCCGGCGACGATGCGTCGCGCACCGCGGTGGGACAGTCCCGGGGTGTCCACCGTGTATTCGCGGTAGTAGCCACGCTCGTGGTCGGGCAGGATCCCCTCGAAGTTGCCGAACACCCCGTCGTCCTCGGCGTAGGGATAGGGCCCGCCGGCGTCGATCAGGGCGAGCGTCTCGGCCGCCTCGGGCGGCAGGTCGGCCAGCGCCACCCGTGGCAGCCCACTGTCGGGGTCGGTGCCGGTCCCTCGATCCGGCTGGGACGAGGATGCGGCACCGGTGGGCGACGAGGGCGACTGCTGGACCGAGGGGGTGTCGCGCTCCGAGGGGGCGGTCTCGGGTGTCGCGCCGTCACCCTGTGTCCACCAGACCAGCCCCGCCGTGATGAGCGCGACCAGCCCGACGACGGTGCGGCGGGCCGGCATCAGAACGCCAGGGACTGGGCCCGGCGCTTGACCTCCGAGCCGCGGTTCTCCCGCAGCGCGTCGATCGGCCTGCCGGGCAGGTCGTCGTCGGTGAAGATCCAGGCGATGCACTCACGGTCGGTGAAGTTGTTGTCGTGCATCACCGTCAACAGCCCCGGCAGTCCCTTGACGATCTCGGCGCCGTCGAAGAACAGGGCCGGCACCGAGGGCGGCGTCCCGGGACGGGGCACGGCCTGGGCGAGCTCGTGGTCCTTGACCATCGTGCGCACCTTGGCGGGCGTCACGCCGAGCAGCTCCCCGACCTGGTCCCAGTCGAGCCAGTCGTCGACCAGCGCATCGAGGTCGGCGTCTGCGAGTGGCACAGGGTTTGCGTCAGAGCTCATGCGACGCACTATTTCACGTCACCGTGCCATCGGGCGACACGCCAGCGCGGCCGTCGGCTCGCGACGCTGTCGCGGTCTGCGTAACGTCGAGGGTCGTCGCGGCGCTTCCCCTCCGGGCCTTCTCGGTCCCGGACGTCGCCGGCGAGAGGAGGCTCGACCCTTGCCAGCTCCAGTGATCATCCGTGTCGTCGCCACGCTCGCGCTGTGTGGCATCGCGCTGACCGCGGCCCCGGCGGCGGCCGAGCACAAGCCGCTGCCGGGCCACCGCGACCTCACGCCACACGTCGTCAGGCCCGGGGACACCGCGACCGGACTGGCCACCCGCTTCCACGCGTGGACCGAGGAGCTGATCTCCCACAACCATCTCGGCCGGTCGGCTGCCCTGCGGGTCGGCCAGCGGATCGAGATCCCGGTCGTCGTCCGGCGCGGCGACGGGCCTGAGGCGTCGACGCCGGCCAAGGACCAGCAGACGGGTGGGTCGACCTCCCGCCCGGGTCCCAGCCGCGAGCGCGTGCGGAGGGTGATCCGCCGGGTGGCCGAACGCCGGGGGGTCGACCCCCAGCTCGCCCTCGCCGTCTCGTGGCAGGAGGCCGGCTGGCAGATGCACCACGTCTCCTCGGCCGGCGCCATCGGCGCCATGCAGGTGCTGCCGAGCACCGGACGCTGGATGGAGACCTATGCCGGGCGCGACCTGCGCCTGCGCAGGTTGCGTGACAACGCGGCTGCCGGCGTGCTGCTGCTCGGCGTGCTGCGCGACCACACGCCGACCCGACGCCAGCAGGTCGCTGCCTACTACCAAGGACTGGGCGCGGTGCAGCGCCACGGCGTCTACGAGGTCAGCAGGCCCTACGTCGACAACGTGCTGGCGATCAAACGGGCCCTGGAAGGCGGCGAGTCGCCCTGGTGAGCCACCCGACGCCACGCCGGGGGCGGCACGGGGCACCGCCCGACGGGGTGGGGTTCGTACGATGGAGCACCGGATCCTTCCCCGTCCGGCGATGGAGGTCGAGCTGTGGAGTCACGCGAGCACGCCCGCGCTGCGGGTCGAGGCGCCGCTGACGCGCTCGTCGGGCGACTCCTCGACCGGCGCTACCGCATCGGCCCGCGCATCGCCCGCGGCGGGATGGCGAGTGTCTATGAGGCCACCGACATCCGGCTCGACCGCACGGTGGCCGTCAAGGTGATGCACCCCGGCCTGGGCGACGACGACGACTTCGCCCAGCGGTTCGTCCGCGAGGCGAAGGCGGCCGCCCGGCTCAACCATCCCCACGTCGTCGGCGTCTATGACCAGGGCGACGAGGACGGGATCGTCTTCCTGGCGATGGAATACGTTCCGGGCCACACCTTGCGTGACGTCATCCGCAAGGAGGCGCCGATGTCGCCGGCGCGAGCGCTGGCCCTGCTGGAGCCGGTCGTCTCCGCCCTCGCGGCGGCCCATCGGGCCGGGCTGGTGCACCGCGACGTCAAGCCCGAGAACGTGCTGATCGCCGACGAGGCCCACGGCGGACAGGTCAAGGTCGCCGACTTCGGACTGGCCAAGGCGGTCAGCACCGACACCCAGCACACCGCGACCGGGGGCGTGCTGATCGGCACCGTGTCCTACCTCGCCCCCGAGCTCGTCGTCGACGGTCGCTCCGACGCACGCGCAGACGTCTATGCCGCCGGGGTCGTCCTCTACGAGCTCCTCACCGGCTCCAAGCCGCACGAGGGCGAGAGCCCCATCCAGGTCGCCTACCGGCACGTCCACCAGGACGTCGCAGCACCTTCGGCCTCAGCGCCGGGCATCCCGGCATACGTCGATGCGCTGGTCGCCCGCGCCACGGCGCGTGACCGTTCGCTGCGACCCGCCGACGCCGGGGTGTTCCTCCACCAGATCCACCGGGTGGCCCAGGCGGTGCGTGCCGGCGTGACCGAGGACGCCGAGCTCACTGCCGACCTCGCGCTGCCCGTGATCGAGCCCCCGGCCCACGGCGAGGACACCGCGCCCGAACCGTTCGACCCGATCGCGCTCGCGAACTACCGCGAGCTCGCCGTCGACCCCCCCGGTCCTCCGGACGACAACTCCCACACGACCGCCCTGGAGCGGCTGCCCGCGGCTGTGTCCGTCACCGCCACCCCTCCTTCCTCCCCCGGTCCTCGGCGCCTGTCGCCGCCGGTGCCGGTGGCGACGGCGCCTCGCCGACGCTCGGTCAAGGGCCCGCTCGCCTTCGTGCTGGTGGTGCTCCTGGTGGCCGGGATCGCCCTGAGCGCCTGGTGGTTCGGCTTCGCCCGCTACACCGCCACCCCCAGCGTCCTGGGGCTCACCGAGGCCGCCGCCGGCGTCCAGCTCGAGCAGGAAGGGCTGGTGGCCGGCGTCGGCGACCCACGCCACTCCGAGACGGTCGAGGCCGGGCTCGTGCTGACCACCGAGCCGGAGCCCGGGGAGCGCGTGCTGCGAGACGGCACCGTCACCCTCGTCGTGTCGCTCGGCCCCGAGCGCTACGACGTCCCGGCTGTGAAGGGCCTCACCGAGGACCAGGCCCAGGACGCCATCACCGAGACCTTCCTCGTGGTCGGTGAACGGGTGGAGAAGTTCAGCGACGTCGTGCCGGCCGGATCGATCATGCGCAGCGACCCCGCAGCCGGCACCACGGTGAAGCCCGACACGGTCGTCGACCTCGTCGTCAGCAAGGGCCGTCGTCCCATCCGGCTCAAGGACTGGACCGGCAAGGACGCCGACCAGGCGATCGCAGCGATGGAGAAGCGCAAGCTCGTCGTCGAGGTGTCCGGCGAGGAGTTCAGCGACACCGTGGACGAGGGCGACGTCATCTCCCAGGACCCCACGGCAGGCCCGCTCTTCAAGGGCGACACCGTCAACCTCGTGGTGTCCAAGGGGCCGGAGCTGGTCGAGGTGCCGAGGGTCATCGCCATGGGCGTGGAGTCCGCGACCGAGAAGCTCGAGGCCCTCGGCTTCGAGGTCGAGGTCGAGAACTCCGACAACTACATCGGCGTCGGCTTCGTCTTCAGCAGCTCCCCCGGCGCCGGCGACATGGTCGCCAAGGGCTCGACGATCACGCTCTACCTCATCTGAGTCTCGACGAGGGCGCAGGCCGAAGACCCGGCGCCCCGACCACCACGCCCGAACGGGGGTATCGCCAACCTTCGGGCGAGGTGGAACGTCTTGCTTGCCTGAACGCGCACGAACTCGAGGCTCAGCCCCGGGACCACTCCTCGCCCGGCATCCCCCCATACCCCCCGGGCGAGGAGTTCCCCCGACACGGCCTCGGAATGCACCGCTCTGGCTAGAGTGCGCGACATGCGGGACGTGAACCGCTCACTGCGGCTGGCCATCGTCGACGACTATCCCGTCGTCGTCGCAGGAGTCGCCGCGTTCTTGGCTGCCGAGCGAATCGATGTGGTCGAGACCGGCGCGATGGCGTCTGTCGTCAGCGACGTCGACATCGTCCTCTATGACACGTTCGGCCAGGTGGACGGCGTCGGCCTGGACCTGGAGGACTTCGTCCGCGACAGCGGCGCGAAGGTGGTCGTCTACAGCTGGAACCTCGAACCGCGCATGGTCGTGCAGGCGCTGGCCGGCGGGGCCAGTGGCTACCTCTCGAAGGTGCTCACCGGACCCCAGGTCGTCGACGCCCTCGAGCGAGTCATGCGCGGCGAGGTCGTCGTCATCACCGGGGACCACGAGACCAGTGTGGGCGGCGCAGGGGACTGGCCAGGACGGTCCGTGGGCCTCTCGCCGCGCGAAGCCGAGATGATTGCGTTGATCACCCAGGGGCTGAGCAACCAGGAGATCGCCGATCGCGTGTTCATCAGCATCAACTCGGTGAAGATGTTCATCCGTTCCGCCTATCGGAAGATGGGGGTCACGAGGCGAACCGAGGCAGTGATGTGGGCGGTGAAGAACGGCTTCGAGCCCGAGACACTGCGCACCGTCAATCCCGGGCTGCCGAGGCGGTTGACGTCTGAGGGGTGAGCTGCCCGCCGAAGGATCTGTCGGACAGGACGCTGGATAGGCTCCGTCGGTGACTGACGTGACCACAGCGACAGATCGACGCAGCTCCCTCCTCGCCACGCTGGCGCTGCTCGCGATGACCGCGTGCTGGGGCAGCACGTTCTTCCTGATCAAGGACCTCCTCGACCGGGTCCCGACGCTCGACTTCCTGGCCGTGCGCTTCGCGATCGCAGCGGCAGCGATGCTGCTCGTGGCTCCGCGGGCGGTCGCGCGGCTCTCCCCGGCGGTCCGTCGGCACGCGGTCGTCCTCGGTGGGCTCTATGGCGTCGCACAGATCCTGCAGACGGCCGGCCTGGCGCACACCCCGGCCAGCGTCAGCGGATTCATCACGGGGATGTATGTCGTGTGCACCCCCCTCTTCGCCGCCGTCATCCTGCGCACACGCATCGGTCTGCTGACCTGGGCCGCCGTGCTCCTGGCCACCGCGGGGCTCGGTGTCCTGACCCTCAGCGGCCTCAGCCTCGGCTACGGCGAGGCGATCACCCTCGTCGCCGCGATGCTCTATGCGCTCCACATCGTCGGCCTGGGCGCGTGGTCGACGCCGCAGGACGCCCTGGGGATGTCGATCCTGCAGGTCATCGTGATTGCCGTCATCTGTCTCGTCGCGACCGCACCGGACGGGGTCGTGCTGCCTGACAACGGCCGGGACTGGCTCTCGGTCCTCTACATGGCGATCTTCGCCGGCGCGCTGGCGCTGTTCGGCCAGACGTGGGCGCAGTCCCACCTGTCCCCGACGCGCAGCGCGATCATCATGAGCATGGAGCCGGTCTTCGCAGCCGGCTTCGCCGTGGCCCTCGGGGGTGAGGGCGTCACGTCCCGCCTGCTCATCGGCGGCGCCATGGTGCTGGCGGCCATGGTGCTCGTCGAGCTCGTGCCACGGCGTCACATCGAGGGCGAGGTCACACACATTGCGGTATGAGCGAGCGTTCTGGCCCGTACGCTTGCGCCTGTGGAGTCATGTGCACGATGCGGCCAGGAACTGGGGGTCGGCCGGTTCTGTCTGAACTGTGGCCACCCCGTCGGCCAGCCCGTGCCCGAGGACGAGGCACCCCTCGCCATACCTGCCGATGCTCCCCTGTCGGAGGCGGGCTCCAACGGGACGCCGCGGTGGCTGCCGGCCGTGCTCGGCGTCACCCTCGTGGTGGTGCTGCTCGTCGTGCTGGCGTCCTGTCTCGGCGGTGACGAGGACGACGAGCCCCTCGACCGCACCGCGGAGCGGCCGACAAACGCAGCGGTCAGCAGTGATGCGGCAGCAGAGCAGCGGCCCGTCGACCTGGGGCGACGCCTGCGGGTCAAGGCACCCCCGGCCGCCCCACCCACCCAGGACCTGGACGGCCAGCTCGCCGACTACGAGGCTGCCAACATGCTCGACGGGTCCCCGATGACGACGTGGCGCACGCCCGGCGACGCAACCGGGGAGACGATCACGTTCACGCTCGCCAAGCCCGCCACCGTCCGCCGCGTCGGGATCATCAACGGGTTCGCCAAGCAGGTGCCGAGCGGGAACACCCTCGTCGACTGGTATCCCAACAACCGGCGCATCACGGCCGTCGAGTGGGTCTTCGACGACGGGACCACCGTCCGGCAGGACCTGAGCGAGAAGCCCAAGCTCCAGCGCCTGACCATCGACCCGATCTCCACCTCCACCGTCAGGCTGCGCCTGCTCGGTGTCACGCCGCCGGGGCCGGGCGTGCTCGGGCGCGACTACACCGCGATCAGCGACGTGCTGATCGCCGGTGTCCTGTCCAGCTGAGCGCCACCCGGGCCTAGAGCCCGGCGAGCACCGCAGCGGCCTTCTCGGCCTCGGCGCGGGACACGTCGAGGTGCGTGACGAGGCGTACGGCGCGTGGCCCGACGGCGGAGATCCGCACCCCGGCTTCCGCAGCGGCCGCGACGAACGCCGCCGCGTCCGGACGCTGGGCCACCACGATGTTGGTGTCGACCGCGGCGGGGTCGACGCCGCAGGCCTCGGCCAGCAGCCGCGCGTTGGCATGGTCGTCGGCGAGCCGCTCCACGTGGTGGTCGAGGGCGTGCAGTCCCGCTGCCGCGAGGATCCCGACCTGCCGCATCCCGCCCCCGAGGCGCTTGCGCCAGATGCGGGCCTCGGCGACCGCATCCGCCGAGCCGATCATCAGCGACCCGATCGGTGCACCCAGCCCCTTGGACAGGCAGACGGCGACGACGTCGGCGATCGCGCCGTACGCGTCGAGCGGTGTCCCGGTCGCCACGTGGGCGTTCCAGATGCGGGCGCCGTCGAGGTGCACCCTGGCGCCCATGTCGCTCGTCCACGACCGCAGCGCCTGGAGGTCGGCCAGCGGGAGGACCGCCCCACCGGCGAAGTTGTGGGTGTTCTCGACCGAGATCGCGGTGGTCTCGACGAAGAACGGCCCCATGTCCGGGGCGAACAGCCCCTCGATCGCCGTCAGGGCGACCTGACCGCGGGGGTCGGTCCACGTGCGCATGGTCAGACCGGTGAAGGCCCCGTGGGCGCCGAGCTCGGCGCGGGCGATGTGCGCCGACGACTCGCACAGCACCTCCTGCCCGACTCCGACCAGCGAGCGCACCGCCAGCACGTTGGCCAGGGAGCCGGTGGGGGTGAAGAGCGCAGCCTCGTGGCCGAACAGCTCGGCCACCCGCTCCTCGAGCCGTCGCACGGTCGGATCCTCGCCATAGACGTCGTCGCCGACCTCGGCCGAGGCCATCGCGGCACGCATGGAGTCGGTCGGCCGGGTGAGGGTGTCTGAGCGGAGGTCGATCACGGCCTCAACCTATCCAGCGGCCGCGTGGGCGGTGAATGAGGCGGCTTCTCATGACCTCAGAAGCAGCCCCAAGCACCTCCCAGTTCGGCGAGCCCTCGAAGACACGCCCTCTGGCGGTGAGTGAGGCGGGTTCGGCACCCGCAGAAGCAGCGTCACTCACCGCCCCCAACAGGTATGGCGCAGCGCCGCCCAGGCTCAGGACTGGCGCAGCATCTCCGCGACGAGGAAGGCCAGCTCGAGGGACTGGACCCGGTTGAGGCGAGGGTCGACGACCGACTCGTAGCGGTGGGCCAGGCCGTGCTCGTCGATCTCCTCGCCGCCGCCGATGCACTCGGTGACGTCGTCGCCGGTCATCTCGACCATCATGCCGCCGGGCACGGTCCCGAGCGAGCGGTGGACGTCGAAGAAGCCCTGGATCTCGTCGAGCACGTCGTCGAAGCGACGGGTCTTGTAGCCGGTCGAGGTCTCGAACGTGTTGCCGTGCATGGGGTCGGAGATCCACGCGACCTCGACGCCCTCGGCTGTGACCTTCTCGACCAGCGGCGCCAGCCCGTCGCGGACCCGCGCAGCGCCGAAGCGGGTGATGAACGTGAGCCGCCCGGGCTCGTTCTCCGGGTTGAGCTTGGCGGCGAGTGACAGCGCATCGTCCGCGGTCGCGGTCGGGCCGAGCTTGACGCCGATCGGGTTGCGGATGTGGCGGAAGTATTCGACGTGCGCCCCGTCGAGCTGGCGCGTGCGCTCGCCGATCCAGACCATGTGGGCCGAGACGTTGTAGGGCAGCTCGGTGCGCGAGTCGATCCGCGTCATCGCGTGCTCGTAGTCCAGCAGCAGCGCCTCGTGGCTGGAGTGGAAGTCGACCCGGTGGAACTCGTCGGGGTCAGCACCGATGGCCTTCATGAAGGTCAGTGCCCGTTCGATCTCCCCCGCGACCAGCTCGTAGCGCTGTGCGTAGGGCGACTCGCGGACGAAGTCGTTGTTCCAGGTGTGGACCTGGCGCAGGTCTGCGAAGCCGCCGGTGACGAAGGCTCGCACCAGGTTGAGGGTCGCCGCGGACGCGTTGTAGACGTCGACCAGCCGCTGCGGGTCGGGGATGCGCGACTCCGGGGTGAACTCGAAGCCGTTGACCGCGTCGCCGCGGTAGGCCGGGAGGGTCTGGCCGTCCCGGGTCTCCATGTCGCTGGAGCGCGGCTTGGCGTACTGCCCGGCCAGCCGGCCGATCTTGACCACCGGCACGGACGCGGCATAGGTCAGCACGACGGCCATCTGCAGCAGCACCCGGAGCTTGTTGCGCACGTTGTCGGCGTTGACGTCGGCGAAGGTCTCCGCACAGTCGCCGCCGGCGAGCAGGAACGCCTCGCCCCGGCTGACGGCCGCGATCTTGGTCTTGAGGTCGTCGCACTCACCGGCGAAGACGAGCGGGGGTGCGAGGCGGAGCTTCTCGACCGCGGCCGTGACGGCAGCGCTGTCGGGATAGGTCGGCTGCTGCAGGGGGTGGAGGGCGTGCAGCTGCTCGAGGGTCGGGATGCTCACAAGGTCAAGGGTACGGCGACACGGGGCATCCGCCTGACTCGCGACCGATCTGCGAGCGCCCGGTCACTCCTCCCCCGCCTTCGCCAGCGGGATCTCGACGAACTCGAGACTGCCGCTGCGGTCGAACGAGATCTCGGAGACGGGATCGGCGTCGAACAGCACCGGGTCCGGCTCAGCCGTGCCCAGCAGGAGGGGACCTCCTGCCAGCGCCTCGGGAACGCGCCACACGTCCCCGTCGACGTCGGCGTGCAGGAGGTTGCGCTGGATCCCCACGAAGCCCAGGGCCCGGTCACGCAGACGTCGTGGGTCCGGCCGGAACCGCACCGCGATCGCGCCCTGCGTGGGCCTGGGCACCTCGATGACCTCCCCCGCCGACACACGCTGCCGTCCGACCCGACCCTCGTCCCCGCAGCGGTCGCTCGAGCGGGCATGGGCCGACCATTCCCCGTCCTCGGCCACCACCTCGAAGTGGCAGAGCAGTGCCAGCGTGTATGCCGGGGTCTCCCAGAGCGGATTCCGCTCGGGATAGGGCGTGTGCTCGCGCAGCACCCGGTGGTCGGGGTCCGCGAGCAGCGCGCTCGCATTGGCCTCGTCGAGCAGCGGGGTGTAGGCGCTGTAGTTCTGGAACACGGTCAGCGGCTGCCACTCCAGGTCGTGTGCCCAGACGGCGGAGATCTCCCAAGGGTCGACCGACACCGGATGGCCTTCCAGTGCTTCGAGGACCTCCGGGCCGATCGCGAGCTCATCGACCAGGTCGGCGCGAGCCTCGGCCAGCCGTTCGGGGTAGGCGGACGGCAGCGGGTCCGGCGGCCAAGCAGCCGGGGACAGGTCTCTCGTGGGCAGGATGGGCAGGTTGGCTGACATCAGGAGTGACAGCACGACCGCGATCGGGACAGCCATCCACACCACCGGCCGCCACACCCTGGTCCCGACCAGGGAGAGCAGCACCACCACCAGGCCGGTGTAGCCGGGGAGCAGGTGGGCGCCGTCCGCTCTGGTCAGCGCCGCCTTGCAGAAGAACAGCACCGCCCCCAGGCAGGCGACCTTCGCGACCCACGGCAGGTCGCGCGCCGTGATCACCGCGGCCACGGTGACCACCGCAGCACCGGCCATCAGCAGCGCGATCACCGACCACTCGAGATAGGCCATGCCGTCGGCGTAGCCACCCACGATGTCGGCGCCCAGCCGCAGCCACCCGACCACGTCGGTCAACGACTGCCCGGCTGCGACCCAGGACACGACGAAGCCCAGCCCGAAGGAACCCAGGCTCCACAGCCACAACGCCGGGCGTCGGCTCGCCACGACCACCAGCGCGACCACGGCCACCGCGAGCGCGCCCTCGGACAGCTTGATCTGCACCGAGAGCGCCGTCGCTGCCGAGGCGAGGGCCACTGCAGCGGTGGCGGGGCTCTCCCCCGAAGGCCGTCGCAGCTCGGTCAGTCCCCACGCCAGGAGGGCCAGCAGGAGGATCCATCCGGACTGGCTGCAGTTGCCGATCAGGAACGTGACGGCCACGGCGACCGGGACCCGCCAGGGACGCTCCGGCAGCAGTCGACGCAGGCAGAGGAAGAGGGTCGCGACAGCCAACACCCGGAAGCCGGCTGCGAGCCACAGGTCGCCCAGGTCGATCCCGCTCGGGGCGTCCAGGATTCCCCAGGGACCGTAGGTGAACGCCTGCTCGGAGCCGAGGGGGACGTCTCGCTCACGCCACAGCTGCAGCCCGATCATCCACGACGACTCGGGATCGCGCCGTGGCCAGTAGGCAGGGGCCAGTCGTCCGGCCTGCTCGAGCACGCCGATCAGCACGGCCACGACGCCCAGGACGATCCGTTCGTGCCGTCCACTCGTCTCCGCGACCTCGTGCGCCTCCACCTACCGCTCCCGCTTCGTGGCAGCGGTCTCCAGCGGGATCTCGACGATCTCCAGCTCACCGGCCCGGTCGAAGCTGATCGAACGTCCCGGCTCAGCACCGAACAGAACGGGCTCGCTGTCGGGGGCTCCCACGAGGAGAGGCCCTTGGGCCAGTGCCTCCGGCAGCCGCCACCGGGTCCCGTCCACGGTCGCGTGCAGGAGGTTGCGCGCGATGCCGAGCACTCCGAGCGCCCGATCAGTCGGCGCCCGGTGGTCGGGGGTGAAGCGCACTGCCACCAGAGCGCCGCGCGGGGTCGGAAGGGCGATCTCTTCGCCGGCAGCGACGCGGCGGGTCTGGACCTGCTGCTCGGCCCCACAGCGGCTCCGGCCGGTTCGGGCGTAGGCCGTCCAGGAGCCGTCCTCGGCCACGGCCCGGAAATGGCACAGCAGCGCCAACGTGTAGGCGGGTGACTCCCAGACCGGGTTTCGATCGTGGTGCACCTGTCGTTCGCGCAGCACCCGACGACCGCGGTCGGCGAGCAGGGCCTCAGCGTTGAGCTCGTCGAGACGCGGGGTGAAGACGCTGTACTGCTGGAACACCGGGAGCGGGCTCCAGTCCAGCTCGTGCGCCCACGCAGCAGAGATCTCCCACGGGTCCACGGAGACCGGGTGCCCACGCAGTGCCTCCACCACCTCCGGGTCGATCGACAGGTCGGCGACAAGGTCACTTCGCGCCTGCGCCACTTCCTTCTTCCGCTCGCTGGGCCACGCCGCCAGGGACGGGTCGTCGAAGGTGACCTGCCGCGGTGGGAGCAGCGGGGTCCCGACGATGAGGAGCAGGGCGAGGCAGGTGGCCACGACCAGTCCGAACGCCCCCACCACCATCGGCACGCCCCGGGCCGCCAGCAGCACGACGAGCACGGTCAGCACCGCGGCATACGCCGGCATGAGGTGCCCCCCGTCGGGCATCCCCAGCGCGAGGCGGCCGAAGAACGCCAACGCACCGAGCGCACACACCCTGCCCAGCAGGGGCAGTCCGCGCGCCGTCAGAGCCGTCAGGGCCGTCGCGACCAGGGCCAGCAGCAGGACGACGAACAGGATGTTCGGGTCCTCGTAGTTCATCGCGTCGCTGTAGCCCCGCACGACCTCCCAGCCGAGCCGCAGCCACTCGGGCACGTCGACCAGGTCGCTGCCGGCCCACACCCACAGGATGGGGAAGGCCACCACGAACGCGACCACCGCGACGATGGCCGAGCGCAGCCGGTCCCCCGCGAGGACAAGCACTCCCACGAGCGCGACCCCCAGGACGCCTTCGGTGAACTTCATCTGGAAGAGCAGTGCGCTGACCGTGGCCGCGACCGCCACGGCCCACCAGGGTGGTCGCACACGGCGGATGGTGGTTGTCAGCACCCACGCGGTCATCGCGAGCAGCAGGATCCAGCCCGGCTGACCGCCGTTGGCAACGAGCAGGCACACCACCGCGGCGACCGGCACGGCGAAGCGCAGCGACCGGAGAGTCGATGCGATGGCGAGGAACAGCAGCATGACCGCTACGAATCGCAGACTGCCTGATGCGACCAGGGTCACCGGGTCGACGCCGCTGGGTGACGCCAGGAATCCCCAGGGCCCATAGCTGAAGATGAAGTCCGGCCCGAAGGAGATCTCCTGCCCACGCACGAGGTCCAGACCGAGCATCCAGCTGAAGTCCAGGTGCCGGCGCGGCCACTGGGCCGGAAGCACCCTGCCGACCTGGTCGACGAGACCGACGACGACGGCCGCCAGTCCCAGCCAGACCCGGCTCCGCCCACCTGGTCCTTGACGGGATGCGTCTGCGGGACCGTCGTCGGGAACTGGCACGGCGAGAACCTAGTGCATGACAGCGCCCCCCGAGGGCCGATCTCGGGTGGAGCTGCGGGACGTGTCGACTACTTCTCGAGGTGCTCGATGTCGCGGAAGCCGGTCTTCTTGGCTCGCACGCCACGGTTGGTCAGCCAGGTGATGGCCCAGAGCACGACGCCGATCGCGACCAGCCCCAGCGCGATCTGGTATTCGAGCAGGTCGCGGTCGGAGATCTGGGGAACGATCAGGAAGACGCACAGCGCTCCGGCCAGCGCCGGGGTCGGACCGGGCGAGCGGAAGAAACCCTCGGCCGGGTCCCGCCGCAGGACGAGGCACGCCACGTTGACCACGGCGAAGACCGCGAGCAGCAGCAGTGACGTCGTGCCCGACAGTGAGCCGACGATCGATGAGTCCGACTGGGTCGAGACATACCAGATGAGAGCCAGGGCCAGCAGCGTGGAGAAGATGATCCCGACGTATGGCGCCCTGGTGCCCGGCGACACCTTGCCCAACGACCGCGGAAGGACGTCCTGCCTGCCCATGCCGTAGAGCAGCCGGCTGGCCATCAGCATGTTGATGAGTGCGGTGTTGGCGACTGCAAACACCGCGAGGAACGGGAAGATGCGGTCCATCGGAAGGTCGGGCGCCCCCTTGGACACCACCTCGAGCAGGGCGCGACCCTCGGCCTCGTTGATCGTCGCGAGCTCGCCGGGGGTGAGGACGGCCACGACGGCCACGGCGACCAGCATGTAGATGATGACCGCGACCCCGAGACCGGTGAGCATCGTCCGCGGGAAGATCTTCTGTGGCTCCTTGGTCTCCTCGACCATGTTGACCGAGTCCTCGAAGCCGACCATCGCGAAGAACGCGACCGACGTCGCGGCGGTGACCGCCATGAACAGACCCTTGTCGTCGGCCCCCTCGAAGGTCGTGATCCGGCTGAGGTCACCCTCGCCCTGCGCCATCGCGTAGAAACCGATGGCGATCACGATGCTGAGGGCGAGCATCTCCACGAGCGTCAGCATCACGTTGAACTTCACCGACTCGCCGACCCCGCGCAGGTTGATCAGGGCGAGCAGCACCATGAATGCCATGGCGATCGCCGTCACGATGCCCGTGCTCGGCAGCTCGTCCAGCCAACCGTTGGCGACGAACCCGCCGGTGAGGTTCTGGGCGAGCACGTTGGCCGACGTCGACGCACTGGTGACGCCGGAGCAGATCACCGCGAACGCCACCAGGAACGTCACGAAGTGGATGCCGAACGCCTTGTGCGTGTAGAGCGCGGCCCCTGCGGCCTGCGGATACTTGGTGACCAGCTCCAGGTAGGACAGAGCCGTCAACGTCGCCACGACGAACGCGACGAGGAACGGCAGCCAGACGACACCGCCGACGATGCCGGCCATCTGGCCGGTGACCGCATAGACCCCGGCACCGAGGATGTCACCGATGATGAAGAGCAGGAGAAGCTTGGGCCCCATCACCCGCTTGAGCTCGAGCTCGGTCCCGCTGGCTTCCGGCTCCGCAGTGCGACTGCTCATACCCGTGCTCCTCGAGTAGTCAGGAAGATTCCCTTTACTCTGGACTCACGGGAGGGTGAAGGCAAGCACCCCGTGAGCGGACCTCAGCCGAAGAAGACCGCTGCTTCGGCATACTCCTGCTCGCTCACGAGCTTGAGCTCGCCGGTGCCGTCGCGCAGTGGCACCCGTTCGATGCGGGTCCCGCGCAGCGCCATCATGGTGCCGAAGTCGCCCTCGGCCACGGCGTCGATGGCCTGCAGGCCGAAGCGGGTGGCCAACCAGCGGTCGAAGGCCGTGGGAGTCCCGCCGCGCTGGACGTGACCGATCACCACGGTCCGCGCCTCCTTGCCGGTGCGCGCCTCGATCTCGCTGGCCAGGCGATCGCCGATGCCACCGAGCCGGACGTGGCCGAAGGCGTCCTTCTCCCCCGACGCGATCGTCATCTCCCCGCCCTCTCGTGGCACCGCGCCCTCCGACACCACGATGATCGGCGCGTACTTGCTCTTGAACCTGGTCTCGACGCGGGCGCAGACGTCCTCGATGTCGAAGGGCTGCTCGGGGATCAGCACCATGCTGGCGCCGCCGGCGATGCCACTGTGCAGCGCGATCCAGCCGGCGTGCCGCCCCATCACCTCCACGACCAGGACGCGGTGGTGGGACTCGGCGGTGGTGTGCAGCCGGTCGATGGCCTCCGTGGCGATGTTGACCGCCGTGTCGAACCCGAAGGTGAAGTCGGTGGCACTGAGGTCGTTGTCGATCGTCTTGGGCACGCCGACCACGTCGACCCCCAGGTCGGCCAGCTTGGTGGCGACGCCCAGGGTGTCCTCACCGCCGATCGCGACCAGCGCGTCGACGCCGTCGCGCTCGAGGTTGGCCCTGATCTTCTCCACGCCGTCCTCGACCTTGAACGGGTTGGTCCGGCTGGAGCCGAGGATGGTGCCGCCACGGGGCAGGATGCCGCGGCACTCCTCGACACCGAGCGGCATCGTCAGGCCCTCCAGGGGCCCCTTCCATCCGTTGCGATAGCCGACGAACTCAAACCCGTGCGCCTGCACGCCCTTGCGGACCACAGCACGGATCACCGCATTCAGCCCCGGGCAGTCGCCGCCACCAGTCAACACTCCGACACGCATGCTGCCACCGTACGCACCCCTAGGGTGAGAGTCATGACCTTCTCCATCGTGGCCCGATCCGACGACGGCGAGTCGTGGGGCGTGGCCGTTGCCTCCAAGTTCCTCGCGGTCGGTTCCGCGGTCCCGGCTGCCGTCGCCGGGGTGGGGGCGATCGCCACCCAGGCCGACGCCAACGTCTCCTACAAGTTCCTCGCGCTCGCCCACCTCGACGACGGCGCGACCGCCCCGGTGGCTCTCGACCGGTTGATCGAGGACGACGACGGCCGCGCCCACCGCCAGGTCGGGATCGTCGACCTGGACGGCAACGCGGCGACATACACCGGCGAGGAGTGCTTCGACTGGGCGGGTGGGCGCAGCGGCCCGGGCTATGCGATCCAGGGCAACATCCTCACCGGCCCGGAGGTCGTGGAGGCGATGGAGGCGGCCTGGCTGGCCTCGGCGGGTGAGTCGCTGGCGCGCCGGCTGACCGGCGCACTGGCCGCGGGCGACCAGGCGGGCGGTGACTCGCGCGGGCGGCAGTCCGCGGCGCTGCTGGTCGTCAAGGACGGGGCAGGATATGGCGGTCTCGACGACGTGGCTGCAGACCTGCGGGTCGACGACCACGCCGATCCGGTCACCGAGCTGCTGCGGCTGCTCGACCTGAACGACCTCTACCTCACTGCCTCCACGCCCGAGGAGCAGGTGCCGGTGACCGAGGAGCTCCAGGCCGAGCTCGAAGGATTCGCGCAGGCCAAGGGCCTCGAGCACTTCCGGGAGTGGGTGGGCTCGGAGAACTACGAGATGCGGGTCGCGCCAGGGCTCCGTCCCGCTTGGATAGACCAGCGCATCCTGGACATCATCCGCAAGGAGCTGCCATGAGTGTGCTGGCGATCGACGCCGGGACCGCGGGCGTCACCGCCGTGGTCGTCTCTGTGCAGGGAACGATCGTCGCGAAGGGCTACCAGGAGTTCTCCCAGCACTTCCCGCAGTCGGGCTGGGTCGAGCACTCTCCCGAGGAGATCTGGCAGGCGACACTGGAGGCGACCCGGGAGGTGCTGACCAAGGTCGACGCGAGCGAGCTGACCGCGATCGGGATCACCAACCAGCGCGAGACGATCGTGCTGTGGGACCGCGAGACCCTCGGGTCACCCCGTCGCGCGATCGTCTGGCAGGACCGCCGTACCGCCGACATCTGCACCCGGCTGCGGGACGAGGGCCACGAGGACCGGGTCAGTGAGCTCACCGGGCTACGACTCGACCCCTACTTCTCGGCCACCAAGCTGATGTGGCTGGCGGAGCACGAGCCCAACACGTGGGCCCTCGTGGAGTCGGGCCGATATGCCGTGGGGACGGTCGACTCCTACCTCATCGCCCGGATGACCCGGGGCACGTGGCACGTCACCGACGTCTCCAACGCCAGCCGGACCCTGCTCTTCGACCTCGAGGCCGGTGACTGGTCCGACGAGCTCTGCTCGCTCTTCGGCGTCCCTCGCGACGCCCTGCCCGACCTCGTCCCGAGCTGGGGAGAGATCGCAACGTGCGAGCCGGCCACGTTCCTCGGCCTCGCGCTGCCGATCGCCGGCATCGCCGGAGACCAGCAGTCCGCGCTCTTCGGGCAGACCTGCTTCGACGAGGGCGACTCCAAGTGCACCTACGGCACCGGCTCCTTCATCCTGACCAACACCGGTTCCAGCGTCGTGCGCTCCGAGGCCGGCCTGCTCAACACCGCCGCGTGGCGATCCCCCGACGGCACCCTCACCTACGCCACCGAGGGCGCGATCTTCGTCACCGGCGCGGCCGTGCAGTGGCTGCGCGACGGGCTCCAGATCGTCGGCTCCGCCGCAGAGACCGATGCCATCGCCTCCACGGTGCCCGACACCAACGGCGTCGTGTTCGTCCCGGCCCTCACCGGGCTGGGCGCGCCCCACTGGGACCCGCACGCACGCGGACTCATCATCGGCATCACCCGCGGCACCACCCGCGCCCACATCGTGCGCGCGACCCTGGAGGCGATCGCCTTCGAGGTGCGCGACGTCCTGGCCACGATGCCCTCGATCGCCACCCTCCGCGTCGACGGCGGAGCCGCCGCCAACGACCTGCTCTGCCAGCTCCAGGCAGACCAGGTCGGTCTCCCGGTCGAACGTCCCGAGATCGTTGAGACGACGGCCCTCGGCGCGGCGTTCCTGGCCGGCCTGGGGACGGGGACGTGGGACTCCACCGATGCGCTGCGCGAGACCTGGTCGCTCGAGAAGCGGTTCGAGCCGGCCGCCGAGCGCAAGTCGGCCGACCTGGACTACGCCCGCTGGCAGGACGCGGTCGAGCGGTCCAAGGGCTGGGCTGGCTGATCAACCCTGTCGGACTCGCCACCACGTATGGCGAGTGGTTGCTCAGCCGAGCCGGGCCAGCGCCTCCTCGGCCGTCGCCAGTGCCGCCTCGGTCTCGGCAAGCGAGTCCGCTGCTTCCGACTTCACGTCCTCGGCGTCCGCGAGCTCGTCGTCATTGGCCTCGAGATCACTGTCCAGCTGGGCGAGACGTCGCTTGAGCTCGTCGACCTCGGCCTGCAGCTGGAGCGACTTCGCCTCCAGCGCCTCGACCTCGTCCGAGGCGGCCGTCAGCGCCTCCCGTGCCGACTCGACCTCGGCCCGGGCGTCCTCGACGTCCCGGGCCGCTGCCTTCCTGACCTTCTCGTCTGCCTCCGGATCGGGCACGACATGGAGGTCGGGGCGTCTGGGGCCGACCGCCTCGGTCGGCGCTGCCGCGAAGCCCATGGCCTCCGGGACGGCCAACGCCGCCGCGACCTCGACCTCGCCCATCCCGGTGACGGTGAGACCGGCCACCAGGAGCCCGCTGCGCACAGCGGCTGCTGCGTCCTCGTCGACCATGCCCGCCGTCAGCGTGGCCTCGACCTGGTCGGCCACGGCGGCGGTCACCCGCACCCCCTCCTCGTGGGCGAGACCTCGGGCCCGGGACGTCACGGCCGCGGTCAGCTGGCGTCGCTGACGCGTCAGGGCGCGGAGCTCGTCGCCGTCGAGGTTGGTCTGGGCCTCTCGCAGGGCGGCCCCGACGTCGAGCACCTGCTCGACCTGCGGTGCGTCGCGGCGTACGAGGAGGTTCACGACCCACGCCGCGAGGGAGGGCTTCTTCAGCGCCTTGATCCGCGCCGCCAGGCCCTTGTCCGCCTTGTGCTCCCGGACGAGCGAGTCCCGCGTCGGCGTGAAGTCGCCGAGCGGCAAGCCATAGAGCCGGTCGGCGATCTCGAGCAGCGGGTCGGTCACACCCGGATCCTAGGCAGGGCCGCGGGAAGCGCGCTCAGGCGCCGTCGTCGTCGTCGAGGCCGTGCGCGATCGCCCACCGGGTCAGCTGCACCCGGTTGTTCATCTGCAGCTTGCGCAGCGTGTTCTGGACGTGGTTCTGCACCGTGCGGTGGGAGATGACCAGCCGGTCAGCGATCTGCTTGTAGCTCATCCCCTTCGCGACCATCTTGAGGATCTCGGTCTCGCGCTCGGTCAGCTCGTCGCGGGGGTCGTCGGCCGGGCCGTCGGCCATGCGGCGGAACTCGCCGAGGACCAGCCCGGCGAGGCCAGGAGTGAAGACGGTGTCGCCGGCTGCCACGCGGCGTACGGCGTCGAGCAGCTCCTCGCGCGAGGCCGACTTCACCAGATAGCCGGTCGCACCGGCCTTGACCGCCTCCAGGACGTCCTGCTGCTCACCCGAGGCGGAGAGGATCAGGACCCGTGCCGCGGGGTCGTGCTGGAGGACCTGGGCGGTGACCTCGACTCCGTTGGGGCCGGGGATCTGGAGGTCCAGGACCACGACCTGCGGGCGCGCGGCCGGGAACCTCGCCAGTGCCTGATGGCCGTCCGCCGCCACGGCGACGACGTCGAAGCCGGCGGCGATCAGGTCGCGCTCGACCGCGTCGCGCCACATCGGGTGGTCGTCGACGACCATCAGACGGATCGGGTCGCTCATGGCAGCGACCCTAGTGGGAGTAGCGACCCCGTCGGTGGAGCAGCGGGTCGTCGGCGTCGCCCACCTCGACCCGGTCGATGCGCACCAGCACCTCGAGCGACCAGCCGATCCGGCGGCTGCTCTCGACCGTGCCCTCGGCCCACGTGTCGATGTCGGCCAGTCGCGGTCCGGCTGGGGTGTCCAGCCACGTGTCGGCTGCGAAGAGCCCGCCCGGCGCCGGCATCTGCCCCGCGAACTGCTCGGCGAGGTCGCGATGGCGCCACTGGAGGAGGTGGATCACGCACCGCTCGTCGGCCGCGTCCAGCACGTCGGCGAGGTCGGAGTCGGGGTCGAGGAGCGCCACGGCGTACGGCGGGGCGCCAGGCACCACCAGCAGGGAGGACACCGTGAGGCCCGCACGTCCCGCACCGGACCCCGCGGTCCACAGGGACACCTGCCCTCCGAGCCGGCCGCGGAGCTGACGCGCGGCCTCGCGGGCGCCGTCGGGGTCGGCGAACGGGTGGCCGGAGTGGATGCTCATCGCGGGACGGCCAGCTCCCACTCGGTCCCGTGCGCCCCGGTGTCGAGCGTCGCCGTACCCCCGAGGTCTGCGATCCGGCCGCGGATCGACTCGCTGACCCCGAGCCGTCCCTCGCCGGCTGCCCCGTCCAGCCGACCGGGCGCGATCCCCGGCCCGCTGTCGCGGACGGAGACGACCACCTGATCGGGCAGGGCCTCGAGCAGCACCCACGCCTGGGCGTCCTCCCCCACGTGGTCGGCGACGTTGTCGAGACAGGCCCGCACGGCAGCGACGAGCTCGGCGGCCGCATCGGCGCGCAGCTCCACGGGGACGCCGGGGGTCACGACCTCGACGCGCAGCCGATGGCCGCTTCCGAGCTCTTCGAGCATCCCGGCCACGTCGCGCACCGCGCTGCCGGCCGACACGGTCCCCTGCTGACGGATCAGCGATCGCAGCACCCGCTCCTGCTCACCCGCCAGTCGACCCAGCTCGGCGAAGTCGGCATCGGCCGAGGCACTGCCTCGTCGCTGCACCAGCGCGAGCACCTGCAGCACCCCGTCGTGGACCGCCCGCGCCAGCCTGGTCCGCTCCTCGGCGGCTGCGGCGATCCGCTGCGCCTCGTCGCGCTCGGCCGCCATCCGCTGGAGCGACTCACACATGTAGCCGACGATCGGACCGCCGATCATCAGCAGGAAGACGTTGCCGTAGTTGGCCTGGTCGATCGAGTCACGCAGCCCGAGGTCGACCACCGACAACGCACAGGCCGCCACCAGGCCGCCCTTCCAGTGCCAGTGGATCGCCCAGGCCAGCAGCGCGCCCATCACCCAGAAGCCGGGGATGGTCGCGTTGAAGTCGGGCCCCTTGACCAGCGGGGTGGCCGCCACCGCACCCACCGCGAAGGCCAGGTCGGCGACGAACAGCAGGGGCGTACGGCGTCGGGCGCTCGCCGTCGCCCAGATCACGAACCCCGTCCAGGCGACGAGCACGACAAGCACGAGGAGTGCGACCCAGGGGTGGTCGTAGTTGGCTCGGCGATAGACGTTCAGGACGATCAGGTTGATCGTCACGACGAGCCGCACGAGGCTCAGGGCCCGGAAGAGCCGGTCCTCGACCGCGACCCCGGCGCGTGACGAGCGTGTCGTCGTGCCCGACCCCGCCATGGATGCGGCCCCCGTCCCGGCCTTGCTCAGGACGCCAGCTTGTCGTCGGAGTCCGCCTCAGTGGACGCGTCCACCGGCTTGGGGTCCTTGGGCTCGCTGGCCGCCTTGGCGAGCTGCTTGGCCCGGGTGGCGTACATGTCGACGTACTCCTGCTGCGAGAGTCGCATGATCTCGTACATGATCTCGTCGGTGATCGACCTCAGGATGTAGCGGTCGTTCTCCATCCCCTCGTAGCGCGAGAAGTCAAGCGGCGGGCCGAAGCGCACCACCGGCCGGGTCCAGCGGCCGAAGACCTTGCCGCTGGGCGCCACCACATCGGTGCCGACGACCGCGCACGGAACGACCGGCGCCATCGTCTCGAGCGCGAGCCGGGCGACCCCGGTCTTGCCGCGATAGAGCCTGCCGTCGTGGCTGCGCGTGCCCTCGGGATAGATGCCGAACAGCTCGCCCGACTCGAGGATCCTCTTGGCCGAGCGCATGGCCCCCTCGGCCGCGTTGGCGCCCGAGCGGTCGATGGGCACCTGGCCCGCACCGGAGAAGAACTTCTTCTGGAACCAGCCCTTGATCCCGGGGGTGGTGAAGTATTCGGCCTTGGCCACGAAGGTGACCCGTCGGGTCAGCGTCAGCGGCATGAACAGCCAGTCGGCGTAGGAGAGGTGGTTGCTCGCCAGGATGGCCGGGCCCTCCTGCGGGACGTTGGCCAGGCCATAGGCCTTCGGCCGGAAGACGATGCGCAGGACCGGGCCGAGGGCCACCCACTTCAAGAACCAATAGAGCACGGACCGACCCTATCCCGCGCAAAACCTACTGATGAGTCACCGACAAGTCCCGTCTGGTGCACAATCAGCCCCATGCTGATCCATCCCACGGCCGAGCCGTTCTCAGCCCCTGCCCGCCCTGAGCTCACTGGGGGTCGTTCTGTCGGGGTGCTCGTGCTCCATGGCTTCAGCGGATCGCCTGCATCCATGCGCCCGTGGGCCGAAGACCTGAACGGTCGCGGCTACGCAGTGGAGATGCCACTGCTTCCGGGGCACGGGACGCGTTGGCAAGACCTCAATGGAGTGACCTGGCGCCAGTGGTACGACGAGGCGTCGACGGCCCTCGATCGGCTCCTGGAGACGTGCGAGACCGCTGTCGTGTGTGCGCTGTCGATGGGCGGATCCGTGGCCTTGCGGCTGGCTGAGGAGCGCGGCTCCGACGTCGGCGGGCTGGTGCTGGTCAATCCCTTCGTGTCGAGCAAGCGGCGCGAGCTCCTCGCCCTACCAGTCCTCAAGAGGATCCTGCCCGGGCTCAAGGGCATCACCAATGACATCAAGAAGCCCGGCATGGACGAGATCGGCTATCCCATGCTGCCCTTGAAGGGACTGGCGGAGGTCGTCGCGATGTGGCGTGTCGTCGTCCCTGACCTGCCCCGGGTCACGCAGCCGCTGCTCTACTTCCGCTCTCGTATCGACAACGTGATCGACGCCTCCTCGAGCGCGACTGTGCTGGGTGCGGTCAGCTCGAGGGACGTGGAGGAGCGACTCCTCGAGGAGAGCTACCACGTCGCCACGCTCGACCACGACGCGAAGCGGATCTTCGACGAGTCGGCGGAGTTCATCGCGCGCGTCACCGCTTGAGCCGCGGGGCTACCGTTCAGCTGTGAGCGGCACCAGCGACAGCGACCCGACGGGCGAGGAGCCCGGACAGGACTCGCGGGCCGCGCAGGACGAGCAGTGGCGAGCCATCGTCGCCAACTACGGCGACCGGGTCGAGCCCGAGCCGAGCCCGGCCGAGCCTGACCCGGAGGAGCTGGTGGTGCCGGAGCCCGAACCACGGATCGAGCTCGCTGCGGCACACGACGAGCAGCGGTTCGTCCCTCCGCCTCCGCCTCCGCTCCCCCGCCCCGCACCCAGGCGGGCCGTCGCGTGGGCCGGGCTCTTCGGGGTCCCGGTGATCGTGCTGCTCACGCTGGTGATGCAGGTCGACCTGCCCGAGCTGATCGACTATGCGTTCCTGGTGTGGTTCGTCGGCGGCTTCGGTTATCTCGTCGCGACCATGCCACCGTCGCCGCGCGAGCCCTGGGACGACGGCTCGCGCGTCTGACGGCTAGGGTCGCGCTGTGAGTGTGAGCGAGAGCGTCGAAGTCACCGGCCACCTGATGGACAGCGGGATCCTGTCCCGGATCCTCGACGACATCCGTGAATACGACGGCGACTACGTCATCGACCAGTTCGACGTCGGTCACGAGGCGTCCGACACCAGCCGGGCGGCCATCACGGTCTCGGCGGAGGACGACGAGTCACTGCAGCGCCTGCTGATGCGGCTGCAGACCAAGGGGGTCAACCAGGTCGACCCGGGCGAGGCCTCGGTCAGCGTGGCCGACCTCGACGGCGTCTTCCCCGACGGCTTCTACTCCACCACCAACCTGGCCACCCGGGTGCGGATCGGTGGCAAGTGGCTCACCGTCGACAACCCGGAGATGGACTGCGGCCTGGTCGTCGATGGCGAACGCGTCTACACGTTGCCCATGTCGGACGTGAAGGTCGGCATGCAGGTCGTGACCGGCGCATCCGGCATCAAGGTGACAGTGCCCGTGGTCGAGCGGGGCGGTGACTCCTTCGGCTTCATGGAGTCGGACGTCTCCAGCGAGAAGCCGCAGGCCGTGCTGGTGCGACAGGTCGCCGACGGCATGCGCGAGGCGAAGGCCGCAGGAAAGAAGGTGCTGTGGGTGGGTGGCCCGGGCGTGGTCCACACCGGCGCCGCCCCGGCCATGGTCGCGATGGTCGACGCAGGCTTCGTCGACGTGCTGTTCGCCGGCAACGCCCTCGCAACCCACGACATCGAGTCATCCCTCTACGGCACCAGCCTCGGGGTCGACCTCGCCCACGGGCGCGGCGTCGAGCACGGTCACGAGCACCACATCCGGGCCCTCAACACGATCCGCAAGCAGGGTTCGATCAAGGCCGCGGTCGACAACGGTGTCCTGACCGGCGGCATCATGCACGCCCTGGTCAAGCACGAGAAGCGCTTCGTGCTCGTCGGTTCGGTGCGCGACGACGGCCCGCTGCCCGACGTGCACACCGACGTGATCGTGGGCCAGCGCGCCATGCGGGCCGAGCTCACCGACGTCGGGTTCTGCCTGATGGTGGCGACGATGCTCCACTCGGTGGCGACCGGCAACATCCTGCCGGCCTCGATCCCGCTGGTCTGCGTCGACATCAACCCCGCCACCGTCACCAAGCTGGCCGACCGCGGCTCCAGCCAGGCCAAGGGCATCGTCACCGACGTGGGTCTCTTCCTCGAGCAGCTCGCCCACGAGCTGGTCCCCGCCTACCGCCGCTGAGCGTCCTGCCGGGCCATCTCGGCCGCTCCCACGATCCCGGCCTCGGGACCCAGCAGCGCCGGCAGCAGTGACGGTACGGCGCGGTGCGCTGCTCCGACCAGCGAGCGCTCCAGCGCCTGCCTCGCCGGCTCGAGCAGCCGGTCGCCGGCGGCTGAGACCCCACCGCCGACGACGACGACCTCGGGGTCGAGCGCGGCCACCAGGTTGGCCAGGCCTGTGCCCAGCCACTCCCCGACCGAGACGATCGCCTGCCGGGCTGCCAGGTCGCCGTCCTCGGCCGCGGCCGTCACCATCGGACCGGTCACGAGGTCCGGGTTGCCTCCGGTGACCTCGTCGAGCACCGAAGGCTGCTCCGACATCAGCCCTCGGGCGTTCCGCACCAGGGCACTGCCCGAGGAGTACTGCTCCCAGCAGCCACGGCCACCGCACTCGCAGGGGTGACCTCCCGGCACGACCTGCATGTGCCCGAACTCCCCGGCCATGCCGTTGGCGCCCCGGACCAGACGTCCACCGAGCAGGATCGCACCACCGATGCCGGTGCCCATCGTGACCACGATCGCCGAGCCGGCGGCGCGGGCGGCGCCATACGTCCACTCGGCGAGCGCAGCACAGTTGGCGTCGTTGTCCAGGACCACCGGCACCCCCCACCTTTCGCTCAGCCGTGCCCTGACCCCGTCGCCCTGCCACGGCAGGTGGGGGGCGAACACCACCCGCTCGCGCGCGGCGTCGACGAAGCCGGCCGCGGCCAGGCCCACCCCGAGGATCTCGGCACCTGCCGCTGCGGCGTGCACGGCCTCGCTCACCGCCTCCTCGACCTGGGCCACCTCGACCCTGCGGCCCGGCGTCGCTCGACGGGCGTTGCGCAGGACGCGGCCGTCGTCTGCGATGGCGCCGGCCAGCACCTTGGTGCCGCCGACGTCGACGCCGATCCAGACCGGGGGAAGCTCGCTGGTGGGTGTCACGAGGAGCATCCTGTCGCACAGCGTCCGCCCAAGCGTCCTCCTGGCGGCAGCAGGGAGCGCCGGGTAGCCCGTTGTGACTACTTTGCCCTCACATCCGAGTCATTTCGTCGTGCGAACCTGCTGGCTGGTACGGCCTCTCCGTATTCTCGGTCTGCTATCCGGGAACCATGAGCAGCGAGGCGTGACATGAGCACACAGACACGAGGCAGGCATCGCGACGATCGCGGGGCCGCAGCTGTCGAGTTCGCGCTCGTGGCGCCGATCCTGGTCGCCCTTCTCTTGGGCATGGTCGACTATGGGCTCTTTTTCGCCGACGCGATCGGGATGCGCCAGGGAATCCGAGAGAATGCGCGAAAGGCGGTGGTGTCGGACTTCGTCGTCTCACCGGCCTGCAACTCCGGTGGCGACCTCGACAAAATCCGGTGTCAGACCAAAGCCGACATCATCGCGTTCTCGGGAACTGCACAGGTCAAGATCACGGCCCCGAGCGGTTGGGTCAAGGGTGAGCCGTTGACCGTTTGCGCGGTTATCGCAAATCCCGGTGTCACCAAGTTCGTGCCCATGCCGAGCGAGATCACGTCCAAGGTGGAGATGGCAATCGAAACCCAATCCCTACCCCCGTCCGGAACGATGACCTCCACGGACGCTGGTGTGACGTGCTGAGCTCGACTCAGGCACGGCGTCAACGGACCGAGGAAGGAGCGGTCGCGGTCCTCACGGTCCTCCTCTGCCTCGCCCTTTTCGGTATCGCCGCCATCGTCGTCGACCTCGGCAATGCCCAGATGCAGCGCCGAATCGCGCAAAATGCCGGTGACTCCGCAGCGCTGGCCGGAGGCAACGCAATGTTCAATTCGGCGGCACCCTACGTTCCCGACTTGGTCAACGCCGAGACTGCAGCCAAGGACTACGCGCTGAAGAACCACGGGATCACTGCGGCCGAGTGGAGCGCGTGCGTGGACCCCGGCGCGCTATCCACCCCGTCGAGCACCCCCTGCATTTCCTTCGAGGTGACCCCGACGATCGCGCGCGTGCGAGTCAAGATCCCGACTCGCGATGCCGGCGCGACCTTCGCCAGGATCATCGGCGTCAACACCCTCGATGTCTCCGCCTTCGCCCGGTCGACGCTCAACCGTGATGGCAAGAGCCTGTGCGGACTCTGTGTCGTGGGTACGAGCATGGAGCACGACATGCAGAACGGGAAGGTAACCGTCAATGGGGCTGACATACATCTCAATGGCGATGTTGAGGTGGGCCCAAACGGGTTGGTCGCTACCACCGGCGAGATTCGAGTTGAAGGAACTGCTGACGGAAGTAACTACACTCCCAGCCCTGACGAGGGTGCCCTTCCGATTCCAGATCCCCTCGAAGACTGGTTCGATAAGCCCGACATGACCGGGCTTCCTCTCGGGACCAACCCTTGCGCCCAGGGACCAGGCAGATATGGGGATTTCAACTTTCCCAACTCGACCTGCACCTTGTCGCCGGGTCTGTATGTGGTCACTGGCAAGTGGGACTTAGCTGGCCTCGCGGGCATGGTCGGCAACGGAGTGACGCTGTTTTTTACCTGTGGGACGGCACCCATTCCTTCGGCTTGCATCTCACCGGGGGAGGCGGGCGGCTGGCTCAACTTTGCTGGAAACGGCGTGTTCAACATCGTCGCTCCCACAACAGGTGACTATGCCGGCATGGCGCTATGGTACGACCGGCTGAACAACAGTCCACTAGACCTGAACGGCAATGGCAGCGTGACCTACACCGGGACGGTCTACGCCAACTCAGCTGAACTGCGTTTCACGGGTAATGCGTGTGGCACGGGAGCCCTCGATGCTCTTGTCATCGTTCGCACAGTGCGGCTCAGTGGCGCGAACCCATGTCTTGAGCTCAACTACAACCAAGCTGCGAGCACCCAACTGCCGCCTGGCAGGCTGCACTTGGACCAGTAGACCAGACGCCGCGCGTCCCAGTCACGAGGCGCTGCACAGACGGTCATTCTCCGTCGGTCTCCTCCAGATCGATGTGCTCCACTTCGCCGCGCTCTCTCCCACTTCGCGCTGGGCGTGTCTCCAGCATGCCTGCCGCGGCGTGAATCAAGGAGGTCGCCGCAACTGCGAGGTGCTCCTTGACCTCCGGGCTCAAGTGCCGGACTGTGTGCACCGCGCGGCAGAGCGGACACACGGTGCACTCGGCTGACCCGGTCGCGAGGTGCTCGTTCAGGTTGTGAGCTGCTGTCGACACGTGCTCGCCGACGCCGCTCAACCCGTCCTCGAAGCCCTCACCGTGCTGACGCGCCCAGCCGCTCAGTGCACCGAGCAGCTTGGTCGCCTCGTCGGCCAGCGTCCCGACATCAGGCTCCCGTGCCTCGTCGCCGTCGCTCATGACACCCCCTCCTCGAACCTGACCCGGAGCTCACCGCTGGCGACCCGCGCACCGGCGATGCGGTGCCGGCTCAGTCCTGGCGGGAGCGTGAGGAGGCGACGATACGACGCCACGCTGACGACGAGCTCGTCGCCTCGTCGCGCCAGGTCGACCTCGTCGCGTGCGACATGGGGCAGCGCGAGGTGCAGCACCGCGCCCTCGGGGTTGCGGGTGATCCGGAAGGGGCCGTCACCGGTCGGGACCGCGAGCGGGTCGGCGTCGGCATACATCTCGCCGGCCAGCTCGCGCAGCGTCTCGACCCCGACCGGCTCGGCGGCGCGATAGACCGAGCGCCACAGGGGCAGCCCGGCGAAGGACTCCTCGACCTGCTGGAGCACGGCAGTCTGTGCCCGGACCCAGCCTGCCCGCCACTCGTCGGCCTCCTGCGTCGGGAAGATGCGGTTGACCACCACCCCGTCCACCCGGTAGCCGAAGAGGGAGAGCATCGTGTAGGAGCGGCGAGCCTCGGCCAGCACGACCGCCTCGGGGGTCAGCACGACCCGGACGCTGGCACGTGGACCGGTGAGCAGGTCGTGGACCTCGTCCATCTCCGCGTGCAGTCGCTCTATCGCACCGAAGACGGCGTCCTCGGGCATCGGCATCTTCGCGGCCCTCGACAGCACCGGGCCCAGCGCCTTCACGATGCGGCGCTCGACGGGGAAGATCCGCTCCATGTACCACCCGAGCGCCTCGGGCAGCGCCAGGAGACGCAACGTCTCGGCGGTGGGTGCGCAGTCGACGACGATCACGTCCCACTCGTCGCTGATGGCATGAGCGCGCAGCTCAAGGAGGGCCAGCACCTCCTCGGCGCCGGGGATGACTGCGAGCTCCTCGGCGGCGACCGGGTCGACACCCGCGACGTCGAGGACCTGGAGGAGATAGGAGGAGATCTCCGCCCAGGACTGCTCGAACCGGAGCTGGGCGTCGACCTGTTGCACGAACAGTCGAGGAGCCACCTCGGTGGGCTCAGGACCGGCCGACGCCCCGAACGCATCCGCGAGCGAGTGAGCCGCGTCGGTGGACAGGACCAGCGTCCGCTGACCGGCAGCTGCTGACAGGGCGGCCGTGCCCGCCGCGACAGTGGACTTGCCGACCCCGCCCTTGCCGGTGAAGAGAAGGATCCGCACGTGTCGAGAGTCGGCGCTCAGCGCGACTCGACGTGCTTCTTCAGGCCCTTGAGCGCGGTGTCGATGAGGATCTTCTCGCCCTTGCGCTTGAGCATGCCGATGAGCGGGATCGACACGTCCAGCGCCAGTCGGTAGGTCACCTCGGTGGCGCCGTTGCCAAGGTCGCGCAGCGTGTAGGAGCCGTCGAGAGCCTTGAGCATCTTGCCCTGCACCAGGGTCCACGAGACCTTGCGGTCGGCGTCCCAGTCGTAGGAGAGGGTGTATTCGTCCTTGATGGGCGAGACGTCGAGCTCGAAGTAGACCTGCTCGGCGCGACCGTCCGCCCCGGGCTCGGTCACGTCGGCCGTCTTCACGCCCTTCGCCCACGTCGGATATGCCTCGAAGTCGGCGATCACCGCCATCACGTCCGCAGGCGGGGCATCGATCACGATCGAGGACGTGGTCTGTTCGGCCATGACCCGACCCTACCGGACACCCACGGGTTGGGAGTCGCACGCCATGGCAGCGATAGCCTGCCCGCACAACGTCGAACAAGGAGGCTCCGTGCGCGAGTTCGCCACTCCCCTGCCGGTCGAGATCGCGGCGACAGGCAACCTGACCGACGATGTGGTGGACCACGCGCACCAGGCGCCTGACGCAGTGCTCTTCAGCCGCCGTACGGCGCACGGGTGGAGCGACGTGACCGCCGCGGAGTTCGTGGCGGAGGCCAGTGCGGTCGCCAAGGGTCTGATGGCTGCTGGCGTCGAAGCCGGCGACCGGGTCCTCCTGATCGCCAAGACCCGCTATGAGTGGACGCTGTTCGACTACGCCATCTGGTTCGCGGGCGCAGTGACCGTGCCCGTCTATGAGACCTCCTCCGCAGAACAGATCGGCTGGATCCTCCAGGACTCACGCGCCAAGGCGGTCGTGGCCGAGGGCAGCGAGCTCCTCGCCCGTCTGCGCCAGGCCCGCGACAGCGGCAGCGGCAGCGATCTCAACCACGTCTGGTCGATCGATGACAACGCCGTCGGAATCCTCAGCCGGCTCGGCGACGACATCGCCGACGAGGTGTTGGAGGAGCGCCGCAGGTCCTTCGGGCCCTCAGCGCTTGCGACGATCATCTACACCAGCGGCACCACCGGGCGACCCAAGGGCTGTCAACTCACCCACGGCAACTTCATGTTCGAGCTCGGCGTCGCCACGCACGAGCTCGACGTCCTGTTCAAGACTGACGGGGCGTCGACACTGCTGTTCCTGCCACTGGCCCACGTCTTCGCCCGGATCATCCAGGTCGGCGCCATCAAGCAGCGGGTGCGCCTGGGCCACAGCCATGACATCAAGACGCTCCTGTCCGACCTCGAGGACTTCCGTCCGACCTTCATCCTCGCCGTCCCCAGGGTCTTCGAAAAGGTGTTCAACACCGCCTCGCAGCGGGCGACCGCGGACGGGCGGGGCCACATCTTCGACCGCGCCGCCCAGGTCGCCATTGCCCACTCGAGGGCACAGGACAAGGGCAGGATCCCCCTCCGGGTGCGCGCCCAGCACTCAGTGTTCGACAAGCTCGTCTACGCCAAGCTGCGGACCGCCCTCGGAGGGGCTTGCACCTACGCCGTGTCCGGTGGTGCTCCCCTGGGTGAGCGGCTCGGCCACTTCTACCGAGGCATCGGAGTCACCGTGCTCGAGGGATACGGCCTCACCGAGACCACTGGCGCCCTGACGGTCAACCTCCCCGACACACAGAAGATCGGCACCGTCGGCCGTCCCCTCCCCGGCACCACCGTGCGCGTCGCTGACGACGGCGAGCTGCTGTTCCGGGGCGGACAGGTCTTCGGCGGATACTGGGACAACGAGCCGGCCACGGCGGAGGCCTTCGTCGACGGCGGCTGGTTGCGCACGGGCGATGTCGGTGAGGTCGACGACGAGGGCTTCGTCAAGGTCACTGGTCGCAAGAAGGAGATCCTCGTGACCGCGGGCGGCAAGAACGTCGCCCCGGCCGTGCTGGAGGACCGGCTGCGCGCGCACCCGCTCATCGACCAGTGCATGGTCGTCGGTGACGGCCAGCCCTTCATCGCCGCGCTCATCACCCTCGATCGCGAGTCGTTCCCTGCCTGGGCTGACTCGCACTCAAAGCCCCACTCGATCGGGAAGAACCTCGAGGACCCAGACCTCGTGGCCGAGATCCAGGCTGCGGTGGACGAGGCCAACAACGCGGTCTCGAAGGCAGAGGCCATCCGCAAGTTCACGATCCTTCCCGATGAGTGGACCGAGGAGAGCGGACAGCTGACACCCAGCCTCAAGCTCAAGCGCAACGTCGTGATGCGCGAGTTCCGACAAGACGTCGAGGACCTCTACCTCAGCTGACCCTGACTGAACGGACGAGGGTGGCCATAGTCATTTCGGGTGGTGTCGACACTCCTCTGGGCGGTTTGTTCGGTTTAGCCTCCGGCCCTGCCGCGCAGCCCCTAGATTCCTTGGTTGGGGCGGAATCTGGGTCCACCCCAGGCACCTGCGGTCAGATCATGGCCCACCGGTCGCCCTGAGCACCCCCAGATGAAACCCCCTTGGATTCTCTGACTGCGAAGGAACGCCCCATGGCTCGCCGCACTGTTCTCCTCATCGTCGCCGCGTTGATCGCGCTGCTTGGCACGGCCATGATCGTGCTCTACGTCAAGGGCATCGATGCGCGGGCCACCGAGGGTCAGGAGATGGTTGAGGTTCTCACCGCCTCGGGCACCATCGAGATCGGCGAGGGTGTTGCCGAGGCCCAAGAGGCAGGCAAGTTCGAGACGACATCCGTCCGGCGCGACGACGTGGTCGAAGGCTCATTGACCTCCACCAGTTCGATCGCCGACGCCGTTGCGATGGGGACGATCTATCCAGGCGAGCAGATCCTCGCCGCCAAGTTCGGCAGCCTCAGCGATGTCGACAGCTTGGTCATCCCCGACGACAAACTGGCCGTGTCGGTGGAACTCACCGACCCTGCTCGAGTCGCAGGGTTCGTGAACCCCGGCTCCCAGGTGGCCATCTTTGTCTCCGCTGAAGCCGTACTTGCTCTGCCCGGCGGCCCCGCTGCGGCCACTCCCTACACGCGACTTCTGCTGCCGAAGGTCCAGGTGATCGGGGTGGGGACGACAAGTGTGTCAGCGAAGACCACCACCACCGAGGAGGGGGCAGCCGTGACCGAACAGGTGCCCCGGACGATCCTGACGGTAGCGGTCAACCAGAAGGAGGCGGAAAAAGTCATCTACGCCTCCCGCAACGGTGATGTCTCCTTCGCACTGTTGAACAAGAACACGAAGGTGTCCGACCAGCCCGGCGTCACGGCCAAGGACCTGATGCCCGAGATCGCTGCGACTGCGCCGTGACCGCGATCCTCGAGCCCGACCTCGGGCAGCTCGCGATCGTGCAGACCATGCTGCACGGGTCCATCGCCGTGAACACGGTGGAGGCTCTCCATGAGCACATCGCGGCCAACCCGCACGAGTTTGCCGTCGTCATCGGTCCCTCCGTGCCCATGGACGTCTCCACCGACTTCGCCAAGTGGGCACGCATCAACAGGCCCGACCTCGGGGTGATCCTGCTCCGCCCGTTCATCGACCACGACGTTCTTGCGACTGCCCTTCGCAGCGGCATGCGCGAGGTCGTGGAGGCGAGCGACCTGGCCGGCATCACGACCGCGGTGCACCGGGCGCGCTCCGTGGCGAGCGAGATCGCCCGGGCCATGGAGAGCGAGTCCAAGGCGGCCGTGACCGAGGCAGTGGCCGAAGTGGCCGCCAAGGCTGCTGCGGCCCAGGCAGCAGCGGACGCGCCCAAGGGCAAGGTCTTGACCGTGTTCTCGACGAAGGGCGGGGTGGGCAAGAGCCTGCTCGCCGTCAACACCGCCATGGCCCTGTGTGATGCCGGTCAGCGGGTGTGCCTGATCGACCTCGACGTCAACAGCGGCGACGTGGCGATCATGCTCCAGCTGACGCCACATCGCACGATCAACGACCTGGTCGCCTTCAACGGCATCATCGACGAGACGGCGATCAGCTCCATCCTGACCAAGCACTCGGACCGGCTCTCGGTGGTTGCCGCGCCCGTGCGCCTCGACTCCCCCGACCATGCCACGGCCGACGACATCGGACGGATGATCGACACCCTCAAGGCGATGTTCGACTTCGTGGTGGTCGACACCTCAGGGGTGTTCGACGACAACGCCTTGACGGCACTGGACCGCACCGACGTCATCATCCTCGTGGCAACCCTGGACATCCCGGCCCTGAAGGGGCTCAAGCTCGCCACCACGACCCTCGACCTGCTCAACTTCCCGCGCGACATCTGGAAGTTTGTCCTGAACCGGGCCGACGGCAAGGTGGGCCTGACCATCGACGAGTTCGAGTCGACGCTGGGTCTCAAGTCCGATATCTCGCTCGTCTCCAGCCGAGAGGTCCTCTCGGCCGTCAACCGTGGTGAAGCCCTCGTCCGGGCGTTCCCCGCACACCCCAACAGCAAAGCCATCTCTACCTTCGCCGCGTCGTTCATCCCGAGTGACGCATCGACCTCGGCGGGCCACAAGTCCGCCGGATCGCGTCTTCGCCTCAGGAGGGGCTGACATGAGTCTCAGCGACAGAATCGCCGCCGCCCAACGCGCCCGTTCACCTCGCGAGGGTGACGCAGCTCCGGGCCAGCCGACCCCGCCAACCACTGCCGCCCCAGTGGCAACGGCACCGCCCGCACCAGCTGCCCCTGCAGCGACACCTCATGCAGCCACACCCCCGGTCGCTGCGACGCACAACGCGTCCGCGTCGAGCTCCGTGACGTCTCCCGGCACCGGCACCGCCGCCCTGACCAAGCTGACCGCCAGCCGGGCCACGGCCTCCACGGGTCGCGACGCCTTCGCCGAGGTCAAGCGAGTCGTGCACGCCCAGCTAGTCGAAGCCCTCGGACCGAAGCTCTACGACGCCCACATCACACAGTCCGAGCTGGAGCAGCAGGTCCACGTGGCGCTTCAGAACGCGCTCGCCGACGCAGACCAGCCCATGTCCTCCGTCGATCGTGCCCGGGTCTCACAGGAGATCGCCGACGACATCCTCGGCTATGGGCCGCTCGAGCCCCTCCTACGCAGTGGTGACCTGTCCGAAGTCATGGTCAACTCCTTCGACAGCATCTATGTCGAGGAGAACGGCAAGCTCGTCAAGACCGACGCCCAGTTCGCCGACGAGGCCCACCTGCGCCGCACGATCGACAAGATCGTCAGCAAGATCGGCCGACGTGTCGACGAGACCAGTCCGATGGTCGACGCCCGTCTGCCTGACGGCAGCCGCGTCAACGCGATCATCCCGCCGCTGGCGCTCGACGGCTCCAAGCTCACGATCCGAAAGTTCTCCGAGGACCCGCTCACCGTCGAGGACCTGATCAACTTCGGCTCCCTGTCGCGGGCTGCCGCAGAGCTGCTGGCCGCCTGTGTCAAGGGTCGCCTGAACATCCTGGTCTCGGGAGGAACGGGTGCCGGGAAGACCACGACGCTCAACGTCTTGTCGTCGTTCATCCCCCACGACGAGCGAATCGTGACCATCGAGGACGCGGCGGAGCTCCGACTGCACCAGGACCACGTGCTCCGCCTGGAGTCCCGTCCGCCCAACATCGAGGGCAAGGGCGCCGTGACCATCCGCGACCTCGTGAAGAACTCTCTGCGTATGCGACCCGACCGGATCGTCGTCGGTGAGATCCGCGACGCCGCAGCGCTCGACATGCTCCAGGCGATGAACACCGGTCACGACGGGTCCATCTCGACCCTGCACGCCAACACGCCGCGAGACGCTCTCGCCCGACTCGAGACGATGGTGCTGATGGCGGGGATGGACCTCCCGGTCCGGGCCATCCGCGAGCAGGTCGCCAGTGCGGTGGACCTCATCATCCAGCAGACCCGGCTCAAGGACGGCACGCGCCGGATCACCGCCATCACCGAGATCGTCGGCATGGAAGGTGACATCGTCACCACCCAGGACGTGTTCATGTTCGACTACCACGCAGGCACCGACGAGAACGGCAAGTTCCTCGGCGACCTCAAATCGATGGGATTGCGCCCCCGCTTCCTCGATCGTCTCTCCGACCACGGGGTCAAGGTCGACCCGACGATCTTTGCCACCTCTGGCGGCCTCAGGTGAACTCTGCTCGCGCGTCCTCACATTGGCGTCGTGGCGCCGTCGTAGTCGGGCTGCTGTTCGTCACATCCCTTGCGACGGCCGCTCCCGCTGTAGCGGTTGAAGAGATCACGATCGACCACGTGGAGTCGGACAACGGCAAGATCTCCATGGTCGTCTCGGTGGATGGGGTTCCTGGCGCAGCGGTCGATCCCTCCCAGGTCTCCGTCCAGATCGACGGGGCCGACGTCGAGGCTGCTGTCTCGACCGTCGCTGCCGGCAAGGTCTCTCGCTCCACCATCCTTGTCGTCGACGCCAGCAACAGCATGCGTGGCGCCAAGTTCGACGCTGCTGCGCAGGCGGTCACTGCCTTCGTCAACGCTGCACCCGCAGACGTCGAGATCGGCATGGTGCCCTTCGCCGGCGAGGTGGGGACGAGCATTCCCCCCACGACCGACCGGGCTGCCCTCCTGACGGCCTTCGGGTCGCTGTCCCTGAACAAGGGCACGAATGTCTATGACGCGGTTGCCGAGGCCGTCGCACTGGTCGGCACCGACGGCTCGCGCTCGCTGCTCCTCCTCTCCGACGGCGCCGACACCGGCAGCCTGGCGACCTTGGACGAGGTGGCGACTGCTGCGGCCGAGTCCGAGGTCGTTGTCGACGTCGTCTCACTCGCCACCGCCGAGAAGGCAACCGCTCTCGCGACTTTGGCTAAGGACACCAACGGCGCGGTCATCCCGGCGGATCCCGAAGCCCTGGGCCAGGTGTTCGCCGACCAGGCTGACGCCCTGGCCCGGCAGCTGCTGGTGCGACTCGACCTGCCCGAGGGTGTCTCGGGCGACGCGGACATCGCCGTGTCCGTCACTGCCGATGGCGCGACATATGCCGACACTGCGTTCGTCAACGTCGGTGAAGGCACCCAGGTTGCACAGGGGCCGAAGGTCGAAGTCGTCCAGCCGCCGCTCGTCGACGGCACCATCATGCTGGCCGGCGCAGGTGCGCTCTTCCTGGGCGCAGCCACACTGCTGTGGTTCATGCTGACCGGCGCCACGGGCCGCCAGGCATCGGCGAGCAAGCGGCTAGAGGGCTACTTCGCCGGCGGAGAGGGTGACAGCGGTGGGCACAAGGTTTCCGATTCTGCTGCCTTCAAGGACGGCGCCGTGGCGCTGAGCGGCAAGGTCGTCGGGCAGGACCTGGAGGCGAAGATCTCTCGCCGTCTGGAAGGCGCCGGCTCGGCGTTGGCTGCTGCGGAGTGGGTGTTGTTGCACGCCGCCATCGCCATCGGGACGGCAGCAATCTGCTTCCTACTGCTGGGTCCCGGTATCGCGGTGCTCGGTCTCATCCTCGGGATCGTCCTGCCCTGGGTCTATCTCAAGTGGCGGCACAAGCGCCGGCTCGCGGCGTTCAACTCCCAGCTTGCCGAGACCCTCGGCCTGATGGCAGGCGGCCTCCAAGCCGGCCTGTCGCTCCCCCAGGCCGTCGACACAGTCGTGCGCGAGGGCATCGAGCCCATGGCAGGGGAGCTGCGACGCGCCCTGGTCGAGCAGCGGCTGGGCATCGACATCACCGACGCACTCGAGGGGATTGGCAGCCGGATGGAGAGCGACGACTTCGGATGGGTGGTGATGGCGATCCGCATCCAGCGTGAGGTCGGTGGAAACCTGGCCGAGATCCTGCACACCGTGGCCGACACGCTGCGCGAGCGGGAATACCTCCGCCGCCAGGTCAAGGCGCTGAGCGCTGAAGGGCGATTGTCCGGATACCTCCTGACGGCGCTGCCCGTCTTCATCACAGTCTTTCTCTACTTTGCCAACCGCGCCTACATCGAGGTGCTGTGGAGCACCTTCGTCGGTTGGATCATCCTAGGAGTGGCGGCAAGCATGCTAGGAATGGGCGGCTGGGCCATGGCAAAGCTGGCGAAGGTGGAGGTCTAGGTCATGTCGTCAACTCTGTTGCTTCTCCTCGGTGCCGGCATGCTCTTCGCCGCGTTGACCCTGATGCTCAGTCTCATTGGGGTCGTCAGCACCGAGCGGCGCGGCTTGTCTCGCTCTCTCGATGCCATCGCGGCAATCAATGCAGTTCCCGATTCGATGCGCAAGGAGGAGCTCGAACGCCCCTTCGCCGAGCGAGTCCTCGGCCCGCTGGGTGATCGCTTTGTGAACTTAGGTCGCAAGTTGGTGCGTGCCGACACCGCAGAAAAGCTGCAATACCGGCTGAATGTCGCTGGCAACCCACCGGGCTGGGGGGTGAGCCGCCTGATCGGCCTCAAGGTCTTGGGGCTGATCGCGTTCACCACGGTCGGGCTGTTCTACTTGTTGGCCGCTGGTCTGCCTGTTGTCAGGGTCGTGATCATCGCTGGGCTGCTGGGTGCGTTGGGCTACGTGTTGCCCAACATCCTGCTGCACAACGCTGGCGAGAAGCGCTCCAAGCAGATGCGCAACTCGCTGCCAGATGCCATCGACCTACTCACGGTGTCGGTCGAGGCCGGTCTCGGCTTCGACTCCGCGGTGAGCCGCGTGGCCATGAACACCACGGGACCACTCTCCGAGGAGTTCGCTCGTCTGCTCCAGGAGATGCAGCTCGGAGTTGGCCGCACGCAAGCCATGCGTGCCATGTCTGAGCGCTCATCGATCCAGGACCTCAAGTCCTTCTGCATGGCCATGGTGCAGGCCGACAACCTCGGCATCCCGATCGGACGCGTGCTGCGGGTGCAGAGTGCGGAGATGCGGGTCAAGCGTCGCCAACGTGCCGAGGAGAAGGCCCAGCAGGTGCCGGTGCGGATCATGATCCCCTCGTCCTGTTCATCCTGCCCTGCTTGTTCTTGATCGTGATGGGTCCGGCCGCCATCAGCATGATCGAGATGTTCACCCAGGTATGACTGCTGCCTCCTCGAGGACCAGCATCCTGTCGTTGAGACAGTGGCGCGTCACGACCGCCATGCGCGTGTTCGGACTGGCGCTCGCGACGGGGGGCGTCATCGGGTCGGGTGCGACCAGCGACGTGGCACCGACGCTGACCGCCCTGGGACTCATCGGTGGCGTGGCCAGCGCAATGGAGTACGGCACGCTGACGGCCAGGACCAGGTGGCTGCCGGTCGGCGAAGCCCTGCTCGTCGCACTCGTGCTCATGGCTGCGCCCGAGCAGCCGGGCGTCTTCGCCTACCTCGCAGTGCCTGCCGCGGTGGCGGGCGTGCGATTCGGCGTCCTGCCCGCGACCAATGCCACCTTCGTCGCTGCGATCGCCATCATCACGTCGCTGCTCGTCTCCTCGGCAGCCGACGACATCGAGCTCTTGAGCAGAGCAGTGGTGTGGCTGCTCGTCGGCTACGGCGTGGGGATGCTGGCCAGCTGGCAGCTGCGGTCGGTGCGCGACATCGAGGCCCGCCAAGCGCCGTACGCCGCGGCCAACCAGCTGATGTCTCAGCTCCACCACCTGGCCCAACGCGGCCGGGTTGGTCTGGACAGCGTCCAGCTCGCCGTCGAGCTCGAAGCCAACCTGCGCCGCCGGACCGGCGCCGAGCAGGTCGGCGTCTTCACCATCGGGCCAACCGGACAGAGCGAGTTGCTCGCTTGCCACGGCGATCGGCTCGCCCTGGGTGCCTTCCACGACCAGATTCGCCAGAACGGCACCCGTCCACCGGAACTGGCCGAGCTGGTGCTGCGCGGTGCCGACGGCCTGCGCGGGCGAGTCCTGCTGATCCGTGACAAGGGGTGGTCGGACGAAGACTTGGCTGTGGGCCAGGAGATCACCGACGAATACGTGCTGCGCCTCGACACCGCCGTCCTCTTCGACGACGTGCGACTCATGGCCACGGCCGAGGAGCGCAACCGGATCGCCCGAGAGATGCACGACGGAGTCGCCCAGGAGATCGTCGCGCTCGGTTATGTGGTCGATGAGATCGAGACCGTCTCGGAGGAACCCGAGATCCGCGCGCTTGCCGCATCCTTGCGCGACGAGATCAGCCGCGTGGTGACGGAGCTGCGCTTCTCCATCTTCGACCTTCGTCACCAGGTCACGGAGCATCGGTTGCCTGCGGCTTTGACCGAATACGCTCGAGAGCTCAGCCATGGCAGCGAGCTGCGAGTCCACCTCGTGCTGGACGAGTCCGGACAGTCGCTGCCGATGTGGATGGAGTCAGAGCTGCTGCGGATCGCGCAGGAAGCCATCGGCAACGTCCGCAAGCATGCGCAGGCAGAGAACCTGTGGGTGACCCTCCAGTCGGACGGCGTCGACGTGAAACTGCGCATCGAGGACGACGGCATCGGCAATGCCACGCCGAAGGAGCGGCACTGGGGGCTGCAGACCATGACCGAAAGGGCAGAACGCATCGGCGCCTGCCTTACCATTGGCTCCCGACCGGGCGGTGGCACGATCGTGTCGCTCTCGAACACCGGGTCGCTACCGTTGGAAAAGGACCGCCACACGTGACGACCACAGTGCTCCTCGTTGACGACCACGAGCTGATCCGCCAAGGCCTGGCCCGCGCCTTCGAGCGAGACGACGACATGACAGTGGTGGGGCAAGCCGGCACCGTGGCAGAGGGGCTCCGGTGCTTCGCCGACCTGGACCCCGACGTGGTCGTCACCGACCTGCAGCTTCCCGACGGTCACGGGCTCGACATCGTGCGCGGACTTCGAGCGACTAGCAACACCGTCGGTGCGGTGGTGCTGACCATGCATGCCGGCGACGACCAGATCTTCGCGGCAATGGAGGCAGGAGCGTCCGCCTTCGTCGGCAAGGACCGCAAGGCCACAGAAGTGGTGAGTGCCGCCAAGCATGCCGCCGTCGCACCACGAACCTTCCTGTGCGCCGGTCTGGCAGCCGCGATGATGCGTCGCACCAGCTCTCCTTCTCCCCCGTCTCTGTCGACTCGTGAGGGCGAAGTCCTCGGACTGCTGGCCGACGGTCTCGGCACCGGCGAGATCGCAGCGAAGCTGTTCCTCAGCGAGTCGACGGCGAAGACCCACATCACGCACATCTACCAGAAGCTCGGGGCGGCCAACCGGGCCCAAGCCCTCGTGACCGCCATGCGAATGGGCCTCCTGGACCACTTGGGGCCCCAGCGCTTCTGACCCCACACAGGTGGGCCAGATGGTCCAGTCCAAGGGGCATGGTCTGGCTAGTCAGAAGGAACTACGGGCATCGAGCCGATCACCCGATTCGTCGATCGAGCCCTTCCGGCAGAATTCTTCCTACCGGGCTCCCCCGGGACCCGAAACCTGACTTCCACACCTTCAAGGGGAAACACATGCTCGAGAAGTTCATCACCTTCATGATCACCGGCCGCGACGACAACGAAGAGGGCGCCACCGCTGTTGAGTACGGCCTGCTCGTCGCGCTCATCGCCGCCGTGATCATCGCCACCGTCCTCCTCCTCGGCGGCCAGATCAACACCGCCTTCAACTCCATCACCACCAAGCTCTGATCAAGACAAGACGAATGGCCGGAACCCCTCTCGGGGTCCCGGCCATTCGCATTTCCCCGTCACCGAGAAAGGCAACAGCCATGGCCGATCAGCCCAGGCGCAGGAGCCACGCCGAAACCGGCGCAAGCGCCGTCGAGTATGCCCTGCTGATTTCCATGGTCGCCGGCCTCATCTTCGTCATTGTGACCATTTTCGGGACAAGCGTCGGGCAACTCTTCACCATTCAGTGGTGGCCGTGACCGCTCCAAGCGTCTGTCATGGTTCGCTCAGCGACTGATGAGGCTTTACCCACCGAGATCACCAGCCAGGTGTGTAGCTTGCCCTCGTCGGCCGGGTCCTCCTGGTGAGGACCCGGCGATGGTTTTCGGTGCCAATCAGGCAGGATCTGGCTAGTCAGAAGGAACTACGGGCATCGAGCCGATCACCCGATTCGTCGATCGAGCCCTTCCGGCAGAATTCTTCTTACCGGGCTCCCCCGGGACCCGAAACCTGACTTCCACACCTTCAAGGGGAAACACATGCTCGAGAAGTTCATCACCTTCATGATCACCGGCCGCGACGACAACGAAGAGGGCGCCACCGCTGTTGAGTACGGCCTGCTCGTCGCGCTCATCGCCGCCGTGATCATCGCCACCGTCCTCCTCCTCGGCGGCCAGATCAACACCGCCTTCAACTCCATCACCACCAAGCTCTGATCAAGACAAGACGAATGGCCGGAACCCCTCTCGGGGTCCCGGCCATTCGCATTTCCCCGTCACCGAGAAAGGCAACAGCCATGGCCGATCAGCCCAGGCGCAGGAGCCACGCCGAAACCGGCGTAAGCGCCGTCGAGTATGCCCTGCTGATTTCCATGGTCGCCGGCCTCATCTTCGTCATTGTGACCATTTTCGGGACAAGCGTCGGGCAACTCTTTACCATTCAGTGGTGGCCTTGACATCGCCATGACTCGCGGCCGATACCCGGCGCCACCGTCACACGGCCCTCCACCCAACAACTGACCAGGGAGAAATCACATGCTCGAGAAGTTCATCACCTTCATGATCACCGGCCGCGACGACAACGAAGAGGGCGCGACCGCTGTTGAGTACGGCCTGCTCGTCGCGCTCATCGCCGCCGTGATCATCGCCACCGTCCTGCTACTCGGCGGCCAGATCAACACCGCCTTCACCTCGATCACCGACAAGCTCTGATCGACACGAGCGGTGGCCGGGCCCCCTGTGGAGGCGCCGGCCACCGTCGTTTGTTACCCCTCACTCGCGAGCACCCATGTGCCGGGCCAAGGCGATCCGCTCGAGCGTGACCGGGTGACTTCCCCACCACCAGTGCATCCAGGCGGGCGGGGTCGGGTCGGCCAGCGACCTCAGAGCAAGCGCCCGCTGCATCTCGACGAACGCGTCAGCATCGCGCGTCGCCTCCAGCGCGACCACGTCGGCCCGGGTCTCGACCCGTCGGCTGATCGCGTTCTGCAGCGGGCTGGTCGCCAGCGTCGCCAGGACCACCAGCGCCAGCACGAGCGGCACAGCGCCTGGGTCGCTCACCGGGTGGCGACGCCCGGCACGCCCCGACAGCAGCAGGCCCAGCAGTCCCACTCCGGCTGCAGCCCCGAGCGCCCCCAGAGCTGTGCCGACCACGACGTCGTCGTTGGCGGTGTGTGCCACCTCGTGAGCGATCACTGAGAGCGCCTGGTCGTGGGGAAGCGACTCCACGAGAGTGTCGTAGACAACGACCCGGCGGGTGTCGCCGAACCCGGAGACATAGGCGTTGAGTGTCGTGGTGCGCCGGGATGCATCGGCCACCAGGACGTCGTCGACTCGGACCCCCTCCCTCTCGGCAAGGTCGATGACGGCCGAGCGCAGCTCGCCGTCGGGCATCGGGGTGAAGCTGTTGAAGAGGGGCTCCACGACAAGGGGGTAGATGAATGAGCCCAGCACCACGAGACCCGCCAGAACGGCGGCCGCGATCGCGGGCCACACCCTGGGCCAGCGTCGAGCGGCCCCGATGAGGAGGAGCAGCCCGATCGACGTCGTGACGACGGTGATCAGCTCGTTCGTGGCAACGTCTCGGGCATAGCCCCACCACGACTGGTTGCTCAGTCCGTTCGCAAGCCGGTGCCGATGCAGCATGATGCTGCACGCCAGCGTTGCCAGGCGTCCCACGAGGCTGATCGCCAGCACGCCCAGGACGACCTTGATCCACCACGGCCCGGGGAGCCGCTTCATCAACCGACGACCCACGCGACTGAAACCCAGGACCGAGCTCACCACGAGGCTGATCGCCAGCGACAGCAGGCTCCATCCTCGCGCCCAGGACGCATAGTCCTCTGCCCGTTCGATCTCGTCCGCGGAGAAGACCGATTCAGGGCGTACGGCGACGGGCGCTCCCCCGGGCACCGGCTGCCAGGGCACCCAGATCGCTGCCACCACGACGAAGCCGAGGGCGCTGAGAAGAGTCACCACCAGGGCTGGGTGTCGGGCGAGGCGCCCGGCGAGCATCACTCCAGCGCCTCGAGCCGGCGCTGCCAGCCAGCGAGCAACCCCTTCGGGGTCAGCCCGACAGAGGCGAGCGCCTCGGCAGTGTCAGCGCCTCCGGAAGCTTTCTCATAGACGGTGACAAGGCCGTCTTCCCCGGCTCGTGCGGCCACCTCGACGCATGCCAACCACGCCATCTCGTAGGCCGCCTGCAGGTCACCGGCCGACGGGTCGAACTCCGCGGTGCCGGGCAGGTGGTCCGGCACACCGTTGCGACGCACTGAGGCGGCTGCGCGGGCGGCCGTGATGTCCAGCGGCAGGTCGACGTCACGCAGCGCGACATAGTCGGCGAAGCCTTCGAGCAGCCACGGATCGAGCACGGCCGTGTTGGCGTCGGTGGCGACGTGGACGACTTCGTGGCTGATCACCACCTGAGCCCCCGCCCCGCGCAACCGGCCACTGACCTCGGGGTTGACGAAGACCCGCACGGGCGCGCCGGTCCGCCCGGAACCGTCGGCCGACGCGGTCACTGCCGCGATCGCGTCGTAGGTCCCGTCAGCGACTCCCAAGGCGTCGTCCAGCCCGGACGCGCTCGCCGGGACGGCCAGGACGACGGAGGGTCGCCACTGCGGCAGCACTCGCCTGACGACCGGGATCGCCCGCTGGACGCGAGCGAGGTAGTCCCGCGCCGCGCGTGCCCGGTCGGCACCCTGCGCCATTACCAGCGTTCCCGGGGCACGGCGTACGGCGAGGGGCGACCCCAGCCACATCGGCGAGACACCCTCTCCCCCACCGACGCTGGTGATGGCCACCCCGTCACCGTCACTGACGAAGTCCACCAGGACCTCGGCCTGCGCCGGCTCCTGGTCGAAGCCGTCGATCCGCCAGGAGAGGTCGACGGCCGCGGTCCAGGAGCCGTCCGGGCCGATGGCACCGACCTCGTCGAGGTATCTGGCCGAGAGGTCCACCAGCCCCAGCGCTCTGACATTGCGGACGATGGCCTCCACGCCCTGGCCGGCTTGTGCGTCCTGCTCGGGTGTCAGCGACGCGGCCGCGGCCGCGTCTCCCGACTCCAGCGCCTCCACCCACTGCTGCAGGGTCGCTGCGGCTCCCCCGGCACCAGCGGTCGACGTGGCCGGCCGCCGGGACACGTCGGCGCGGTAGGGCTCGTCCCCTGCCGCCACCCACACGACGACCGCCAGGAGCACCAACCCCAGGAAGAGCGAAAGACCGGCCACCCACGAGCGTGGGAAGCCGGCCTTCACGGTCGGACTGTCAGCCAGGGCGGACCGCACCGACGTAGGGCATGGAATAGAGCCCGGTCACCGCGACCCCGGTGCTGGGGTTGGCCGCATGCACGATCAGGCCATTTCCGATGTACATCCCGACGTGGCTGATCGGCGTGTAGTAGAACACCAGGTCGCCCGGCTGAAGGGCACTGGCCGAGACGCGCGGCCCGGAACTGAACTGCGCGCTCGAGGAGTGCGGGAGACCGACCCCCGCCGCGCCCCAGGCTCGCATCGTCAGACCCGAGCAGTCGAAGGCGCTCTCGCCGACCGCGCCGTAGACATAGGCGTCACCGACCTGGGCCATTGCATAGCCGACGGCAGCGGCTGCTCGACCGGACGCCGGGACGGAGGCCGGGACCCGGCTGGTGCTGGAGCGTGAGGGGCTGAGAAGGCGCTCGCGCTCCTCCGCCTCGAGGTCGTCCAGCAGGTCTTCGGCAGCACCCAGCCGTTCGTCGATCGTGGACTTCTCGGCCTCGAGCCGCTCGGCAGTCTCAGCGATCTCGGCGGCTCGCTCGGCGGTGGCCTGCCGGCGGAGGTCGAGGGCGTCGAGCTCGGTGGCGTAGGCATTGAACATGTTGTCCTGCAGGGCGTTGAAGCCCGACATGGTCGAGAGCTGGCCGAGGAAGGCGGCCGGGTCGTCGGCGACGACGACCTGGCCGACGGTCGAGATGGACTCGCCCTGGAACCCTCGCAGGACGGAGTCAGCCACGTCCTCACGCACGGCGTCGAGGCGGTCGCTCTGACGACGCTCGTCGGCACGCACGGCGGCGAGGTCCTTGCGCAGCTCGTCGAGGTCGAGCTTGGCGTCGTTGTAGCGCTCGGAGGCCTGTTCGGCCTCGTGGTAGAGCCGCTCGACCTTCGCCTTGACGTCCTTGATGTCGGGCTCGGCCTGGGCGGGTGCGAGCGGGACGAGTCCGAGGCAGGCGATGGCAGCGGTTGTCAGCAGCGCGCCGCCGATCCGCATCCGGTCGTGATTCACGAGCGGGGGTTCTCCCTTGTTTGTCGTACGTCTACCGGGTGAGCTGACGGGTTCGGGCACGACGTGGCCCTACGCCTCCTCCGTCATGCGCAAGCGCACGCCCTCGGTGACGATTCACCCCAGATGGGGAAGTGGTTCCCCGGCTCCGGCCCCCAGCGCAGCAAGGCCGAACTCGACGCGGCGTTCGCGCGGACCCGGTGGCCCACTTCCACGAACGCCAGGGCTCACCCTAGACCGACGCCGGGGCCCTCGCCAATCAACGTCCCACAAAGTCGTCCACGTGTCGGCACACGTCAGGCCGACTCCGTCTCCGGGCCGGCCAGAGGCTGGACGAGACGCAGCGGCGGCACGAGTCCCCCTGCGGCCAGCGCTTCCAGCGCGCGGCGCTCGTCATCGTCGAAGGTGAGCTCCGGTGGCGGCCCGAGAAGCACCGTCACCACACAGTCGTGGCATGCCAGCCCCCGCACGAGGCAGCTGTCGCAATCGATTCGTGTCGTCATGACGATCAGCGTGACAGTGGGCACCGACAACGAGAGTCGGCCGACTCGACGTCGCGGGTCCGCACGCAGTCAGGAACGGACGTAGAGCACCCACTCGCCGGTGAGCGCGACCACCTCGAAGCCGTCCTCACCGGCCATGACCTCGTCGGCCTGTGTCCCCTCCTGGACGAGGACCGCTCCGGAGCCTTCGACCGCTGTGGTCATGGCGGGCCGGCCCGCCATGAAGTCGAGGTAGGCGCGCTGGTCCTCGGCCCGGAACGCATCCAAGGGGTTGCTGAGCCACACCTCGACCCCGTGGACCGCCAACGCCTCCACCACCGGCTCTGGCGCGAGCACGACCCGGGCCGGCGCCGCTTGCCGGACCTCCTGTGCCAGCGCCTTGTCGGCTTCCCCGAGAGAGTGTCCGCGGAAGGCCGACGGGACCGCGGAGGCGACCAGCGCAGCGACGACCAGGGCCACCACCCGAGCATGAGGCAAGAGCTTGAGGTCTGCGAACCGTCCCGGAACGCGAGTGCCGCCGTATGCCGCTGGGCCGGCCAGCAGCAGGAGCAGCCAGATCCCGTTGCGCGCCGCCACCACCGTGGCAACCGTCAGACCCACCACTGCGACGCATTCCCACAGCGGCAGTCGGCGACGCAGGGCCAGCAGTCCCAGCAGCCCCACTCCCAGGAGCATCAACAGGTCGAAGGGGTCCCTGAAGTCAGGGCTCGCCCACAAGCCCTCTCCCTGCTTGGCCGCCTCGTTCTGGAGGACGCCCCAGTAGTACTCCGCCGTACGCCACCCCGCGGGATTGATCGAGAGCGCAGCGAGCGTCGCCACACCCAGGGTGACTGTCTCGACAGGGCGGCGAGGCAGGCGCGAGAACAGCAGGTAGGCGCCGATGACACACACTCCGAGCAGCACCCCGCCGTGCAGGTTGCCCCACAGTGCGACCAGGATCGGCGCCCACCACATGCCGCGCCCCGGGGAACGGTGCTGGGCGCGCACGAGGAGCAGCACCAGCACGAAGGGGACCAGGGAGAAGGTCTGGAGACGCGCGACCGCGAAGGTCGCGATGCCCGCGACGACCAGCACCGTGAGCGCCAGCGAGGTGGCAAGGTCGGCGGCCCCCCTGCGGCGGGCGTCGAGCGCCACGAGCATCAGCGCGAGAAGGACCGTGGAGTAGTGCCAGACGAGGAGTCCGCCCACACCGAGCTCGTGGACGAGCGACAGGGTGACCTCGGCAAGCAGGATGACGGGCGGCCAGTCCTCGGTCGGAGCCGCAGCAAAGGGCACACCGTCGGGCATTGCGGCCGCGCCCCGCACGTGATCACCCATGGCCACCAGCCACAGCAGGTCGGCACCGACGGCACAGAGCAGACCGAGCAGGAGTCCGAGGCTCACGAGACCGACCCCCGTTGCCCCCCACGGACGGTGGCGTTGGCGTGTCCCCGACTCAGGACTCGTCGCGGGCATCGTCAGTCGGTCGCGGACGGAGTGCTGCTGGGGTCGTCCCCCGGGCCGGTCTCGTTGCGGTCGACCAGCTCGATGGCGTCGTCGCGCCCGCACCACCGACACGAGACCGACTCGACGGACTCCTGCTGCACCTCCGTGGACTCCACGGCATGCTCGCCGGCGAGGTCGAAGTGCCAGAACTCGGTCGTCCTCCGCGTGCGCGTCACGTCGAACCGCGTGAGGTTGCCGCAGCCACCGCAGCGCCACCGATGGGACTGGTCGGGAAGTTCACAAGTCACCGGCGCAGCCTAGTGGCGCGTCCTCCCCGTCGTTGTCGGTGCTCAGATCTACCGTCACTTTCATGAGCCGTGCTGCCGCTACCCCCTCCCGGTGGGAGGCCCAGCGCGGTTTCGACGAGCTCGGACGACCGTTGCGCGACGTCACCTTCTGCGTGGTCGACCTCGAGACCACCGGGGGTTCTGCCGCCGCCGGCTCGATGATCACCGAGATCGGCGCGGTCAAGGTCCGGGGCGGCGTCGTGCTGGGAGAGTTCCAGACCCTCGTCAACCCGCACGCCGCCATACCTGCGTTCATCGCCGTGCTCACCGGCATCACCAACTCCATGGTCAGCGACGCTCCCCCCATCGAGTCGGCGCTGCCGGCCTTTCTCGAGTTCGCTGCCGGCACCGTCCTGGTGGCCCACAACGCGCCCTTCGACGTCGGCTTCCTGCGTCACTTCGCCAACGCCCAGGACCTCACCTGGCCGGGGTTCGAGGTTCTCTGCACGGCCAAGCTGGCCCGTCGGGTGATCACCCGCGACGACGCCCCCAACTGCAAGCTCTCCTCGCTGGCCCAGGTCTTCAACGCGACCACCACGCCAAACCACCGTGCTCTCTCCGACGCTCGTGCCACCGTCGACGTGCTGCACGGGTTGATGGAGCGCTTGGGTGGCCTGGGCGTCCACACGCTCGAGGAGCTGCAGACCTTCACCGCCCGGGTGAGCACCGCCCAGCGTCGGAAGCGGCACCTGGCCGAGGGACTGCCGCACGCACCGGGTGTCTACCTCTTCCGTGACGATCGCTCCCGCGTCCTCTATGTCGGCACGTCCAAGGACCTGCGGACCCGGGTGCGCACCTACTTCACGGCATCTGAGACCCGGTCCCGGATGGGCGAGATGGTCGGCCTGGCGGAGTCGGTGACCGCGATCACGTGCGCGACGCCGTTGGAGGCCGAGGTCCGCGAGCTCCGGCTGATCGCCGAGCACAAACCGAAGTACAACCGCCGCTCCCGCTTTCCCGAGAAGGTCCACTTCATTAAGCTCACCCGCGAGCCGTGGCCGCGACTGTCGATGGTGCGGCGAGTGCTCGACGACGACGCCGACTACCTCGGTCCCTTCTCGTCGAGGAAGTCGGCCGAGAAGAGCCTGGCTGCGTTGCACGACACGTTCCCCGTGCGGCAGTGCTCCGACCGGTTCGGGGCGTCGCCGTCCCGCACACCGTGCGTCCTGGCCGAGATGGGCAGGTGCTTGTCACCGTGCGACGGCGGGGTCGACCCGACGACATATGCCGCGATGGTCCGCTCCCTGCGCGACTCCTTGATCCGCAGTCCCGATGACGTGGTGGACGCCATCTCGCGGCGGATGACGGCTCTGGCCGACCTCGAACGGTTCGAGGAGGCCGGCGTCCACCGCGATCGGCTGGCCACCTTCGTCCGTGCCGCTGCCCGGACCCAGCGTCTGTCCGCTCTCAGCCGCTGCCCCGAAGTGGTGGCTGCGCGGCGCGAGGATGACGGCCGGTGGGCGGTGCACGTCGTGCGTCACGGCCGGTTGGCGGCAGCCGGCGTCATCCCCCCCGGTGGCGATGCGCACCACTACGTCGACCAGCTGCGCGCGGGCGCCGAGACCGTGTCCGACGCACCCGGGCCGGTGCCGGCGGCCACTGCTGCGGAGACGGAGAAGCTGTTGCGTTGGCTGGAGTCCCCGGGGATCAGGCTCGTCGACGTCGAGGGCGACTGGGTCTGCCCCGTGGGTGGGGCGACGCGTCACCTGGCGATCCACGACGCGGTCACCCACTCGAGAGTTTCACTCGTCCCCTTCGACGAGCAACGCCTCGCCCCGCCCGTCGCCAGTCCCGTCCGTTAGCGCCGGTCGCTGCTGGCGATCAGTCGAGGCCCAGGGCGAAGGCCGACTCCAGGTCGTGGCGCGAGAACGTGCGGAAGGCGATGTGCGTCTCGGTCGAGCTGACCCCCTCGACCTTGTTGAGCGAGTCGGCCACGACCTCAGCGACGTCCTCGTGCTTGCTGACCCGGATCATCGCGATCAGGTCGATCTGGCCGGTCACGGAATAGACCTCGCTGACGCCGTCCAGCGCCGCGATCGCCTCGGCGACCTCGGGGATCCGGGCGACGTCGGCCTTCACGAAGACGATGGCGGTGATCATGGGCCCGACCGTACCGCTCGCTGTCCTGGACGCGTAGGTCGTCGGGGTGTTGCTACTGCGTCCATGACTGGCGGCTCGCAAGTTCAGCCGTGGACGGGCGTCGCCGGCTCGGTGACCCTGGTCAGCCCGGCGCACCAGTAGTCTCCGCCCGTGACCTGGCTCGGCGACCACTGGCTCGACCTCCTCGGTTGGGGCGGCAGTGCACTCCTGGTGTACTCGCTGCTCCAGTCGCGGCTGCTCCGCCTGCGCATCCTCAACCTGGCGGCCTGCTTGATCCTCACGGTCTTCAACGCCGCGCTCGAGGTGTGGCCGATGGTCGGCATGAACATCGTGCTCAGCGCGATCAACGTCTGGTTCATCGCCCAGGCGCTGAGGGAGCGGCACGACGACGCCGTGTTCGAGGTGCTGCGCGTGCGCAGTGACGACGAATACCTCCGCCACGTGCTGCGGGTCCACGGCGCGGACATCCTGCGCTTCAACCCCGACTTCGTCCACGACCCGTGGGACGAGGCGCAGGCGGCCTTCCTCGTGCAGCGGGGGACGAGACGGTCGGCGTGGTCCTGCTGGAGGCGGCCGGCGAGACGGCCCAGGTGCTGCTCGACTACGTGACGCCCCGCTTCAGGGACTTCTCCCCCGGCGAGTTCGTGTGGCGCCAGAGCGGACTGCTCGCCGACCTGGGATATCGGCGGGTCGTCACTCCTCCCGGGATGCTCTCGCCCTACTACGACCGGGTGGGCTTCGAGCGCGACGGCGACTCCTGGGTCCTCGAGGTACGCCCGTGATCACCACCCTGGTCCGCCGGGTGCTGCCCATCGTCAGCCTGGCTGTGCTGCTCGGCGCACTCGTGCGCAACCAGTCCAGACCCCCTCTCTCGGGTGACGGCTACTTCCACCTGAGGATGGGCCGCGAGCTCCTCGACGGCTGGTCGATCGCGGACCCCGGCAACCTGGGCCCGTTCGACACCGCCGACTGGGTCTCCACGCAGTGGCTCGCCCAGCTGGCGATGGCAGGGGTGGAGGACCTTGCCGGTCTTGCCGGCGTGATGTGGGCGGCCGGCTTCCTCGTGCTGTGCCTGGCGCTGGCCACCTTCGTGTGCTGCCGCCTCGTCAGCGCGCCTCTGCCCGCAGCCTTCGCCACCATCCTCGTCTGCTCCGCGGCAAGCCCGGGACTCTCCGCGCGACCGCAGGTGTTCAGCTATCTGTTCGTCCTGGTCGTCACCGTTGCGTGGCTGCGCACGATGCGCGACCTCGAGCCCCGCTGGTGGCTGGTCCTCGTGGCGTGGGTCTGGGCGCCTCTCCACGGGATGTGGCCCCTGGCGGGCGTGATCGGCGTGGTCGCGATCGTCGGCATCCTGCTGGACGGTCGTGCCGATCGTGACCGGATCCTGCGGCTGGTCCTGATCCCCGTGCTCTCGTCGGTGATCGTCCTCGCCACGCCGCTGGGCCTGCGCGTCTACGGGTCGCTGTTCGCGGTCGGGTCGCGCGCCGAATACTTCGCCGAGTGGGGTCCGCCGGACTTCGGGGAGCCCTACGCCATCGCGCTCTTGGGCATGTTCGCCATCGTCCTGCTCGTCGCGCTCAAGCGCCGCCCCCTCCCGTGGGGCGAGGTCCTCGTCATCGGGATGGCGGCCGCGCTGGCTGTCTCCTCGGCCCGCACCACGACGGTGGCCGCCGTGATGCTGGCGCCCCTGCTCGCTGGCGCCCTGCAGCAGTTCGTCCCCCGAGCGCCCGGGATCGAGCGCCGGGAGGCGGCCGCGCTCGCCCTGGTCCTGGCTGCCTGCGCCGTCATCCTGGTCCCCGTCGTGCAGTCACGGGCCGAGGCCGACGTGGCTCCGGCCTGGCTGGACAGGCGCCTGGACGCCCAGCCCGCGGGCACGAAGGTCCTCAACGACTGGGACACCGGTGCCTACTTCCTGTGGCGGCACCCGCAGCTGGCGCTCGTCATGCACGGGTATGGCGACGTGTTCACCAACGACGAGCTGCGACGCAACACCGACATCCTGCGCCTCAATCCCGGCTGGGACGACGAGGTCCGGTCTCTCGACGCCGACCTGGCCCTGGTCGATCCGGACACTTCCCTGGGCTATGCCTTGACCAACGACCCCGGGTGGCGGGTGGTCGAGGCCGACGACGAGTTCGCCCTCCTGGCGCCCACGACCGACTGACGACGCGTCAGCGCGACGAGGCGCTCACCCAGCGCTCGAGCGTGGCGGCCGCGGCACCGGAGTCGACGGCCTCTGCCGCCTTGGCGATGCCGACGGCCAGTGATTCCATCGGGTCGCCGGCCGGATCGTCGTGCACAGCGAGCGCGGCCCCGGCGTTGAGGACGACTGCGTCGCGCACAGGGCCCTGCTCCCCCGCCACGACCCGGCGGACGACGTCGGCGTTGTGAGCGGCGTCCCCACCGCGCAGGTCCTCGGTGGTCGCCGGGGTGATGCCCAGCGCCCGGGCGTCGATCTGTGTCCGCCGTACCTCTCCGCCATGCACTGCCCAGAGCGTCGAGGTCGTGGTGGTGGTCAGCTCGTCGAGCCCGTCGTCACCACGGAAGACCCAGGCGTCGACGCCACGACCGGCGAAGACGCCGGCCATCACCGGTGCCGCGGCCGGATCCGCACAGCCGATCGCCTGTGCGGCGGGTCGCGCCGGGTTGGTGAGCGGGCCGAGCAGGTTGAACGAGGTGGCGATGCCCATCTCGCGCCGCGGAACGGCTGCGTGGCGCATGGCCGGGTGGAAAGCGGCAGCGAAGCAGAAGGTGATGCCCGCCTCGGTCGCCACCTGCGCGACCCGCTCCACCGGGAGGTCGAGCCTGATCCCGAGGTGCTCGAGCACGTCCGCGGAACCTGACGTGGACGAGGCCGACCGGCTGCCGTGCTTGACCACCCGAGCGCCGGCTCCGGCTGCGACGATCGCTGCCATCGTCGAGATGTTCACCGACATCGACCGGTCGCCGCCGGTGCCGACGACGTCCAGGATCCGTCCGGGGACCGAGATGGCGTTGCCGGCCGCCAGCATCGCGTCGGCGAGGGCGGTCACCTCGGCCACCGTCTCGCCCTTGGCCCGGAGGGCGACGGCGAAGCCGGCGATCTGGGCCGGGGTCGCCTCACCCGCGAGGATCTGCTCCATCGCCCACTGGGTCTGGTCCGCAGACAGGTCGGCGCGAGCCACCAGTGCGGACAGGACATCGGCCCAGGTCGTCATGCGCGGGAGTCTTGCAGACCACGCTCGAGCCTCGGGCCCGGTCTCGCCCGGAGCAACCCTCAGGAGGTCGGGACCGCCGGCACCCTCGCCCGCAGCAGCGAGACGACCGACTCGGCCAGCAGCACCGGGTCGATCGGGTGTGCCACCGTGGCCTCGGCCCGCGACCAGGTCGCCAGCCAGGCGTCCTGCGGACGACCGATGAGCACCATCACCGGAGGGCACTGGTGGATCTCGTCCTTGAGCTGCTTGGCGATGCCCATGCCGCCGGCCGGCACGGCCTCGCCGTCGAGGATCGCCAGGTCGATGTGGCCGGCGTCCATGTTGGCGATGACGACCGGCTCGGTCGCCACCTCGACGTATTCGACCTCGGGGAGGTCGGGGTGGGGACGGCGTCCCAGGGCCAGGATGACCTGCTGCCGGGTGTCGATGTCGTCGCTGTAGACGAGGACCTTCAGCGGCGCGGGCTGGGAAGTCATGTCGTGGCTCACGGCGCGATGCTATCCCTCGCGGTCGGCGCGTGCGCTACGCGCCTCCATCAGGTCGAGGCGCCGATCCTCCCGCGCAGCCTCCGTCCTCGACGATCGCACCCACTGGGCGAAGAGGACGACGAAGAAGACCAGCCCGATCAGGTCACCGGCTCCCCACAGTATCCCGCCGGCGAGGTGCTGGTCGTCCAGCGGGTCGGGCAGCCAGCTGCCCATCGGTCCGTCTCGCAGCGCGAGGTAGTGCGACTCCCCGAGCAACGTCGTCTGGCCCATGATCGTCACCCCGAGGAAGGCGTGGAACGGCAACGTCATCACCGTGAGCAGCACCCGGAACGGATAGCCCACCCTGCCGGGCAGCGGATCGATGCCCATCAGCGGCCAGAAGAACAGGGTCCCGATGGCGACGAGGTGGATGTGCATCATCTCGTGGACGTAGTCGGAGGCCAGCGAGGCGTCGTACCACCCGGAGAAGTAGAGCGCCCACGGCGAGATGACATAGAGGCCGAAGGCCAGCGGCGGGAACGACAGCACCCGGGCCACCCGTGAGTGGAGTACGGCGAGGAGCCAGCGCCGTGGAGTGGCAGGCAGCGTCCTCAGGGCGAGGGTCACAGGGGCACCCAGGGCCAGGGAGAGCGGCACGAGCATCGACAAGATCATGTGCTGGACCATGTGGACGCTCAGCAGCGTGGTGTCGTAGCGCCCGATGCCCGACGCGGTCGCGAAGGTGAACGACCCCATCCCGGCGACGACGAACGCCAGGGTCCGTCCGAGCGGCCAGGCGTCGCCGCGACGACGGAGCACGACCACCCCGAGGAGGTAGAGGCCGGCGACCCAGACCGTCAGGACGAAGGGCACCGGGTCGATTCCCCAGTCGGTGAACACCCGCCCGAGGGTGAACCTCGGCAGGTCCAGCTCGCTCGTCCCGCCCACGATCAGCACGATGTGAACAATATGACGCCCAAAGTCAGGGGGTCGGGGTGGCCTCGTCGTCGGCTACCGACATAATGAGCGCGTGGCGACAGCAACAGCGACGATTCCGACATCCCGGCTGCACGGGCACCATGACCGGCCGAGCATGGTCAGCGTGGGGACCATCATCTGGCTCTCGAGCGAGCTGATGTTCTTCGCGGCCCTGTTCGCCTCCTACTTCACGATCCGCGCGGTGAGCCCGGAGCTGTGGGCGCAGGAGACCCAGCTGCTCAACGTGCCCTTCGCGACGGCCAACACCGTCATCCTCGTGCTCTCCTCGGTGACCTGCCAGCTGGGCGTGTTCGCCGCCGAGCGCGGCCAGGTCGGTCGCAAGGGCTCGATACTGAAGGTCGCCGGCTGGGGGCTGCGCGAGTGGTTCATCCTGACCTACGTCATGGGTGCGATCTTCATCGGCGGCCAGGCGCTCGAATACGCCGAGCTCATGCACGAGGGCGTGACGATCCCGAGCTCTGCCTACGGCACGATGTTCTACCTCACGACCGGCTTCCACGGCATCCACGTGACCGGTGGCCTGATCGCCTTCCTCTTCGTCCTCGGCCGCACCTACCTCGCCCGCCGCTTCACCCATGAGCAGGCTGTGAGCGCCATCGTCGTGTCCTACTACTGGCACTTCGTCGACGTCGTGTGGATCGGGCTGTTCGCCACGATCTACCTCATCAAGTAAGCCCCCGACCCGGACACCTAGGACTTCACAGTGCGCTTGTTGAACCGCTCCGCAGGTCGGATCTCCCGGCACCGCCGCGGCCCCGTCGCAGGGCTGGTCGTGCTCATGCTCGGCCTGCTCCTCACCGGTGGCATCTACACCGTCCTCGCCCCCGCCCAGGCCGAGCAGGCCCAGAGCGACGAGGAGCTCGTCGCCCAGGGCCGCGAGCTCTTCCTCGTCGGCTGCGCCTCCTGCCACGGGCAGAACGGCGAAGGCGTCGAGACCGTCCGCGAGGGCTACGCCAAGGGCCCCTCCCTCATCGGTGTCGGAGCTGCCGCCGTCGACTTCCAGGTCGGCACCGGGCGGATGCCGATGGCTCGCCCCGAGCAGCAGGCCCCCCGCAAGGACGTCGTCTACTCAGACGAGGAGATCGCAGCGCTGGCTGCCTATGTCGCCAGCCTCGCTCCCGGCCCGGCCATCCCGACCGAGGAGGACTACTCCATCGACGGGCTGTCGGAGGAGGAGCGGGAAGAAGCGATCGTCCGCGGTGGACAGATCTTCTTGACCAACTGCACCGCCTGCCACAACTTCAACGGCTCCGGCGGAGCCATGCCCCGCGGCGGCTACGCCCCGAGCCTCAAGGGCGTGGAGAGCAAGTACATCTACGAAGCCATGTTGACCGGCCCGCAGGCCATGCCCAACTTCAGCAACGGCAACCTCTCGCCGGAGGAGAAGCGCGACGTCATCGCCTACCTCCGCAGCATCGAGGAGAGCCCGGAGTACGGCGGCTTCGGGCTCGGCGGCCTCGGCCCCGTCTCCGAGGGCCTCTTCGCCTGGATCCTGGGCATCGGCGGCCTCGTCGGCTTCGCCGTGTGGATCGCCGCGCACACCACCCGCACCACCAGGACCCCGCAGACCGAGGAAGGTGCTCAGGCATGATCGAGCCCGGCAACGACGACGCGGTCTCGCCCGCGCACGACCGCACCCTGGCCGTGCCGGAGGAGCCGATCGCCAACCCCGGCCTGCCGGCCCACCAGTGGCGTCCCACCGACGTCGACCCGGCGGCCGAGAAGCGCGCCGAGCGCCAGATCGCGGGGATGTTCGTCCTCTCCATGGTGTGCGCGGTGCTCTTCGTGGTCGCCTACTTCGCCCTCGAGGTCGGGGACAACTGGGACACCTTCCTGGGTCTCGGTGCGTCCACGGCAGCGCTGGGCACAGCGTTGGGCGGCGCCCTGCTCTTCATCGGCGTCGGCATCATCCAGTGGGCCCGCAAGCTCATGAGCGACCACGAGATCGTGGAGATGCGCCACGCCGCCGCCTCGAGCCAGGAGGACCGCGAGGCCACCCTGGAGGCCCTCTCACTGGGCGCAGACGAGTCCGGCATCGGCCGCCGGCCCCTGGTCCGAAACAGCTTGCTCGGCGCCGTCGGCCTGCTCGGGCTGCCTGCCGTGGTCCTGCTGCGAGACCTCGGACCCACCAACGCCCAGGTCGCCAACGCCGAGAACGGCACCGGACTACAGCACACCATCTGGAAGAAGGGCATGCGCCTGGTGCGCGACGTCGTCGGGACCCCGATCAAGGCTTCCGAGCTCGAGATCGGCGACCTCGTCAACGCCGCCCCTGAGGCGCAGTTCCCGACCGAGGAGAACGGCTACCCCGAGATCGAGGGCGTGCCGCTGCAGGTCCTCAAGGCCAAGGGCGCGATCATCATCGTCAAGATGGAGCCGCGCGAGATCAAGCACGGCGAGGGCCGGGAGAACTGGACCGTCGACGGCGTCATCTGCTACTCCAAGATCTGCACCCACGTGGGATGTCCGATCTCCCTCTACGAGCGGACCACGCACCACGTGCTCTGCCCTTGCCACCAGTCCACGTTCGACCTGGCCGACTCGGCCAAGGTCGTGTTCGGACCGGCACACCGTCCCCTCCCCCAGCTGCCCCTGGCGGTTGACGAGGAGGGCTACCTCATCGCGCAGAGCGACTTCACTGAGCCCGTCGGGGCCAGCTACTGGGAGCGTGAGAAGCAGTGAGCATCGACACGAGCAAGGTGGCGCGTTCCAACCGCACCACCCCTGCCACCACCTCGAAGCCGTCGAAGCTGGGCGGCGTCGCCGGCTGGGCCGACGATCGACTCGGCCTGGCGGGCGCCGCGCGCAAGAACCTCCGCAAGGTCTTCCCTGACCACTGGTCCTTCATGTTGGGCGAGATCGCCCTGTGGAGCTTCGTGGTCCTGCTGCTCACGGGCGTCTTCTTGACGCTGTGGTTCACGCCGAGCATGGCCGAGGTCCACTACGAGGGCTCCTACGACCAGCTGCGTGGCATCGAGATGTCGCAGGCGATGGCGACCACGCTCGACATCTCCTTCGACGTCCGCGGCGGTCTGCTGATGCGGCAGATGCACCACTGGGCGGCCATGCTCTTCATCGCCTCGATGATGGTCCACCTGCTGCGCGTCGCCTTCACCGGCGCCTACCGCAAGCCGCGCGAGCTCAACTGGGTGATCGGCTGCCTGCTGCTGCTGCTCGGCACCCTCGAGGGCTTCACCGGCTACTCCCTGCCCGACGACCTGCTCTCCGGCACCGGCGTCCGGGCCACCGACGGCTTCCTCAAGGCCACGCCGGTCGTCGGCAGCTACATGTCGCTCTTCCTGTTCGGTGGCGAGTTCCCCGGCGGCGCGATCATCCCGCGTCTCTACATCGCGCACGTCCTGCTGATCCCCGGTCTGCTGCTGGCGCTGATCGCGGCGCACATGCTCCTGCTCGTCTACCACAAGCACACCCAGTGGCCCGGGCCCGGACGGACCGAGCAGAACGTCGTCGGCTTCCCGATGCTGCCGGTGTACGCCGCGAAGGCGGGCGGCTTCTTCTTCATCGTGTTCGGCGTCACCGCGCTCATGGGCGGTCTGATGACGATCAACCCGGTGTGGAAGTTCGGGCCCTACGACCCGACCAAGGTGACGGCCGGATCGCAGCCCGACTGGTACATGGGTTGGCCCGACGGTCTCCTGCGGATCATGCCGGGCTGGGAGTCGGTGATCTTCGGCTACACGATCTCGTGGAACGTGATGGTCCCGATCCTGCTCGTGCCGCCGCTGATGCTGACCATCGTGATGCTGCTGCCGTTCCTCGAGGCCTGGATCACCGGTGACAAGCGCGACCACCACCTGCTCCAGCGGCCGCGCAACGCCCCGACCCGCACGGCCGTCATGGTTGCGCTGATGACCTTCTACGGCCTGGCCTGGGCCGCAGGCGGCAACGACCTGATTGCCATCACCTTCGACCTGAGCATCAACCAGATCACCTACTTCATGAGGCTCATGGTCTTCCTCGGCCCGGTGATCGCCTTCTTCATCACGCGTCGCTGGTGCATCTCGCTGCAGCGTCACGACAACGAGAAGCTGCTCCACGGCTACGAGACCGGGATCATCATGCGCTCCCCCGAGGGCGGCTACACCGAGCGGCACCTGCCGATCGGCGACACCAGCGCCTACACCCTCACGGCACGTGCCCGCGACGAGATCGCTCCCCCGGTCAGCCACACCGACGCCAACGGCGTCGTCGCCCCCGGCTCGCGGTCCCAGCGCCTGCGGGCCAAGCTCTCGGCCTGGATGTTCCAGCACAACGTCCAGAAGCCGACTGCTGCCGAGCTGGAGGAGGCGCACCACCACGCCGATCACCAGCACGCGCTCGAGGCTGGCCTCGACCACCCGGCTGACGGCCACCAGTTCGACGGCCACAGCGACCACACGGTCGACGAGGCACCGCTGCGCGGACACTGATTCACGGCACCTGGTTGACCCGGCACATCTTGTGCCGGATCAACTGCTTTCTACGGGGTCGACCAGGCACAAGAGCCGACTTCTCCACAGGCGTATGGCGCTGGGTGGCCGCCGGCCGACCAGACCCGGCACTCTCTGGGGATGCTCCGGCATCAACCTCCCCTGGACGACCGAGTCCCACAGACACCTTTCACGCTGTCCAACGCTCGCGATCGCGGAATCAGCGCGCACACCCTTCGCAGCTGGACGGCTGCCGGACTCCTCGCGCACCCGATCCGCGACGTCTTCCATCGCAGCGACCTGGCGGACAGCTTGGACCTGCGCGTGGCCTGTCTACGCCTCGTCGTACCGTCTGATGCGGTGGTCACTGATCGCACAGCAGGCTGGCTGCACGGGGCGCCGCGGATCCTGGCGCCCAACGATCACCTGTCCGTGCCCAAGGTGTGCGTGTTCTGCCCACCCGGGCGTCGCTTGCGCAACGGGCTGGTTGCCAGCGGGGAGCGGACCCTGACAAGCACCGACGTCGTCACCATCGACGGGCTCCGGGTCACTACTCCCCTGCGCACGGCCTGCGACCTCGGCCGGCTGCTCCACCGCGACCAGGCGATCGCCGCCCTCGACTCCCTTCTTCGCCTCGGTGGGTTGTCCCGACAGCGACTCCTCGCCGAGCTCCCACGTTTCAGGGGCTACCGCGGCGTCGTACAGCTCCGGGAACTGGCTCCGCTCGCGGACGATCGGGCACAGTCACCACCCGAGTCCATCGTCCGGCTCCGCTGGCTCGACCTCGGATTCCCCACGCCGATCCCCCAGGTGGAGGAGGCCGCACCGCGGGGCTCGTACTTCATTGACGTCGGCAACCGCGAGCACCGCGTCGGTGCCGAGTATCTCGGCGAAGAATTCCACAACGACGAGCACGCCGACCGTGACCTCGAACGGCTGAGCTGGCTTCGCGGCCCTCGACGTTGGACGATCATCGAGGTCCGACGCAAGAACCTCTTCGGCGACGGCGCCGACTTCGGCGATCTCCTGGCCCGTGCGTTCGGAGAAGTCGCGGTCTGAGAGCCACCCGGCACATCATCTGCCGGGTCGACTCCGACCCAAGGCGGCCACCCGGCACATCATCTGCCGGGTCAGCTCAAGGCGGAGCCGTTCCGGTAGTCGTCGAAGGAGACGTTCCAGTCGCCATACCCGTTCTCGAGCGTCATCCAGCGGTCGGTGCCCGTGTATTCGACGACGTCACCCCGCTTGGACATGGCGTAGAGCCACGCCGCGTCCTGGGTGGACAGTCCGGTGCAGCCGTGCGAGACGTTGGCGCTGCCCTGGGAGCCCACCGACCACGGGGCGGCGTGGATGAACTCGCCGCTGTGGGTCAGACGCATCGCCCACTGGACGTCGTCGATGTCGTAGGCCTCCGGGTCGTCACTGGCGATGCCGACCGTCTCGGAGTTCATCCGCTTCTCGGCGAACTTCTCCATGACCACCTTGACGCCGGACCGGGTGATGAAACCAGCCTTGCCCGTGGTGATCGGGATCGTTCGCAGCAGCTCGCCGCCGGAGAAGACCTGCATCCGGTGGCTCCGGGCGTCGACCTTGTAGACATTGGCAGCGCCCACCCGGAAGTCGACCGAGCGACTCTCCTGGCCGAACACACCGTTGCCGGCCGGCACCGAGTTGACGTCGATGTCGACCGACACCTCGGTCCCGGCCTGCCAATACGTCTTGGGGCGCCAGTGGGCCTCGTTGTCGCTCAGCCAGTGCCACGACCCGGGTTGGGACGGGGTGCTCGACACACGCATGTGTCGCTCGAACGCGGCCCTGTCGGTGACCGGCAGGTCGAAGGAGACGATGACCGGCATGCCGACCCCGACGGTCTCGCCTGCCAGTGGAGCCACGGACGCATAGGTCTGCTGGTCCAGCGAGAGGTCCTGGGTGCGGAACTCGAGCACCCGCTCCACGCGCTCTCCGTCGCTGCGCACGGCCGTGGCGCGGGCGACGTAGTCGGTGCCGGGCTCGAGTCGGGAGGTCAGGCGCCATACGTCGCCCTCGAGGACACCACGCAGCCGGTGACCACCCCTGGTCGCCACCGCAAGGCGCTGCAGACCGCCGCCGGGCGCCGAGATCTCCAGCGCCTTCGCGACGGGTACGGCGGCGAGGTCACCCACGTTGGCCGTCAGCCGGACCGGGTCAGGACGGCCTGAGGACACACCCTGGCGGGCCTCCGGACCACGATTCTCGTGGTCGACCTGGCACGAGACGAGCGACATCACCAACGTCCCCGTGGCAAGAGCCACGAGGACGCGGTGGTGACGATGCGGGAGCGACCTCAGTGGGCGTGCTCTCCGCGGTAGTACTCGAAGATCCAGCCGCTGAGGGTCACTATGCCGATGGCGCCGCCGATGATGAACAGCCACCAGGTCTGCATGGCGACGGCGAACACGCAGGTCGACAGCGTCAGGGCGCACCACAGCGGCCACCAGGAGTAGGGCGGGAAGAAGCCCAGCTCACCGGCACCATCGGCGATCTCGCCGTCCTTGCGGTCCTCGGGGCGCGGGTCCATCCGGGCAGCGTGGACGCCGAGGTAGAGAGCGACCATGAGCGTCAGCAGGGCGGTCATCGTGAGCGCCGAGGTGCCGGTCCAGTCGCCGGTGATGAACCAGTAGGCCGGGGTGACGAGCACGAAGAAGGCCGTGCACACCACGAACATCCAGGTTTCCTGCTTCATCGCACGCTCCCATCGGGGTTGGTGGGCTCATCGCCCTGCTGAGCGGCGCGATCCGCGTGGCTCTCGGGGTTGCCGTCCACGAGGTCGCCCTCGATCCGGTCCTGCAGCATCGCCTGACGGCCCTCGACGGCGGGGGCATCGGCCGGCTCGCCGCGGCGCTCCGCGTCGTTCTCGCTGAGCTCGAGCATGGCGATCTCCGGGTGGTGCAGGTCGAAGGCCGGCGACTCAGAGCGGATTCGCGGGATGGACACGAAGTTGTGGCGCGGCGGCGGGGAGCTCGTGGCCCACTCCAGCGAACGGCCCCAGCCCCACGGGTCGTCGACCCCGACGAGCGGAGCGTTGCGGGAGACGAAGACGTTGTAGAGGAACGGCAGGGTCGAGGCACCGAGGAGGAACGCACCGATCGTGGACACCTGGTTGAGCGAGGTGAACCCGTCGGCCACGAGGTAGTCGGCGTAGCGCCGCGGCATGCCCTCGACACCCAGCCAGTGCTGGACCAGGAAGGTCGTGTGGAAGCCGACGAACAGCAGCCAGAAGTGCAGCTTGCCGAGGCGCTCGTCGAGCATCCGGCCCGTCATCTTCGGCCACCAGAAGTAGAAGCCGGCGAACATCGCGAACACCACGGTGCCGAAGACGACGTAGTGGAAGTGGGCGACCACGAAGTAGGAGTCGGACACGTGGAAGTCCAGGGGCGGGCTGGCGAGGATGACACCGGTCAGGCCGCCGAAGAGGAAGGTGGTGAGGAAGCCGATCGACCAGAGCATCGGGGTGTCGAAGGACAGAGATCCGCCCCACATCGTGCCGATCCAGTTGAAGAACTTCACTCCGGTGGGCACCGCGATCAAGAAGGTCATGCCGGAGAAGAACGGCAGGTCCACCGCCCCGGTGACGAACATGTGGTGGGCCCACACCGCGACCGAGAGGATCGCGATGCCGAGCGTGGCACCGACGAGGCCGACGTAGCCGAAGAGCGGCTTGCGGCTGAAGACCGGCAGGATCTCCGAGACGATGCCGAAGAACGGCAGGGCGATGATGTAGACCTCGGGGTGACCGAAGAACCAGAAGAGGTGCTGCCACAGGATCGGGCCGCCGTGGCTCGTGTCGAAGACGTGGGCACCCAGGATCCGGTCGGCCTCGAGGGACAGCAGCGCCCCGGCCAGGATCGGGAACGCGATCAGCACCAGCAGCGACGTGATCAGCGTGTTCCACACGAAGATCGGCATCCGGAACATCGTCATGCCGGGGGCGCGCATGCAGATGATCGTGGTGATGAAGTTGACCGCACCGAGGATCGTGCCGAGACCGGCCATCCACAGACCCATGATCCACAGGTCGCCACCCGCGCCCGGTGAGCGCACCGAGTCGGAGAGCGGTGTGTAGGCGAACCAGCCGAAGTCAGCTGCCCCGCCCGGGGTCAGGAAGCCGGACGCAGCGATCAGGCCACCGAAGAGGAAGAGCCAGTAGCTGAACATGTTGAGCCGCGGGAACGCGACGTCCGGAGAACCGATCTGGAGCGGCATGATCACGTTGGCGAAGCCGAAGAACAACGGCGTCGCGAACAGCAGCAGCATGATCGTGCCGTGCATGGTGAACAGCTGGTTGTAGAGCTCGTCGTTGACGACCTGGTTGCCCGGGAAGGCCAGCTCGGAGCGGATCAGCATGGCCATCAGGCCGCCGACCATGAACCACGCGAACGAGGTGATCAGGTACATCTTCCCGATCAGCTTGTGGTCGGTGGTCGTCATGATCCGGACCAGCTGCTGGCCCAGGGTCTTGCCGGTCCTGGGGGCCGTCGTGGTGCCGGGGGTCGCGGTGGCGGTCACTCCTGGCTCCCTTCCTGGTCGTCGTCCTCGGCCAGTCCGGCCTGGGTGCGGGCCTCGGCGCCACCGAGCAGCGGCGTGTCGGCCTCGTTGCCCATCTCGGCGAGCTCGGCGAGGTAGGAGTCGTAGTCAGCCTGGCTGACCACCTTGACGTCGAAGAGCATCCGCGAGTGGTCGACACCGCAGAGCTCGAAGCACTTGCCGGCGTAGTCACCGATGCGGGTGGGTGTCACCTGGAAGGCGTTGACCCGACCGGGGATGACGTCCATCTTCATCAGGAAGGAGTCGACGCCGAACGAGTGGATCACGTCGGGCGAGTGCAGGTTGAACTGCACCGAGCGGTCGACCGGCAGGACCAGCGTGGGCGGGTTGGTGCTCTCACCCACGGTGTAGACGTATTCGTCGTAGCGGTAGTCCTCCTTCACCGTGTCCGGTGTCGGCGACCCGGTGGGCGAGCCGACGCCGTGGTTGAAGGTCCACGACCACTGCTGTCCGACGACCTCGATGGTCACGTCGGGCTCGGGCTCGAGGGCGATCACCTCGTTCTGGACCTGGACGGTCCAGTAGAAGAAGACGATCACCATCATGATCGGGGCGATCGTGTAGAAGATCTCCAGGGGCAGGTTGTAGCGCGTCTGCACGGGGATCTCGTCGTCACTGCGCCGGCGATACTTCACCACCGCCCAGAAGATCAGGCCCCAGACGATGACGCCGGTGACCATCGCGGCGACCCAGGCCCACTTCCACAGCTCAAAGGTGTAGGGGGCTTGCGCCGTTGCGGGCTCGGGCATGGCCAGGCGCGCGATCTGATCCTTGTCGGTTGCGTCGCATGCGCTCAGGAAGAGCAGCGTCGCACCAAGGAGCGCACCCTTCGCAAGCCGGCGCACGGGCGCGGCTGCACGATCGGGGAGTTGCAGACCCACTGACGAGCCTCTCTGTGTGTCCAGTCTCGACAACAGCGAACACTATCGTCATTCACCGTCCGACGCGGTGGCGGGTCGGGTGTCGGGCAGCACAATGCGGGTGCGGGCGGGCTCGGGCTGCGCTGCGGCTTCGATGGTCTACGTTCGGCTGGTGACCAACCCTGCGACCGGCTCGGGCTCCGGGCGAGCAGCCGATCTCGACGCCGCGTCGTCGACGCCGCTGCATCCAGCCGCGCGGGACACCTTCTTGGCGGCCCTCGAGCGCGGGTACGCCGATCCACGCCGGCTCCACGGCTCGGCCCGGGACGCTCGGCTGCTCCTGGACAACGCTCGCGAGGCCACGGCGGCTGCGCTCGGCGTACGTCCTGACGAGGTCTCCTTCACCGCGAGCGGGACCGACGCCGTGCACCGCGGGCTCCTGGGACTGGTGAAGGGGTCGCGCCGAGGAGACGTCGTGGTCCACACGGCGGTCGAGCACTCGGCAGTGCTGCACGCGATCCGGTGGGGTGCCCGCGGGGTCGACGTGCCGTGCGACCGGTTGGGCCGTGTCCTCGGCAGCGACCTGGAGCAGGAGGCGATCGCCCCGGAGGTCGGCGTCGTCGCGGTCCAGACGGCCAACCACGAGGTGGGCACCCTGCAGCCGGTCGGCGGGCTCGAGCTCCCCGACGACGTCCCTGTCTTCACCGATGCCTGCGCCTCGATGGGACGCCTCCCCCTGCCCGGAGGCTGGGCGGCCGCAGCCGGTTCGGCCCACAAGTGGGGCGGCCCGGCCGGTGTGGGTGTGATGCTGGTGCGCAAGGGCGCTCGCTGGCGCAACCCGTTCCCCGTCGACGACCGTGTCGACGAGCGCACGGTCGGCTTCGAGAACGTGCCGGCCATCCTGGCCGCCGCGGCAGCACTGCAGGCGGTGGTGGCGGAGCGCGACGAGGTCAACGCCCGCCACCGCGAGCTGATCGACGTGGTCCGCGCCCGCGTCGCTGCCGAGGTGCCCGATGTGGAGGTCGTGGGCGACCCGGAGGCCCGACTGCCCCACCTGGTGACCTTCTCCTGCCTCTATGTCGACGGTGAGGCGCTGGTGCTCGAGCTCGACCGACGCGGCTTCGGGATCGCGAGCGGCTCGGCCTGCACCTCGTCCACGCTGGCCCCGAGCCACGTGCTGGCAGCGATGGGCGTGCTCACGCACGGCAACGTCCGGCTCGCCCTGCAGCGCGACGCCGACCGGGCTCAGGTCGACGCCTTCTGCGACGCGCTGCCCGGCGTTGTCGCCCACCTCAGGGCGAGGGTGGGGCAGTGACCGAGCCGGACCTCGAGCTGGACTGCCGCGACCTGCTGTGCCCGATGCCGATCATCGAGCTGGCGCGACACATCGGGGACGTGGCGATCGGCCAGGTCGTGGGCGTCGTCGCTCACGACGTCGCCGCCCGCGTCGACGTCCCGGCGTGGTGCCGTCTGCGTGGCCAGGACTACGTCGGCGCCGACAGCGCTGCCGACGGGGCGCCGCGGTTCCTGGTGCGTCGCGTCAGCTGACGGCGCGCCTCAGGGGTGCAGCGTCTTGAGGTGCGGCTCGATGTCCGCGGTGGCGTCGGCGCCGTACGTCGAGGTGAACCGCTCGAGGAAGGCAGCCCGCGACAGGACGTATTCCTGGGTGCCGACCTGCTCGACGACGTAGACGGCCAACAGGCAGCCCAGCTGGGCTGCCCGCTCGTGGCCCAGGCCCCAGCCGAGGGCTGCGAGGAAACCCGCACGGAAGGCGTCACCGACACCGGTCGGCTCGATCTTCTCGATCTCCGGCACGGCCGGCACCGTGAACGACTCCGCACTGTTGCTGTCGACGCGCACGCCCGCGGGGCCCATCGTCACGACCCAGGTGCCGACGCGGGAGAGCACGTCCTCACGTGACCAACCGGTCTTCTGCGTGATCAGCGAGGCTTCGTACTCGTTGGAGAAGAGGATCTCGGCGCCGTCGATGAGCGAACGGATCAGCTCGCCGTCGCCGAAGGCCAGCTGCTGGGAAGGGTCGGCGACGAAGCGATAGCCGCGCTGGCGACACTCGTCGGTGTGACGCAGCATCCCCTGCGGGTCGTCGGGGCCGATGAGCACGTAGTCGGGTGCGCCCACGCGGTCGACGATCGGCTTGAGCTCGATCTCGCGGGACTCGCTCATGGCACCGGGATAGAAGCTGGCGATCTGTGCGTGCGAGCTGTCGTTGGTGCAGACGAAGCGGGCGGTGTGGCGAGTCTCCGAGACATGGACCGAGTCGCAGTCGACGTTGTGGCGCTCGAGCCAGGCCCGGTAGTCGGCGAAGTCCTCACCCACCGCGCCCACCAGGACGGGGTTGAGCCCCAGGTTGCCGAGACCGAAGCAGATGTTGGCGGCGCACCCGCCCCGCCGGACCTCCAGGTCATCGACCAGGAACGACACCGAGAGCTTGTCGAGCTGGTCCACGACCAGGCTGTCGGCGAACTTGCCGGGGAAGGACATCAGGTGGTCGGTCGCGATGGAGGCGGCAATCAGGAGAGGCACCCGCGCACACTACCCGGCGGTACAGCTCGGGATACCTGTCAGTAGCCAATAACGTCGACCGCATGACCCCCTTCACCCCTGCATCGCACCTCACCCACGACGAGCTCCCCACCGCCTCCGAGCTGGCCGCCGACTGCCGTGCCGTCGGGTCCAACCTGCGTCTCGAGCGGGTCGCGCGAGCGGCCGTGAGCACGCCCCCCAGCATCCACTTCGAGGACTACCCGGCCGAGGTCACCAAGCGTGAGATCAAGGTCGACGAGGCAACCGCCCGGCTCGCCGGCGCGCTCCACCTGCACCTCGACTGACCTCCCACAGTCGAGCTCACGACGAAGGCCCCGTCCATGATGGACGGGGCCTTCGTCGTGTCTGGTCAGGCGTGGCGGAGAGTCGCGACCGGGGGTCGCCCTCCGACGGCTGCGTGAGCCGCTGCCTCGATCAGTTGAACGAGTCGCCGCAGGCGCAGGAGCCACTGGCGTTGGGGTTGTCGATCGTGAAGCCCTGCTTCTCGATCGAGTCGACGAAGTCGATCATCGCGCCGTTGAGGTAGGGGACGCTCATCCGGTCGACGACCACGGTGACGCCGTCGAAGTCGGTGGTGACGTCGCCGTCAAGGGTGCGCTCGTCGAAGAAGAGCTGGTAGCGCAGGCCCGAGCAGCCGCCGGGCTGCACGGAGATGCGCAGGGCCAGGTCGTCACGACCCTCCTGCTCGAGGAGGCTCTTGACCTTGGTCGCGGCGACGTCGCTCAGGTTGATCTGGTCGGTGCGGCGGTCGGTGCTGGTCTCGAGCTGCTCGGTCATGTGGTGCTCCCAAAAGGTCGATGGGCGGTTGCCTTCCTCAATGGTCGCACACGCAGGGATATTCCCCGACCGGATCGGTCCTCCTCAGCGCGACCAGGTCCGAGCGGTGCGCTCCGCTAGGTCGGCGAGCGACCCGGCCGGGTCGTCGAAGGCCCGCTGCTCCCCCACCAGGTCGACCAGGGAGTAGGCCGACTCGATGCCCAGGGCGCGCATCTCGCGAGAGCCGACGAGCACCTGACCGGCGAGGGCCACGCAGGGGCGCAGGGCGTCGGCCGCGATCTCGGCGACACCGTAGGGGACCTTCCCCGAGCGGCTGGAGAAGTCGAAGGCACCCTCTCCGGTGATCACCAGGTCTGCCTGCCGGGCGCGCGCGGCGAGCCGGACGTGCTCGGCGACGAGCGCGATCCCCGGCCTGCGGGTGGCACCGAGCGCAAGCAGCGCGAACCCGATGCCACCGGCGGCTCCGGCGCCCTTCTCCAGGGACGTACGCCGATCGGTGGCTGCGGCGAAGGTCTCGAGCCACCCGTCCACCTCCGCGATGCGCGACTCCTCGATCCCCTTCTGCGGCCCGAACGTCTTGGTGGCCCCGAAGAGTCCCGTCAGCGGGTTGTCGACGTCGGTCGCCGCCACCAGCTCGACGCCCGCGAGCCGGGCGCGAGCGGGAGTCAGGTCGACCTGCGTCACCGTGTCGAGCGCGACCGCCCCGCTGTCGAGGATCCCGTCGGACGTCGCTCCCAGCGCGGCCAGCACGCCCGCGCCGCCGTCGTTGGTGCCGGAGCCGCCCAGCCCCACGACGACCTTCCGGGCCCCTGACTCGACCGCGGCGAGGATCAGCTCGCCGACCCCGTTGCTCGAGCCGAACTCGGCGCCACCGTCGATGAGGTGCAACCCGACGGCCTGGGCGGTCTCGACGTAGGCGACGTCCTCGACGAACAGGATCGCCGCGGGCACCCGCTCCCCGTGCGGCGCCTCCACCGTGACCCCGAGCAGCTCCCCACCCAGGGCTGCGTGGAGGACGTCGACGAACCCCGGTCCCCCGTCGGCCATCGGTGCGAGGTCGAGCGAGTCGTCGGGGGCTCGGCGCGCCCAGCCGGTGGCGATCGCCTCAGCCGCCTCGACGGCCGTCAGGGTGCCGGCGAACTTGTCTGGAGCGATCAGGACGCGCATGTCGTCATCATGGCCGACGCATCCCCGACAAGGATGTAGCCATGACCACGCTGATCCGGCCGGCGCGTCCCGACGACGTCTCGGACCTCGCCTCGATCACCACCCAGAGCTACTACGAGGTGGACGCGAGGACCTATCAGCGTGGCTGGCCCGACCCCAGCCCTCGCTCGGAGTCGCGCAACCAGGGATGGGTCCGACGCACACAGCACACCGTGGCCACCGATCCCGGGGGCTGCTGGGTGGCCGAGGCCGACGGGGAGGTCATCGGCGGCGCCATCTCCCGCGAACGGGAGCTGATGTGGATCCTGGCGTCGTTCGCCGTACGCCCCGACCACCAGGGCCAGGGGGTCGGCACCCAGCTGCTCGCCGCCGCCATGAGCCACGGTCGCGGGTGCCTGCGCGGGATGCTGGCGGCCAGCGCCGACCCCGCCGCCGCACGCCGATATCGCCTGGCCGGCTTCACCCTCCACCCGCAGATGTTCGCCAGCGGCGTCGTCGACCGGGCGGCGATCCCGGACGTCGGCGGGGTGCGCGAGGGCTCGGCCGGTGACGTCGACCTGCTCAACTCCATCGACCGGCAGACCCGGGGCTCGGCCCACCTGTCGGACCACGAGGTGCTCCTCGAGCAACACCGGCTGATCGTGAGCGAGCGGAGCAACAGTGCCGGCTACGCCTACGTCGACGACGTCGGGTCACCGGTCCTGGTGGCGGCCACCAGTCGGCGTACGGCGCAGAAGGTCACCTGGGAGGCGATCGCCTCGTCAGCGCCGGGCACGACAGTGGCCATCCGGCACGTCACGGCCGTCAACCAATGGGCACTCGACGTGGCCCTCGAGGCGCGGCTGTCCGTGCACCAGAGCGGATATCTGTGCCTGCGCGGGATGAGACCGCCGTCGCCCTATCTCCACCACGGCTCGTTGCTCTAGGACTCCGTGCCGGGCTCGAGCCGAGCGCCTGCCGCGAGTGCACCAGCGACCCGGGAGTCGCGACCCACGAGCACGAGGTCGTCGTCACGCGCGATGCGAGCGGTCGGGGCAGCGCCGACCCGGGCACCGGGCAGCACCTCGCACCGTTCGTCGAGCACCGATGTGTGCACCACGGCGCCTGCACGCACGACGCAGTCGTCCATGACCACGCTGTCGCGGACCACTGCCCCCTTCTCGACGACCACTCCGGGCCCGAGCACGCTGCCCACGACCTCACCCGCGATGTCACACCCGGGCGAGATCAACGAGTCGTGCAGCGACGCCGAGGCGCGGACCCTGGCAGCCGAACGATCGGGCCAGTGCGCGATGACGGGGCGCTCAACGTGGTCGAACACGTCCACCCGACCGGCCAGCAGGTCGCGGTGGGACTGGAGGTAGAGGCCGGGTTGGCCGACATCACGCCAATAACCGGTCATGGGTACGGCGGCGGCCTTCCCGGTCTCGATCAACCGCGGGAGCAGGTGCTCCGCGAAGTCGCCCAGACCGCTGTCGTCGCCCTCCTGGTCCCCCGCCAGCTCACCTCGCAGGGTGCGCAGCGTGTCGAGGAGGACGGCGGTGTCATAGATGAAGACCTCCGTGGCCACCGTGCCCGAGGAGGGCCGCGACGGCTTGTGCTCGACCTGCGTGATCGTCCCGTCGCGCCGAGCCAGGACCACGACGTTGTCGGCGGCGTCCTTCTTGCTCACCTCGCTGGTGAGGACCGTGGCGACGCGCCCCTGCGCGACGTGGTCCTCGATCACGGGCGCCAGGTCCATGTTGAAGACGTGGTCGGCGCTGCAGACCACCAGCGTGGGGGCACCGAAGGCGTCGAGGTCTGCGGCCATCCTCAGCAGCAGGTCGCCGTTGCCGTGGGCGAAGCCGCTCTCGGTCGCCGGGCCGGTGCCCGTCTGGGGCACGATCCGCCGGAAGCCTCCACGGTTGCGGTCCAGGGACCACGGGCGTCCACCGGAGAGGTATTCGTCGATCGAGGTCACCTGGTATTCGAGGGACACCCAGACGTCGGACAGGTCTGCATGGACGAGCCCGGACAGGGCGAAGTCGACGAGTCGGTGCACACCGCCGTAGGGCAGTGCGGGCTTGGCGCGCTCGCGGGTCAGGACGTCCATCCGTCCGCCCTGTCCCCCGGCCTGGACCACCGCCAGCACCTCACCGCGTCGAACCATCGTCGAACCTCCTCGTGCCGGGGCGCCGGCCGTCGCCGGGCGTTGCCCCCACACCTTCGCACGCACCTGCAACCGACCATTGCCGTCGACCTAGGATGGGGTCATGAGCCTCGTCGACCTGCCGCTCCTCCCCCTCGGCAAGGGCCGTGACCTCACGGCCGAGCGTGGCGTCGAGTGTCTCGGAGACCTCCCGGCCGCCTCCGACCCCGACCTCGTCGCCCGCGCGATCGCCGCCAAGGAGGCGCTCGGCGAACGGGTCTTCGTGCTGGGTCACCACTACCAGCGCGACGAGGTCATCCAGTTCGCCGATGTCACCGGCGACTCGTTCAAGCTCGCCCGAGACGCGGCAGCCCGGCCGGCCGCCGAGTTCATCGTCTTCTGCGGCGTGCACTTCATGGCCGAGTCGGCCGACATCCTGACCTCCGACGACCAGGCCGTGATCCTGCCCGACCTGTCGGCCGGGTGCTCGATGGCCGACATGGCGCGACTGAGCCAGGTCGAGGACGCCTGGGACGCGATGGCTGCCGCCGGCCTGCAGGACAACATCGTGCCGGTCACCTACATGAACTCCTCGGCCGACATCAAGGCCTTCTGCGGCCGCAACGGCGGCGTGGTCTGCACCTCGTCCAACGCCGACGTGGCCCTGGAGTGGGCGTTCGACCAGAAGGCGGACGTCGAGGGTGGCGGCAAGGTCCTCTTCTTCCCCGACCAGCACCTCGGCCGCAACACCGCCGTGCTGAAGATGGGGATGACGCTCGACGACTGCGTCGTGTGGAACCCGCTCCTGCCGGGTGGCGGGCTGAGCGTCGAGCAGCTGCAGGGCGCGAAGATGATCCTGTGGAAGGGGCACTGCTCGGTCCACGGGCGCTTCACCACCGACGTGATCGACGAGCTCCGTGCCAAGCACGAGGGGATCCACATCCTGGTCCACCCCGAGTGCACCCACGAGGTCGTCCTCAAGGCCGACCTGGTCGGCTCGACCGAGTTCATCATCAAGACCATCGAGGCGGCCGAGCCCGGGTCGACCTGGGCGATCGGGACCGAGCTCAACCTCGTCCAGCGGCTCGCCGACGCCCACCCGGACAAGAACATCGTCTTCCTCGACCGCAACGTCTGCTACTGCTCGACGATGAACCGCATCGACCTGCCCCACTTCGTCTGGGCGATGGAGTCGCTGGTCCGTGGCGAGGTGGTCAACCAGATCGACGTCGACGACGAGACCGAGGCCCACGCCCTGGTCGCGCTCCAGCGGATGCTCGACCTGCCGGGCAAGTCCCACCGGGACTGAGACCGGCGAGCCGGTTCACAGGCCGGGGGCGTCCCACAGGGCCAGCCACTTCTGCAGGTCCGGCTCCATCGGCAGCTCGCCGGCGAGCTGGTCTCGGATCGCGATCTCGGTCAGGTTGTCGCGCTGGTGGGGCCCGGTCGGCGCGAAGGCGTAGAAGGTGCCGCGCTTGTAGAGGTAGACCAGCCCCACGGTGCGACCGTGCCCGACGAAGGTCACCATCGAGCACAGCAGCCCATCGGCGAAGCCCTGCGCCTCGAGACTGCTGTTGACAGCGTGCAGGTCGGTGCAGAGGCCGGAGAGATCGTCAGGATCGCCCTGCACGACCAGCCAGGTGAAGCCGAACGGATCGCGCGTCACCTCCACGTCGGGCGCCTGCGGGTCGTCCTGGATCAGCGCGGTGATGTCGGCCTGGGTCTGCGCGAAGGCCGCGCCCGCGGCTGCGCGGTAGCAGACCGAGCCCTGTCCGGTCGGCGTCCATCCGGCCGCGGTCTGGAGGGTGAGCGCCGCACCGGGGACTCCGAAGAGCGCGTCGAGGTCGTTGCCGACGCGCTTGCGACGGCCGGTCACGGCGTCGAGCCAACCCATCCTCGCCCCCTCGTCCTAGGAGATCGGTCGGCCGAGCTCGGCCTGGATGCGGGCCAGCTGGCCGAGTCGCTGCTCGAGCGACGGGTGGGTGGCGGTGAGCGTCTTGAGCGAGACACCCGCCACGGCGGGCACGATGAAGAGGGAGTTGACGGCGCTGTTGGCGCGCAGGTCCTTCTGCGGGATCGCGCCGACACCCCCGGAGATCTTGGTCAGCGCCGACGCCAGGGCCTGCGGCTTCATCGTCAGGTAGGCCGCGGAGCGGTCGGCACACAGCTCGCGGTAGCGCGAGAGCAGCCGGAGCAGCACAAAGCTGACGGCATAGACGACCAGGCTCACCACCAGCGCGACCAGCAGTGCGGGGAGGGCGCCGTTGTTGCCACGGCCGGCACGCGAGATACCGCCGAACTGGGCGCCACGGGTCAGCATCCCGGCCAGGATGCCGGCCGAGGAGGCCAGGGTCATCACGAGTACGTCGCGGTGTGCGACGTGGCTCAGCTCGTGGGCCAGCACCGCCTCGAGCTCCTCGGCATCCAGGACGTCGAGGATCCCGGTGGTCACGCACACCACCGACCTGTCAGGCGATCGCCCGGTAGCGAAGGCGTTGGGCAGCGCCATGTCCGCGACACCGACGCGCGGCTTGGGCATGTCGGCCAGGGCGCACAGCCGGTCGATCATGCCGTGCAGCTCGGGCGCCTCCTCGGGCGTCACCTCGCGGGCCCGCATGGCGCGCATCGCCATCTTGTCCGAGGACCACCACTGGTAGAACGCAAAGCCGATCGCGACGACGGCGATGATCGGGGCATAGCCACTGAAGAAATACATCAGTGTGACGACGAGGGCGACGAACAGGGCCCCGAGCAGGAACATGACGGACGTCATCCGGACCGTCAGACCGGTGTCCTTGATGAAGCGGGACCGCGCCACTACTCAGCTCGGCCGGGGATGAGTCCCTCGTCGCCGAGCATCTGCCGCACCTCGTCGAGGGTGGCGTCACCCGGCGGCAGGATCAGGTCGGACTCGTCGAGGCTGTCGAGCTCGTGGTGGGTGCCGCTGGAGCGGACGCTCGCCAGGAGGCCGTCGAGGGCCGTGCGGAACATCTCTTCGTCGCCGTGCTCGATGGCGAGCTCGATCTGGGTGTCGAGGCCGTTGAGCGCGTCGAGCGCGTGGTCGTCGAGGTCGTACTGCCCCTCGCCGAGGATCCGGACGATCATGCCCGGCCCCCGTTGTCGGTCTCGCGCTGCGCGGACTGCTGCTCGGGGGCGAGGATGTCGTCACCCTGCTCGAGCTCGTGCGGCTTGCTGGCGCCCTTGAGCCGCGCGAGCTCGCTCTCGACGTCGGAGGTGGAGCTGAGGGCGTCGAGCTCTCGGGCGATGTCGTCACCGGCGTTGATCGAGGAGGCGTCGTCGAGCGCGCCCGAGGCGATCAGCTCGTCGATGGCTCCTGCGCGTGCCTGCATCTGGGCCGTCTTGTCCTCGGCGCGCTGGATGGCCAGACCGACGTCGCCCATCTCCTCGCCGATGCCGGACATCGCCTCGCCGATGCGGGTCTGCGCCTCGGCCGCGGTGTAGTTGGCCTTGATCGTCTCCTTGCGGGTGCGGAACGCCTCGACCTTGGTCTGGAGCCGCTGCTGGGAGAGGACGAGCTTCTCCTCCTCGGCCTGCAGGTTGGCGTGCTGGCCCTGGAGGTCCTGGATCTGCTGGGTGATGCCGGACTTGCGCGTCAGGGCCTCGCGAGCGAGGTCCTCGCGGTCGGCGGCAATCGCCTTCTCGGCCTGTCCCTGCAGCTTGGCCGCCTGCTGCTCGAGCTGCTTGACCTGCAGCTCCACGCGCTTGCGGCTGGTGGCGACGTCGGCGACGCCTCGGCGTACCTTGCTCAACAGCTCGAGCTGACGCTGATAGCTGTAGTCGAGGGTCTCGCGTGGGTCCTCGGCGCGGTCGAGAGCCTTGTTGGCCTTCGAATGGAAGATCAGGCTCAGGCGCTTCATCACACTCATGGACGCATTCTCCTCAGTCACGCTCGGGGTCGCTGCCTTCACCCTAGGACCAAACACAAAGCAGTGACAGGCGCCGGTAGGCTGAGCACCAGTCAGTGGCTCGCTCATCCAACGCAGAGGCAGCAAGTGTTCGCTCGGTTCAAGTCCCCCAGTGCCCCGCCCGCCCCCGTCGTGGACAAGCCGGGAGGCAAGGGCCGGCCGACGCCGACCCGCAAGGAGGCCCAGGCCGCGGCCCGGGCACGGGCAAAGGCGCCGCGGAGCCGGCGCGAGCAGCTCGCAGCTCAGCGCGCCGGGAAGTCCGAGTCGAGCAAGACCGTGCGTGCAGGGATGAAGGCCGGCGACGAGCGCTACCTCCTCCCCCGCGACAAGGGGCCGGTCCGCCGCTTCATCCGGGACTTCGTCGACTCGCGCTTCTCCTTCGTCGAGCTGATGGTCCCGCTGCTGATCGTGACCCTGCTCCTGGGCTACTCCGGCAGCCCCTACCTCGTCGGCATCGGCAACAGCGTCCTGCTCGGCACGGTCCTCCTGGTTGCGTTCGACCTGTTCCTGATGCGGTTCCGACTGCGGCGGGAGCTGGCCCGCCGCTTCCCCGACGAGCCGACCAAGGGCACGACCTACTACGCCATCATGCGGGCGCTGCAGATGAAGTTCATGCGCCTGCCCAAGGCACAGGTCAAGATCGGGCAGACCCTCCCAGAGCACTACCGCTGAGGGCCCGATGACGACTCCCCCGACTGCCGACGTCTCGGTCCGCGTGGCCTGGGCCGACGACGCCGAGGCGATCGCGGCCGTCCAGGTGCGGGCGTGGCAGGTCCTGTATGCCGACGTCCTCCCCGCTGACACGCTGCCGAGCGACCCCGAGCCGGTCGCGGCGGCCTGGCGAGCGTCTTTGGTCAAGCCGGAGGACGCCCGTAGCCGGGTGCTGGTGGCCCTCGAGCGCAACCGGGTCACCGGGTTCGTGCTCACCGGTGCCGCAGCGGACCCCGACGCCGACCCTGTCGTCGACGGGGAGCTCAGCGAGCTCACTCTCGACCCGGTCGAGCGTCGCAAGGGCCACGGCTCACGGCTGCTCCAGGCGGCCGTCGACACCCTGGTCGCAGACCGGTTTCGCCGAGCGGTGACCTGGGTCGTGGCCAGCGACGACGACCAGCGTCGTTTCCTCACCGAGGCCGGCTGGGCACCCGACGGCGCACATCGCGAGCTCGACCTCGACGGCACCGGGGCGACGCGCGTCAAGCAGATCAGGCTGCACACCGCGATCGGAGCATGAGCGGCGCAGGGCTGCCCAGCGCCATACGCGCGGGCATCGTCCGCGACGGCATCGCCGTCGGAGTGGCCACCGGGGCCTATGGCATCTCGTTCGGCGCAGTTGCGGTCGGCGGAGGGTTGAGCGTGTTGCAGGCCTGCGCACTGTCGCTGCTGGTGTTCACCGGCGCCTCGCAGTTCGCGCTCGTGGGCGTCGTGGCGGCCGGCGGCGCCCCGCTCAGCGGGGCGATGGCTGCAGTCCTCCTGGGCACCCGCAACGCGCTCTACGGCCTGCGTCTCGCGCCGCTGCTGCAGTGGCAGGGCCTGCGACGGGCGGCGGCGGCCCAGATCCTGATCGACGAGTCGACCGCGATGGCCCTCAACCGCGGCAGCGTCCCGGCAGCCCGGCTCGGCTTCCTCACCACCGGGTTGGCCGTCTTCGTCCTGTGGAACGCCGCGACCCTCGCTGGCGCCCTGGCTGGTACGGCGATGGGCGACCCCCGCGCCTACGGCCTGGACGCGGCCGTTGGGGCTGCGTTCCTGGCGCTGCTGTGGCCACGCCTCGTCGAGCGTCGTGCACAGGTCGTGGCTGTCCTGGCCGCCGCCGTGGCGCTGGGCCTGGTGCCCGTCACCGCCGCCGGTGTGCCCGTGCTGGCCGCGGCCGGCGTGGCACTGCTCGCAGGGGTGCTGGCGAAGCCGGGCGGTGGCCGCTGATGTGGCTGGCGATCGGGGTGGCGGCGGTGGGCTGCTACGCCCTCAAGCTCGCGGGCCTGTCGCTGCCGGAACGGGTGCTTGCGCACCCGGTGGTCGCACGGATCGCTGACGTCATCCCGGTCGCGTTGCTGGCGGCGCTCATCGCCGTCCAGACCTGGTCCTCGGGCGCCTCGTTGACGGTCGACGCCCGCACGGCCGGCCTGACCTTCGCGTTGGCGGCACTGCTGCTGCGTGCGCCGTTCCTCGTGGTCGTGATCGGCGCGGCGGCGGTGGCCGCGTTCGTCCGGATGCTCTGAGCCTCCAGCCGCTCCAGGCTGCAGACTGACCCGGGCTGCGCGCGAACGGAGGGTGGGGGGGAGGGTGGGGGGGGCGCCACGGCGTGCTGCAGCCGGCCCCTCAGTCCAGCGGCAGGAAGTGCTCCAGCCCGACCGTGAGACCGGGATGGTCGGCGACCTCGCGAAGGCCGGTGAGCACGCCTGGGGCGAACGACGCCCGGTCCATCGAGTCGTGGCGGATCGTCAGGGTCTCCCCCGGCCCACCGAGGACGACCTCCTGGTGGGCGACGAGCCCGCGGGCCCTCAGCGCGTGGACCCGGACCCCGTCCACGTCGGCCCCCGGGCGCCGTCAAGGCCGGAGGAGGTGGCGTCGGGCATCGGCGCGCTTCCTGCCTCCCGACGAGCCTGGGCGATCAGCTGGGCGGTTCGGCGAGCAGTGCCGGACGGTGCGTCGGCCTTGTCGGGGTGGTGCAGCTCGACCACCTCGACGGACTCGAAGAAGGGAGCGGCCTGCGCCGCGAAGCGCATCATCAAGATCGCGCCCAGCGAGAAGTTGGGGGCGACCAGGACCCCGACCCGGCCATCACCCGCGGCCAGCCAGTCGGTCAGCTGCGCGAGCCGGTCGTCGTCGAAGCCGGTCGTGCCGACCACGGCATGGATCCCGTGCTCGATGCAGAACTGCAGGTTGGCCATGACCACGTCGGGGTGGGTGAAGTCGACGACCGCCTCGACGCCGGTCGAGAGCAGCTGCTCGAGGTCGTCGCCGACGTCGATCCGGGCGACCAGCTCGAAGCCGTCGGCCGCCTCCAAGGCTGCGCAGATCTGCGTGCCCACCTTGCCCTTGGCGCCCAGCACCCCGACCTTGACCAGTTCGCTCACGGGGGCAAACCTACTGCGATCGCGTCTCTCGACGGGTGGCGGTGCCTGACGGCCACCCCCGGAGGTGGCAGGCTGTGGTCCATGCCAGTGCAGACGATCCCGCCGCGCATCCGTTGGGCGGTCGAGCTCATGGACATCCAGCCCAACGACCAGGTGCTGGAGATCGGGTGTGGCCCCGGCGCCGGGGCCGAGCTGATCTGCGCCAAGCTCGAGACCGGCAAGCTGTTCGCCATCGACCGCTCCGAGTCGGGCGTGGACCGCACCAAGCGTCGCAACCAGGCCTATGTCGACGCGGGCCGCCTCGTGGTCCGCCAGATCGACCTGGCGACCCTCCGGGTGCCGGTCAAGCGCCTGACCAAGGTCTTCGCCTTCAACGTCAACCTGTTCTGGGTGCGGCCCTGCGACGACGAGGTGGCCCTGCTCCACGAGCGAGTCGTCCCCGGTGGAGCGGTCTACCTCTTCTACGACGCCAGCCGGCCCGACCTTGTCCCCAACATCGTCAAGAAGACCTCGGACGCGCTCGTGAAGTCGGGGTTCCGCGTCTCGGTGGTGGAGCAGAAGGCTCCGGCCGTGATCGGGATCATCGGGCGCCGCTGAGTCGCCGTCAGCGTACGCCTGTGTGCGCCTGGGCCTGTGCTGTCGCCCGCCGCCGCATGAACTGGCGGCGACGGACATGCGTTGGCCGATTTTCACTGTTGTCCCCCGCCAGTTGCAGAGGGGAACGTGACGCGCTCGAGGAACGCAGCTCGTCCCGCGGGGGTGTACAGCGAGCTCTGCAGCGACGCCAGCCAGGGCCGGATCCGCGCGGGGTCGTGCGCTCGACCGACTGCCCGGTCACCGTCTCGAAGCACACCGAGGGGCCGTTGGACGACGTCGGAGGCGGTGTAGCCCCTGCGGACGTAACCGACGCCGTCCAGTCGTCGCTCGCGGCGGAGATCATCTCGGTGCTGATCCGGCGCCCGGTGATGTCCCCCGTCGAACTCGTGCAGTGACCTCGTCCCCGTCACCAACAGGTCAGCCCGAGCGACGAACTCGCCCGCCTCGTCCCAGATCTCCACCTGGGGCTCCACCTCGATGCCGACGACGACATGCAGGAGCCGGAGCAGTGTCTCCCACGGCGACTCGGACCTGCCGTCGACCCACTCGAGCGCCGCGAGCAGCTTGCGGCGCCCCCGTCGACGTGGCGTGCAGACATTTCTGATCGCCTCCACGGACACGTCACCCGCATGCAGCGCGCTGTCGATGAGCACGACGAGGTCGACCCATGACAACCAGCGCGCGCACGCCAAGATCACCTCTGGCGCGATCGCACACCTCAACCCCGAGATCACGTCCTGAGGTATGGCGCAGGGATGCCTGCTGGTCAGGATGCCGGCCCGCAACGGACGGGGGTCGTCCAGCTGCATCGCGACGAACACCGGGGTCTCCGGCGGCAGTGGTGGCAGCATCCACCCCCGGATCCGCGCACCGGTCAGGGCCGTGAAGCACCCGTGGTTGGTCAGGAGCAGCTGCCAGCCACCCACGTCGGCCAACCACTCGTCCTCAGGGCCGGCGCCGTCCAGTCGTCGACGATGAATGCCCCGTGTCACTGATTGGAAGCACACCCGTCGAGGGCATCCACGGACCGCATCGGGCGCGAGGTCTGTCATCGCGCCAGCGTCGCTCGATGCGCTGGCCCGGGCGGGCCGGCTGGCTGCGGTCTGTGGACGCCTCCTGGATCCACCGACGTGTGGAGGGGTTCTGGTCTGCTCCCCCTCCAACCGCTCGATCAGCTGGCGGCGTACGCCATCTGACTTCGCGATCCGGACCGGACACTCCTCAACTGGCGGCGCACGACGGGCGTTCTCCAGATTTCGTGGTCGGGCGCCGCCAGTTCATACAAGGCCCGGCAGCACCTGTCGGGCGCCGACAGTCCGTGGCGACCAGGCCGTTGCAGGCGCCGCAGCGTCAGGCGGGGCCGACGATGGCCAGGATCTCCGGCTGGGCGAAGAGCGCAGCCGCGACGTCGCGGACCTCCTCGAGGGTGACGCCGTCGATCCGCGAGATCACCTCGTCGATGGTCAGCAGCTCGTCGTGGACCAGCTCGACCTTGCCCAGGCGCGACATCCGGGAGCCGGAGTCCTCGAGACCGAGGACGAGACCGCCCTTGAGCTGGCCCTTGCCCCGCTCGAGCTCGTCGAGGGTGATCCCTTCGGCGGCCACCTTGGCCAGCTCGGCGCGGACGGTGGTGAGCACGTCGTCGAGCTTGCCGGGCAGGCAACCGACCGAGACCCCCACGAGACCGGCGTCGGCATGGTGGGAGGCGAAGGAATAGACCGAGTAGGCCAGTCCGCGGTGTTCGCGCACCTCCTGGAAGAGCCGCGACGACGTCCCACCCCCGAGGGCGGTGTTGAGGACGCCGAGGGCATAGCGCCGCTCGTCGGTGCGGGTCAGGCCCTTCATCCCCAGGACGAGGTTGACCTGCTCGAACGGTCGGCTCGTTCGCGACTCCCCCGTGGACACCGACCGGGCCTTGGTGGTGTTGCGGGTCTGGACCGGGGTCACGGCGCGGTCGAGGAATCCCTGGCGGCCGAAGGCCCGGCGTACGTCGCGCACGACCGCTGTGTGGTCGAGGCTGCCCGCGACCGCGACCACCATGTTCTCCGCGCGGTAGTGACGACGGTAGAAGCGCGCGATCTGGTCGCGGCTCATCGCGGTGATCGAGTCGTGGGTGCCTGCGATCGGACGACCCAGCGGGGTGTCGCCGAAGGCCTGGGAGGCGAAGAGGTTGTGCACGACGTCGTCGGGGTCGTCGTCGTGCATCGCGATCTCGTCGAGGATCACGTCGCGCTCGGCCTCGACGTCGGCGGCTGCGATCGTCGAGCTGGTGATCATGTCGCCGATGACGTCGACGGCCAGCGGCAGGTCGTCGTCGAGCACACGAGCGTGGAAGCAGGTGTATTCCTTGGCCGTGAAGGCGTTGAACTCACCCCCGACGGCATCCAGGGCGACCGAGATGTCGAGCGCGGTGCGCTCCTTGGTCCCCTTGAACAACAGGTGCTCGAGGAAGTGCGAGCAGCCGTGCAGGGCGGGAGTCTCGTCGCGGGAGCCGACGTTGACCCACACGCCGATGCTGGCCGAGCGAGCGCCGGTCATCTGCTCGGTGACGACCCGCAGGCCGCCGGGCAGCACCGTTCGGCGTACGCGTGAGGTCACCTGACCATCGGCGTCCTTGACGGTCTGCAGGGTCTTGGTGGAGCCGACCTTCTGGCCGGAGCCGACGTGCTGGGAAAGGGCCGACCGGCCAGCAGAGAGGCTCTGCTGGCCGGTCGGCCGGATGCTGCTGGAGGTCACTCGGCGTCAGTCGCCTCGGCCGGCTCCGCGTCGGCGGACTCCTGCGAGCCCTCCTCCACGACCGGGATCAGCGACAGCTTGCCGCGGTCGTCGATCTCGCCGATCTGGACCTGGATCTTCTGGCCCACGGAGACGACGTCCTCGACGGCGTCGACGCGCTTGCCGCCGGCCAGGGAGCGGAGCTTGCTGATGTGCAGCAGGCCGTCCTTGCCGGGCATGAGCGAGATGAAGGCACCGAAGGCAGTGGTCTTGACGACCGTGCCGAGGTAGCGCTCGCCGACCTCGGGCATCGTCGGGTTGGCGATGGCGTTGACCGCGTCCTTGGCGGCCTGGGCCGCCTCCCCGTTGGTCGCACCGATGTAGACCGTGCCGTCGTCCTCGATCGAGAGCGTCGCGCCCGTGTCGTCCTGGATCTGGTTGATGATCTTGCCCTTCGGGCCGATGACCTCACCGATCTTGTCGACGGGCACCTTGATCGTGATGATCCGCGGCGCGTGCAGCGACATCTCCTCGGGCGTGTCGATGGCCTCGGCCATCACGTCGAGGATCGCGATGCGAGCGTCGCGCGCCTGGTTGAGCGCCGACGCGAGCACCTCGGCCGGGAGGCCGTCGAGCTTGGTGTCGAGCTGCAGCGCCGTGACGAACTCGCGCGTTCCGGCGACCTTGAAGTCCATGTCGCCGAAGGCGTCCTCGGCGCCGAGGATGTCGGTCAGGGCGACGTATTCGGTCTTGCCGTCGACCTCACCGGAGATCAGACCCATCGCGATGCCAGCAACGGCGGCCTTGAGGGGCACACCGGCCTGCAGCAGCGAGAGCGTCGAGGCACAGACCGAGCCCATCGACGTCGAGCCGTTGGAGCCCATGGCCTCGGACAGCTGCCGGATGGCGTAGGGGAACTCCTCGCGGGTGGGGAGCACCGGCAGGATGGCGCGGCGCGCGAGCGCACCGTGGCCGACCTCGCGACGCTTGGGCGAGCCCACGCGCCCCGTCTCACCGGTCGAGAACGGCGGGAAGACGTACTTGTGCATGTAGCGGCGGTACTTCTCCGGGCTCAGGGTGTCGAGCTGCTGCTCGAGCTTGAGCATGTTGAGGGTGGTGACGCCCAGGATCTGGGTCTCGCCACGCTCGAACAGGGCGGAGCCGTGGACCCGCGGGATCACGCCGACCTCGGCGTGCAGCGGCCGGATGTCGGCCAGGCCGCGACCGTCGATGCGGATCTTGTCGCGCAGGACGCGCTCGCGCACGAGGTTCTTGGTCAGCGAGCGGTAGGCCGCGCCGATCTCCTTCTCGCGACCCTCGAACTGCCCGGCGAGCTGTTCGAGCAGCCCGGCCTTGATCTCGTCGGTCTTGAGCTCGCGCTCCTGCTTGTCGCCGATGGTCATCGCCTCGGCGGTCTGGGTCTTGGCTGCGGCCTCGACCGCGGCGTAGACGTCGTCCTCGTAGTCGAGGAAGACCGGGAACTCCTGCAGCGGCTTCGAGGCTTCCTTGGCGAGCTCGGCCTGTGCCTCGACGAGCTGCTTGATGAAGGGCTTGGCGGCGTCGAGGCCACCGGCCACGACCTCTTCGGTGGGCGCCTGCGCGCCACCCTCGACGAGCGCGATCGTGCCCTCGGGGGCCTCGGCCTCGACCATCATGATGGCGACGTCACCGGTCTCGGTGACCCGACCGGCGACGACCATGTCGAAGACGGCGGTGTCGAGCTGGGCGTGTGTGGGGAATGCGACCCACTGGTCCTCGATCAGGGCCACGCGGACGCCGCCGACGGGGCCGGAGAACGGCAGGCCGGAGAGCTGGGTCGACAGCGACGCGGCGTTGATCGCCAGCACGTCGTAGGGCATGTTGGGGTCGAGTGCCATCACCGTGATGACGACCTGGACCTCGTTGCGCAGGCCCTTCTTGAAGGTCGGGCGCAGCGGCCGGTCGATCAGGCGGCAGGTGAGGATCGCGTCCTCGCCCGGACGACCCTCGGAGCGGAAGAAGGAGCCGGGGATCTGGCCCACGGCATACATCCGCTCCTCGACGTCGATCGTGAGCGGGAAGAAGTCGAAGTGGTCCTTGGGGTGCTTGCCGGCGGTCGTGGCCGACAGGAGCATGGTCTCGTCGTCGAGGTAGGCGGTGACTGCACCGGCTGCCTGACGGGCCAGCAGGCCGGTCTCGAACTTGATGGTGCGCTTGCCGAACTTGCCGTTGTCGAGAACGGTCTCGACGGCGGAAATGATGGGTCCCTCGTTCAAGAGGTTTCCCTTTCTCTTCGCGGAGCGATCCGCGACGCCGCAAGTTGGTGCCGGTCTTCGATCGAGGCCCGCAGGTGATCTGTCACCTGAAGGCCACTACCGAGGACCGAGCCGGGCGCGCGGGTCGCTCCTGGATCATGGATGTGTTGAGTTGTGACGCGTCTCCGACACTAGCGGTCGGAGGTCGAAATGCTTAAGAGGCGGCTCCCGTCCGGGAACCGCCTCTCACCAGGTCAGCGACGCAGACCAAGGCGCTCGACGATGGAGCGGTAGCGCTCGATCTCGGTCTTCTGCAGGTAGTTGAGCAGACGACGGCGCTGGCCCACGAGGAGCAGCAGGCCACGACGGCTGTGGTGGTCGTGCTTGTGCGTCTTCAGGTGGTCGGTGAGGTGGGCGATGCGGAAGCTCAGCAGCGCGATCTGCACCTCGGGCGAGCCGGTGTCACCCTCGGTCGTGGCGTATTCGGCGATGATCTTCTTCTTGGTCTCCGCGTCGGTACCGATCGACATACGAGGACTCCTTCCGGTCTCGTTGCGCGGCGCTCGGGGCAGGATGCCCGGGGCTCTCTGGATCCGCGGCCGTTATGACGGCGATTCCCACCGGGGTGGGCAACCGGAGAAGACTAACAACGGCAGCGCCCGGGCCCCAAAATGCTGGGACCCGGGCGACCGGCGCGCTCGAGCTGAGCGCGAGGTATGGCGATCAGACGGCCGGCGGCGGCGGGTCCTGCTCGGTGGTCCGCTGCGTCTGGGCCTGGCGCCCGTCGGCGTTGGTGGTCGTCGCCGTGGTGGTGGCGCGCCGCTTGGTGTTCTGCTGCATGACCACGAGCAGCAGCCACACGAGCCCGGCACCAGCGAGGATCAGGCCCAGCATCCACACGTCGAGCGGTCCAATTGACTGCGTCCGCAGGGCGAGCGTCAGGATCAGGCCCAAGACGATGAGGCCGATCGGTCCTCCGTAACCCATGGTTTTTCTCCGATGTTCGGGGATTGGTGAAGGCACCCTAGCCCGACCGGGCGGATCTGCTGCACCCCCGTGACACCAGATCCACCCGGCCGAGGTCATTCACCCCCGCCGCTTCACAGACGTGAGGGGCCGCCGTTCGGTTGCGTCGGGACGGACATATTTCGTCGCCACCCGAGCAAGGGCTCCGTCAGCAGTCGGGGTTGTCCATCGGGAGCAGGCGCTCGGCGGTGGCGTCCAGGACCCGCAGCCCCGTGACGCGATCGCCATCGCGGTCCACCACCCGCAGCGTGCAGACCTCGCGACCCTGATAGGTGATCACGTTGCTCCTGGTGGTGTCCGCCGGCGACTCGTACCACTCGTAGCCGTAGAGGTCGGCGCCGCGACTCTCAGCCACCATCCAGTTGAGCCGGTCCACCGCCCCCGGCAGCATCGTCAGGGCGAAGACATTGAGTCCCGCGACTGCGAGACGACCGGCTGCAGCGGACTTGAGCACCGACAGTCCCCAGCCTGCCCGACCCAGCTGGACGCTGGCCACCACGAGGAGTCCGAGCACGACGAGCCAGGGAGCGGTGACAAACACCTGGTTCCCGCCTCGTACGTCCTGGACGACCATCCAGGCCACGAATCCACGCAGCACCCACCACGACGGCTGGAAGGACTCGACGAAGCCGCGCGGCGAGCCGGGCAGCCCGTCGAGCGTGCGGTCCCAGAGTGCGTGCAGGTCGTCGAGGATCACCCCCAGCCCCAGGGTGGGCATGGCCCGTCGAGGTGGAGCGAAGTCCGCAAGCCCCGCGGCCGCCCGCAGCTCGGCGGCGTATGCGTCAGGGTCCGCCAGCGCCTCTGGCCCTCGCTCGGCGACGAGGTCGCTCGTGTCGGCCTCGAGCCCGCCGAGCAGCTCCTCGCGCTCGGCGGCGTCGAGGTCGGTGAAGCGGGCGCGGACGGCCGCGACGAAGGAGTCGACCTCGGGTGAGGTCCGAACGGTCTCGCTCATGTGCGTGCCCCCTGCAGCAGGTTGGTGACGGTGGTGGAGAAGTGGTTCCACTCGTCGCGCTGCGTCTTCAGCTGTGCGCGGCCGGTGGGGGTGATGCCGTAGTACTTGCGGTGCGGGCCGCTCTCGGAAGGCACGACGTAGGAGGTCAGCGACCCCGCGGCATACAGCCGCCGGAGCGTGCCGTAGACCGACGCGTCGCCGACCTCGTCGAGGCCGCCCGCCCGCAGTCGGCGTACGACGTCATAGCCGTAGCCGTCCTCGTCGTCGACCACCGCGAGCACCGCGAGGTCGAGCACTCCCTTGAGGAGCTGGGTGTTGTCCATGCTGTGAACAGTAGTGCGGATAGCGCAGTAGTGTTGACTGCGGCATTCCTTCGGCGTGTCCGACGTGCGACGATCCGGACCGTGACCGCTGAGACGAAGATCGGTGTCTGCAACCTGTGCGAGGCGATCTGCGGCCTCGTGCTCACGATCGAGGACGGCGCGGTGACGGGTGTGAGGGGCAATCCCGACGACCCGCTGTCGCGCGGCCACATCTGCCCCAAGGGCGTCGCGATCGCCGACATCCATGCAGACCCCGAGCGGTTGCGCCGGCCGGTGCGCCGGGACCGGGCGACCGGGGAGTTCCACGAGATCGGCTGGACCGAGGCGATCGACCTCGTCTCCGGCGCGCTGGCCGACACGATCAACCGGCACGGCCGCGATGCGGTCGGCATCTATCTCGGCAACCCCAACGTGCACAGCCTGGGCTCGATGACCCACGGCACGGCACTCGTGAAGTCGCTGCGGAGCAAGAACACCTTCAGCGCCACCTCCGTCGACCAGCTCCCCCACCAGCTGCTCGCGCAGCTGATGTTCGGCCACCAGCTGCTGCTGCCGATCCCGGACATCGACCGGACGAGCTACTTCCTGGTCTTCGGCGCCAACCCGATGGCCTCCAACGGCTCCCTGATGACCGTGCCCGACTTCCCGGCCAGGCTGCGCGAGCTCAAGCAGCGCGGCGGACGCATGGTCGTGTTCGACCCGCGGCGCACCGAGACCGCCAAGGTCGCTTCCGAGCACCACTTCGTCCGGCCCGGCACCGACGCCTGGGTGCTGCTGGCGATGCTCAACGTGCTGTTCGCCGACGGGCTCGCCACCGCCCCGTCGTATGCCGATGGGCTGGCCGATGTCGAGTCGGCCGTCGCCCCCTTCACTCCCGCCCTCGCGGAGCGGATGAGCGGCGTCCCGGCTGCGGTCATCGAGCGCGTCGCCCTGGAGCTCG